>CAUZAW010000435.1:0-2516 GCA_963577735.1 Phycisphaerae bacterium | reverse complement strand
AATTGGGGCGTAACCAACCGGCTGGATATTGAGACGGGTCCTGTTGCTCCGTCTGTTTCGGAACCGTGCATTGAAACCAACGTTGTCCGGTCGTACCCCTTGGGCCAAGTCCATGTCGAATGTATGAGCAGGAGGCGTAACGCATGCGCATCACCAGCATCGAGTGTCACCCCATTACCCTTGAGTTCCACGATTGGCTCGCTGACGGCCTGTTGCATTTCCACGGCAGCAGCGGCCTGAAGCGCTGCGTCTTCATCGTTCATACCGACGTCGGGCTCGAGGGCGTCGGCGAGGGCGGTTTTGTCCCGGAGGATGTGCGCGAAAAATATATCGGCACCGACCCGTTCGACTGGATAGGCGACGACACGTCGCTGTTCATAGGCAAGGCGATGTACGACCTGATGGGTAAGCACGCAGGCGTGCCAGCCTGGAAGCTGTTTGGACGCAAAGTGCGTAATTGGGTGCCGATAGGGTCATGGACCGTATCGCAATCGCCCACGGTGATGGCCGAAAGTGTGCGGCGTTTTGCTAAGATGGGTTACACGTGGATGAAGTATCACGTGTCATCGGTTCAGAACGTGATCGAGCAGACCCGGGCCATGCAGGGCGCCGCGCCGCCGGGCTTTAAAATTCAGTATGACTTCAACGGCGGCGGCACGAACGACGACACGGTTTCCGTGATCCGCGAGTTGGCGAAATTCCCCATCGCCGGCGCAGTCGAGGATCCGATAGACCAGCGCGACCTGGAAGGTTATCGCCTGCTGCGGGAGCAGAGCCCACTGCCCATCCTCATACACGGTACGGCCTTCGACCTTATGACCGAACTGCGAGCCGAGGCGGCTGACGGCTACGGCAACGGCGGCTACACCATCGGCAATCACATACAGCGGGCGGCGTGGCTGGCTGGATTCAAGCGGCCGTTCTGGATTCAAAATGGTGGTGGTACGCTGACCCTGTCGTTCATAGCCCAGATGAGCTGCACGTTTCCCACTGCGACCCTGGCGCACTATACCGACGGCCTTGTTTGGAAGAGCGATGTGGTGCGGCAGCGTCTTGAAATTATCAATGGTTACGTGAAGGTGCCCGATGAGCCGGGCTTGGGCGTGACGCTGGATCGTGACGAACTGGAAAGGCTCAAGGGCCTGCCGATGCCGACGTGCGATCCGTTCATCGTCCAGTGCCGGTACCCGGACGGGCGCACGCTCAGTTTCATCCATGACCCGGAAGAGCAGCGGAACTTTCTGTGCATGCCGGACCTTGCGGTCATGCCGCAGCGTGGCTACGCGGACCAGGTTGAAACGTCATACATGGATGATGATGGGACCGAGGAGTACCGCGCAATGTTCCATCGCTGCAAGGATGGGCCGGTGTTTGAATAAAGGTTCGATCACGCGCGTTTTGAACAAGATGATTTTTCCTGATGGCTTTGGCGGGCAGGCTGTTCCCTGCCCCAGAGCTGGTTGTCATTTTTAACGGCAGGTCATCTTCGTCCTAGGCCCCCATTTTTAACGGGCGTCCTTCTCATTTCGGCGGTCGGCTTGACAGGCTTGCCCGGGCACTGGTTCTTCTTGTCATAAATCCAATTACCCTGGTTGTCCTTCAGCACCGGCAAGCGCTTGGCGACTGAGGGCGGCTTGGCGACCCGCGTGGGTTTCTGCGCATACCAGTATGCGACGCTGCTCATCTCGTTGCGCAGGTTGTTGGCGTGGCCGTGTTCGATTGTCACCTTGATGGATTTTGAAAACGGCACGGGATTCTCAAGATGATGCACGTAACTGGTCTGGTAGCCGCCGGTGTTTCCTTCCCAGATCGATGAGCCATTACGCAGGAAGGCGTTGTCCTGCATGCCCCAGGCCTGGTTCAGGTAGTCCTCGCTGCCGGTGCCGTGCAGGTCGGGGGGCCACTTATAGCCATCAACCCAGATCATGTCGTCGCCCTCGCCCCACCACCCACCCTGGAAGTTCGTCACGGACAGGTTGCAGCCGATGTACTGGCCCTGGCCGGTGGTGTCGGCGATCACGTAATTACTTTCCCACGCGACCTTTTCCTTGTTGACCATGTTCCCGCCTCCGCCCCAGCCCCCGAACGGATTGGTCCTGCGGAACTCCGCGTGAAAATAGCCGGCCGACTCTGGAAATTTCTCGAGAGTTTCGTAGTCGACATAGAAATACTGGAGGTGCTCTTGCTTGCTTTCGTTGATGATTTCGACGACGGCGCGCTGCCGAAACGGCATCGGCACGTAGCTGTTCAACGCGCAGCCTTGGTTGAACTGGTTGTCATGTTTCGTGGAGGCGGTAAAGAGCAGCGACTCGTATGAATTAACGATGTTGTGTCCGAGGCCGAAGAAATCTCCCAGTGGGCAGAGCACGCTGGGAGACCGGGCGTTGTCAAAGGTGATCTTGATAAGGCATTGGCGGTAATTGGCGCGTTGCGTCATCCAGATGTGGGTGATCCGGCCGGGCCCGGCGATATCGGCCAGGACACGCGATTGGCCTGCGGGGATCTTCCAGCGGTCA
>CAUZAW010000434.1:0-2518 GCA_963577735.1 Phycisphaerae bacterium | reverse complement strand
GAAACCTCGATGCGGCCGGTGATCGTGTCGCGATAGGGCGCCTTGAGTGAGATTGCCAGCACGGACTCCAGCGTGTTTTCAAATTCATACCGTGTCAGCTGCCGCAACGGCGTGGGCCCGATGTGTGCCTTGCCCTCGCGCAGCACGAACGACTGGTGGAACCAATTCTGGATTGCCTGCTTTTGGTTGGGCTCCAGCGGTTTCTTGTTTTTAGGCGGCATCTCGCCTCGCCCCACCATCTTTTCGACTCGCACCCAAAGCTTGGTGTGCTTGCCGTAGGACGCGTTGGCCCGCTCGAGCAGCGGCGTTAAATCTATTCCGCCTTTCCTGATGTCGCTGTCATGGCACGACATGCAACGGTCTTCGATTACTTCAGCGGCCGCAGCGAATTCGGCCGCATACACCTGGGCCGAGTCAATGGCCAATGCACAGGCGGCGAAGGCAGCCAGGAGTGGTTGGCGGGCCAGCATCATCGGTTATTGCGCCCTGGCGGACTTGAGGGACACGACGACCTTTTTGCCACCGTTCTCCTTATATTGCCCGGTCAGGGTCACCACCTTACCGACGTTTCGGTCGAAGCGCAGCCGGTGATTGTTCATAAATGGAACCTGAATCCTAAGGTCGCTCTTGTCGGATAGGCGCAGGAGATAATATTCCTGCTCTCCTTCAATCTCAATGCGCAACAGGCCCTTGGCGGTGAGCGTCTTTCCATCCGACTTGGTGATCTTCCAGCTGCCATCATCCGGGTTGACGGGCGCGAAATTTGCCTGGTCAGTGATGCCCGGAAGCAGTCCGGTGGAATTGCCAATGCTCGGCGCCGGGGCACCCACGAGTTTCATCAGCGTGAGTAGCAGGTTGGCATATGGTTGCGCCTTGGGGTAACGCACATGCCGGCCCAAGTTTACCTGCCCACCACCGCCGCCGGCAAGGACCAGCGGCAGATCGGCCAGCGAATGGTAATCGCCGTGCTTGATACCCGAGCCCCAAAGGATCAACGAGTTGTCGAACACCGTGCTACTGCCGTCCGGCAACGTCTTCAGTTTCTCGATCAAGTACCGCAACTGCGCCGTGTGCCACATGTTGATGCTGTCGTAGGCCGGCAGGACTTTTTTGTTGCGCACGTGGTGCGACACGTAATGAAACTCTGCGTTCACACCCATGAAGTTGTAATGGATGCGGCTGTTCGTATTGGCGAGCATACATGAGGCGACGCGCGTGGAGTCGGTCCAGAAGGCCAGTGCGATCAAATCCATCATTGCCTTGATGCGTTCACCGAGATTACCCACTTCAAGGGATGGGTCGATTTCCGTCAACTTAGTATCCGTCGCCGCAACCTGGCCGTTGGCCCGCGCCCGCTCGATGCTCTTCTCCACATCACGCAACGAATCGAAGTACTGCTGCAACACCTGCTTATCCTGGGAACTGGCCTTTCGTAGTAGCGACGAGGAGGAGGCCTTCACACCGTCCAGAACGCTGGCCAGTTCCGTTTGGCGTTTTGCGCGCGCTGAATTTTTGAAAATCAAATCAAACGCCGACTGTGGATCATGCTGGCCGCGCATTGGCTGATGCGTTTTGTCGTGCGAGAGAACGTTTAGCCATGGGTGCTGCTTCCAGACATTGTCGGCGGTCAGTTGCACGGACTTGATAGGCGTCTGGCTCCCGATGTGATCGGCGATTTGTTGGTCGAATGAATACCGGTTTTTGTCGCGATGCCGCGTGGCACTCATGAAGGTACCCGGAGCGTCCATGTGGGACGATACACCTTCGTTGTCGAGATTGCCTAGGATGAGAATGTCCTTTTGAACTGGCGCTAGTGGCCGCAGGATTTTGGACAGCTCAAACTCCGTTTCCGTGCCGGCGAAGATATCCCACGAATGCGGATTCACACCGCACCCCTTGTACAGCACACAGAGCCGAACCGGATCGGCTCGCTCGGCTTTCGCTTTGGCGTAGCTGATCGCCGGAGACATGATGTCCAGGAACGGCAGTGCCAAGGACACCCCCGCTCCCTTCAGAAACGTCCGGCGTGGAATCTGATATGCGTTGCGATTCATCGTTTGCCTTTCATCTGTGAGGCATCACACCTCCCCCTTACCCAGATTATATCATTCCTCTTTTTGTTGCGCAAGACCGGCGAAGTCTGGCATCTCGGCAATCTCACCTCCTCTCTCTGACCATCCTCTGAACCCAATCAGAGAAATCCCTCAAACCCACAGACTCCAATTGGGATAGTGTGGAGAAGAGTGGGATGTGTTTTGGGAATCGAACCCAACGAACATCGAATCCCACGCCTGAAAAGTGCTTTGTCAGGGGTGACCATTGGCTCGCCGAGGCGTTGACAGGGTGGGGCCGCGCGGGCACGGTTTTCGGCCATGAGCAATGTACGACGATTTGGGGCGGCGGGGGATGGGAAGGCGGATGATACGGAGGCGATTGGGCACGCGTTGAAGGAGGGGGACGGGGTGCTGCATTTTCCGCCGGGGACGTATCGGATTACGCGGCCGATTGAGGTGCGGTT
>CAUZAW010000433.1:0-2527 GCA_963577735.1 Phycisphaerae bacterium | reverse complement strand
TCGACGGGGATTATGGGGATTACGTTTACCTTGACGTGCGGCACATGGGTGAAAAAAAGATCAACAAGAAGATCCCCTTCGTGCGCGAGTTATGCCAGAATTACGTCGGTATCGATCCGGTACACGAGCTAATTCCGGTCCGACCGGTGGTTCATTACGTGATGGGTGGCGTACACACCAATATCGACGGTGAGACACCATTGCCGGGCCTGTTTGCCGCCGGTGAATGTGCCTGCGTAAGTATCAACGGCGCGAACCGCCTCGGTTCCAATTCGCTGACCGAGCTACTGGTGTTCGGCGCCCGCTCGGCCCGCTCGGCAGTCCGGTTCGGATCGCAATCGACGGGGATCGCGGCCGAGGAAATCACTGCTCAGGCGGCACAGGAGCAGCAGCGGATACGGCAGCAATTTTTCCAGCCTGGTGATGGCAGTGAGTCTATCTCTGGAATCCGACAAGAATTAACGACGACAATGGAGGCCGGGGCAGGTATTTACCGCGATGAAAAATCGCTACAGGAGACCTGTGGCACGATCCGAGAACTCAAGGAACGGTTTGGCAAGGTTGAACTTGCCGATCACAGTCTGACCTTTAACACGGAACTTACGTCCGCCCTAGAGCTGGAGTACATGCTGGATGTGGCAGAGGCGCTGGCCCACAGTGCGCTGGCCCGTAGGGAGTCGCGAGGTTCACATCAGCGTATGGATTACCCAGAGCGGGATGACGAACAGTATCTCAGACATTCACTGGCCTATCATGCGGAAGGTGATGACCCACGCATTGAGTATCTCGACGTGGTGATCACACGCTGGCCCCCAGGAGAACGTGTTTATGGCAGCAAGTGAAGCTAAAGGGACGGACAAGACTGTCGTTTTGGAGGTATTTCGTTACCGTCCAGAGGAGGAAGAGGAACCTACTTTTCAGCGGTACGAAGTGCCCTATTTTGAAGACTGGGTGGTTCTCGATGCGCTGAACCACATCAAGGATGAGATCGATGGAACGCTCACGTTTCGCTGGTCCTGTCGCATGGGTGTTTGTGGAAGTTGTGGGATGATGGTCAACGGCGATCCGAAGTTGACCTGCGCGGCGTTCATACGGGATTACCATCCGGCGACAATTCGTGTGGAACCACTCAATTATTTTCCGGTTATACGTGACCTGGTAATCAATATGGAGGATTTCCTGGAGAAGCTAACCGAGGTCAAGGCGTGGCTTGTTCCCCAGGAAGAAAAGCCGGTGTCGGAAGGCGAATACCGGCAAACCCCTGCCGAGTTGGCGCAATACAAGCAATTCAGCATGTGTATCAATTGCATGCTCTGTTATTCAGCGTGCCCGGTATACGGACAGGATTCGGACTTTATCGGGCCGGCTGCCATCGCACTTGCGCAGCGGTACAACCTCGACTCACGCGACGGTGCCACGGAGGAAAGAGCCGAGGTGATCTTCAGCCATGAGGGAATCTGGGAATGCACGTTCGTGGGAGATTGTACTCGGGTCTGTCCAAAAAATGTTGACCCTGCCGGGGCGATCCAGCAGGCGAAGGTAAGTGCCACGAAGGACTGGTATCATTCGGTGCTGGTGCCGTGGGGAAAAAGAGACGTGAAGAGCAGATGACAACAGAGGATACAAAAAGCAGGGAGTACATACGCCCCATGCCATCGAACTGGTGGCTGAAGCGGAAGTCGTATTTCATGTTCATGGTCCGCGAGCTGACCTGTTTATTTGTTGGTGGTTACGCGCTGTTCCTGTTGATCCTGGCTTCGCGAATCGGCGATGCCGATGGTTTTTCCGCCTTGCTGCAACACCGATTGGTGATTGTCCTGCAGGTTATCGCGCTGCCGATGGTTTTGTATCACACCGTCACCTGGCTGAACCTGACCCCGAAGGTGTTGGTTATCTGGCGTGGTGAGTCGCGTGTCAGCCCGGTCCTTATCGCGGCCGTGCATTATTTCGCTTGGTTTGTTGTGTCGGTTATTATTCTGTGGATGGTGTCGATGTACAGGTAAAGTCTATGGTAAAGTCGAATGAACCAATTTGGTGGTCTCTTTTTTCGGCCGGTGGCGTCGTGGCAGCCTTCTTTTATCCGGTCACGATCATCATTACTGCCATTGCTTTTTCGGTTAACTGGATCTCGGCCGAGGGTTTGCGGGAATTAGCTGGACATCCACTAACCCGGATTTACCTGTTCCTGCTCATCTTTCTGCCCCTGTTCCATTGGGCACACCGATTCCGCTATGTGGCAATGGATCTCGGGCTCAAGGGCCTCGGCGGCATATTGCCGGTTGTCTGCTACGGCGCGGCCCTGCTGGGTACGGGATTGGCCGTTTTCTTTCTCGTCTGGGCCTAGCCATCATCAGTCGGCATGGACCCTGGCGGTCAAGGTCTGTACGAGAAACAACCGAGTTTCGTCTGCGGAGGGCTTGCCCGTTTCACCACTGACTGCGCAAACGGACCTCATTTTCCAACTCAAAAATCTGATCGTAGAATGCGAGAAAAGTTGAGTAGACATTGAATGCCGCGAGGCCGATTG
>CAUZAW010000432.1:0-2534 GCA_963577735.1 Phycisphaerae bacterium | reverse complement strand
TTTTGGCGCAGACGATGTACTGATCCGCATCAAGGCCTGCGACATCTACGGCAGTGACATTCATGGTATGGACGGCAGTTCCCGCCGTCGCCAACCACCCCTGATTATGGGCCATGAAGCCTCCGGTATTATCGCAGAGGTCGGCGGCAATGTCACAAGTTGGACTAAAGGAGATCGGGTTACCTTTGATTCTACGGTTTACTGCGGCGCCTGCCCCTATTGCCGCGAGGGCCAGGTTAATATTTGTGACAACCGTCGCGTACTCGGTGTTTCCTGTGACGACTACCACCTGGACGGTGCTTTCGCCGAGTATGTGGCCGTGCCACAGCATATTCTATACCGCCTGCCCGACACGCTCACCTTCGTGCAGGGAGCAATGGTCGAAGCTGTTTCTATCGCGGTTCACGCCGTAAATCGCACCCAGGTGGTTCCAACGGATACCGCCCTTGTGATCGGCGCCGGGATGATTGGCTTGCTTGTCGTTCAGGTGCTTCGAGCCGCCAAATGCGCGAAGATTATCGCCGTGGATATTGAGCAAGGCCGCCTTGAGATGGCGGGGCGGCTTGGCGCTGATTTTAAACTATTGTCAAATGCGTGTGACGTTCCGGCGGCGGTTCTGAAACAGACCAATAACCGTGGCGCCGACATTGCTTTTGAAGCGGTCGGTATTGAGCAAACGATCAACATGGCGATCGGCTCGTTGCGAAAAGGCGGTTCGCTGACGATGATCGGCAATGTTATCAGTAATGTCGACATGCCGCTGCAGCAGATTGTAACGCGCGAACTGACGCTTTACGGGTCCTACGCGTCAGCGGGCGAATACCCGGCTTGTCTTGAGATGATCGCCGACGGCAGCGTGGACGTGGATGCGTTGATAAGCGCAACAGCGCCACTGGCAGAGGGTGCCACATGGTTTAAACGGCTGTATGAGCAGGAAGATAACCTGATGAAAGTTATTCTTGAACCGTGAGAAAGGTCTTATGAACGATACCTTATTTGATTTAACCGGAAAAGTAGCGATCGTGACTGGAGCCAGCCGAGGTCTGGGCCAGTATCTAGGCCGTGCCCTGGCTAAAGCAGGCGCCGATCTTGTTATTACCGCACGAAAAGCTGAATCCCTGAAACCTTTTCAGTCTGAAATAGAATCGCTTGGTAGACAGGCCCTGCCCCTCGAATTGGACGTGCGCGATTACGAGAGCATCCAGAAGATGGCGGACGCGGCGCAGAAGTATTATGGCAAGCTTGACATTCTCGTCAACAATGCCGGCTGCAACGTTCGCAAGGCCTCCGAGGACGTCACCTGGGACGACTGGAACCTGGTGGTTGATACCAATCTCCGTGGTTCCTTTTTTGTCGCCCAGGCCGCCGCGCGGATGATGATCCCGAAAAACTATGGACGCATAATTAATATCGGCTCGGTCACCTGCGTGGCAGGCTATGCCGCTCTGGCACCCTACTGTGCAAGCCGGGGGGGTGTCAAACAATTGACAATGAGCCTGGCGGACGACTGGGGAAAATATGGAATTACCGTCAACTGCCTGGCCCCGGGCTGGTTCAACACCGAACAAACGAAGGCTCTTTATGAAAACAAAGAGTGGGTGGAATATATCTGCGACCGCATTCCCCTGAACCGTCCCGGACAGCCCAACGATCTTGACGGCGCCACAGTCTTTCTCGCCTCCGACGCCAGCGCCTATGTGACTGGACAGACCTTGCTTGTCGATGGCGGTGTCTCGACCGGCGCCACCAAGGCTACCCTTGAGAAAAAGTAACGGTAATGGAGCAAAGATACTGTGGCAATTCGGACTTTAAGCTATCTGTGATCGGCGCCGGCTGTTGGTCTTTTGGCGGGGGGGACTACTGGGGACCTTTGGACCAGCAAGACGCTACGAAAATAGTGCACTGCTCCGTGGAACTCGGCATTAACTATTTCGATACCGCCGAAGCCTACAACGACGGCCGCAGCGAACAGGCACTGGGCGAGGCCCTAAAAGGAATTAATCGAGAAAGCGTCGTTATCGGCACAAAAGTCTCCCCCTCAAATTGTTACCCGGACACGCTCGCGGCTCATTGCCACGGTTCACTGCAAAGACTCAGTACCGACTACATTGATCTGTACATGATCCACTGGCCGTTGCATTCACACGCCGTCCGGCACTTTACCGACAATGAGGACATCATCAATAACCCGCCTTCCGTGTCAGACGCGTTTGAAACACTCGTCAAGCTGCGCGACGCGGGTAAAATCCGCCATATCGGGGTCAGCAATTTTGCCCCCATCAGATTGGATGAGAGCCGGCAGTTTTGCGATCAGATCGTCGTCAACCAATTGGCCTACAACATTCTGGCCCGGGCAATTGAATTTGAAGTGTTGGACTACTGTAAAAACTACGCCGTCAGCGTCATAGGTTACTCAACCCTGCTGCAAGGGGTGCTGGCCGACGTTTACCCGGCCCTGAGCGATGTTCCGAAATGGCAGAGAAGAACGCGTCACTTTCATCATGCCAGTTGTGATTTGAGCCGGCACGGTGAAG
>CAUZAW010000431.1:0-2535 GCA_963577735.1 Phycisphaerae bacterium | reverse complement strand
GCAAATAAGCAGTAGCACACACCATGTGTTTTCCGACTGCACGGAGGCTGCTCTCGGCGGCAACACAAGCTTTAAAGAGCAACTCATGCGTGGCCACGGTGACTGGACAAGCCGGGTGGAGAATAGGCTGGGTGTCGGCATCGGGGGTTATTACGGGCTTTCACTAGGCGACTGCAACGGCGATGGGCTTGATGATGTCTATGTCTGTCAGCCCGGCGGTTTACCCAATCGGCTGTATGTGCACGCACGTGACGGCACCGTCACCGATCGCTCGGCCTGGGCGGGGGTGGACTGGCTCGACCGCACCAACAGCGCCCTGTTCGTTGATCTGGATAACGACGGTGATCAGGATCTGGTGCTGGGTACCTGGCCGGGCGTAATGTTTATGTCCAACGACGGCAGCGGCCGGTTTACATTTCGCGGTGCAGTTAACCAAGTCCAACTGCCTTACTCGATGGCATGTGCGGACTACGACAACGACGGCGACCTGGATATCTATGCCTGCCGGTACAACCCGTTGTACGAAGAATCCGGTGATGTGCCCAATCCCATACCGTATCACGACGCCAACAATGGCGCAAAGAATTTTCTCTTGCGCAACGACGGTGACTGGCAATTCACGGATGTGACCGATCTCGTCGGGTTGGACGTCGACAACCAACGCTGGACATATGCCGCTTCATGGGAAGATTTCGACAACGATGGCGATGCTGATTTGTACGTGGCCAATGACTTTGGGCGAAACTGTCTTTATCGCAACGACAGCGGGCATTTTGTAAACATCGCGCAAGGGGCTGGGGTGGAGGACGTTGGCTCAGGCATGTCAGTAAGTTGGGGCGATCCCAACCGGGACGGGCTGATGGATATCTATATCTCCAACATGTTTTCTGCCGCCGGCAATCGAATCACCTATCAGGATCAGTTTCGCCCCGACCTGTCTCAAACCACGCGCGGACAAATCCGGCGACTGGCGCGGGGCAATACCCTGTATATCAACAACGGTGACGAGACGTTCAGGGACGCCAGCATTGAAGCTGGCGTGACCATGGGCCGCTGGGCCTGGGGTTCGCTTTTTACAGACCTCAACAACGACGGTTGGCAAGACATCGTCGTGACCAACGGATTCATTACGACCGAAGATACAGGTGATTTGTGAAGTTTCTGGTGGCGGCAGGTCGTGTCGCAATCACCCACTGATACACTCGACAGTGAATCGAACCAGCGGTACGTCCAGGCATTCGATGCCACGTATCGCCTTGTCGCGGAGGGAAGATCTTTCAGCGGCTATGAGCGGCATTGCGTATTCCTTAATATGGGCGGTTTGCAGTTCGGCAATATTTCGGCAATAAGTGGGTTGGACGTTTCGGACGACGGGCGCGGCCTAGCCGCCGTGGATTGGGATTTTGACGGTGATCTCGACCTGTGGACGACAAATCGCTCGGCCCCGCTGGTGCGGTATTTTCGCAACGACATGCCGGGTGACCATCATTATCTGGCTGTGAAACTACAGGGGCGAACGTGTAATCGGGATGCGATTGGGGCGCGGGTGTTATTGACGGTAGATGGCGAGGCGGGCAAGGAACCGACAACGCTGGTTAGAACGCTTCGTGCCGGCAGCGGATTCCTTTCCCAATCGAGCAAATCGGTGCATTTCGGACTTGGCCACCATGACAGTGTCGAGAAGTTGGCTGTGCGCTGGCCTGATGGCCATGAAGAGACGTTTACAGGGTTGCAGGTTGACAGATATTACAAAATTATCCAAGGCACGCCGGACGCGCAATTGTTGACCCCGACTCAACCGGATGTCCAACTAAGCACTTCGCAACTCGACGCCGGGTCACCGACGGGTGCCACGCGTGTGGCGCTGGCGGCGCCGGTGCTCATGCCGAAATTGGCGTACCGTAATTTTGCAGGTAAAGCAGTCTCGTGGGATGAAAACATCAAGCATCCCTCGCTGATCAATCTTTGGGCATCCTGGTGTCAGCCTTGCCTTGCAGAGATAGGCGAAATGATTGACCGCCAGCAGGATATTCGCGCCGCCAACCTGAACATCATCGCACTGAGTGTTGACGGGCTGGATGAAAATAAACTTACCACCGTTGAGAATGCCGAGGAACTGCTCTCGAAACTGGGGTTCCCGTTTGCCTGTGGTTCGGCTGACGCCGAACTGTTGGACAAGCTTCAGCTATTGCATGATACACTGTTTTTCCGTCGCATCAGATTGCCGGTGCCCACGAGTCTGCTGGTTGACGCCGATGGTTACCTGAGGGTGATCTACCGGGGGCGTATCGACATGGACCAGCTTCTGGACGATGTGCAGCAATTGCAGGACGACCGGGACCAAGCGACCAAAACGACGGCTGGCAGGTGGTACGTTCAACCACCGCCACTAGACAATGCTTGGATCTCCAAACGGTACGAACTGGCCGGATTTTTGGATGATGCAGTGAAGTATCAGCGCGCATTGGTTCACACGCGGCCGGTGGATGGGCCTGCGCATTATCGATTGGGAGCCCTGCTTGAGAAACAGTCCCA
>CAUZAW010000430.1:0-2548 GCA_963577735.1 Phycisphaerae bacterium | reverse complement strand
CTGACTCGACGGCCCGGGACTTGAACAGGATCATCAGCAATGATCCGGCTTTGGGGGCGCGAATACTTAAAGTAGTCAACAGTGCCTTTTATGGCTTGCCGGGGCAGATCGGATCCATCAACCGAGCAATCATCCTGTTGGGACTCAACGCGGTCAAGAATATCGCTATTGCAGCCAGCCTTGCCAAGTTATTTCGCGGAGGCCAGATCTGTCCGGGCTTTAACGCCAAGGACCTGTGGTTGCATTCGATTGCTGTGGCTGCGGGGACCAAGCAGTTGTCGGACAGGCTTTTGCTGGGATTGTCTGGCGAGGCTTTTCTGGCGGGCCTGATCCACGATCTGGGCATCATGGTCGAGATCCAGACGAGGCGAGCACAGTTCGTCGAAGCCTTTGCCAGGTTCAATAAGGATGATTTCCTTACCCTGCGTCAGGCTGAGGAGCTAGTGGTCGGTGCCACGCACGAGGAATTCGGTTCAGCGCTGTGTAAGCTGTGGAAGTTCCCCGACAGTCTCAAGCATGTGACCGGTTTTCACCATCGTCCGATGGAACTGGCCGCTGGCCACCGCACACTAACCGGTTTGGTGCACGTGGCCGATATTGTGGCTGCTCGGACCAAGGTGGGCTTTACCGGTAGCGTCGAGTTTGTGCAACCTTCGCCTGAGGTGTGCGAAGAACTGAAACTGACCCCAGACATTGTCGAAGAGGTTGTCAGAGTGCTGCCTAGGGCCATGGAAGAAACTGACCACCTGTTCAGGGCGGCGGCATAAGTACATCGCGTTTTTTTCTTACCGCAGGCCCGAGCAGCGGCCTGTGGGTAGCACTCATCTTCTTCTTGCTGGCCCTGCCCAGTGGCGGGTTGCCCGTTCAATTGGGCGTCTCTCTTTTTCCTTCGGGCGACAATGCGTCAGCGTCGTCGCCTTTTTCATGGCCGGTCAGCTTTGGGATTGCACACGGCGCAACGCTTGGGGCATATTAGGTGCCTCAGTACCGTTCTTGGTAGTAGACACGCAGGGCCATGATTGGCCTCGGATCTGACGATGTTCGCCGTCGATGCCCGCCAGCCAGCAGAACAGGCGTGATGCGGCGTAGTTTCCTTGGAACTGCTCGAAGCAATCATTGGACGGGCGAAATTGGGCCTTGGAAAAATCAAAGTCGTCTGATTTAGCCCAGTCACGTTTTGGAGGGGAAGTACGGAAATAGTTGTACTTGAGCAGGTTGCGGGCCGGATAATCAGGCGTGCCCCGGGCAGTCGCACGGCAGCGGCGGTGCCAAACCGAGTAGACGGTGATGAAGATCGACCCGGCAGGCGCGGTCGTGGACACTGCGTCTTTGATGTGACCGAAGTTGGCCATCATCGGCGTCTTGATGTGCATCAGGTGGGAACCGGGGAGCAGTTCGGTCGGTCCGTGCTCGGTACGACATTCCTGCGGATAGTAGAACACCTGCAGGTAGTTCAGCTCGACTCCCGGTACCGATCCGCCGTCACGATGCCAGCCTCTGCCCGGGTCGTCTCCGAATGCATACGGTAGTCGTCCGTGATGATTGCTGATGATCACTGGTAGCTGAAAGTTCGCCCCCAGCAGGGACCGGATGGCGCCCGCAGCGTGCGCGTTCATCAGCACGCCGTCGACGAACCAGTCGAACTGCATGATCTCGGTCGGCTCGGGGCTGTCTTTTGTTTCGTCGAGGTAGGCCAGGACCTTACGGTTGACCTGCTCGTCTACGACCGCTTCGAGCATCATGTAACCTTGTCGGCAGAATTCGATTACTTGCTGATCATCCAGCGTTGGTTGGCAGTCGTATTCCTCACCGTAGGGCGCGTGTTGCGTCATGCTGTGTTTTAAACTTCTTTCTTTCCATCTCGCCGCAGTATATGCGGCATGGTCGGCGATTTGTCACCGCTCCAGCGGCCACTATTGGGCCACGATTGGCCGCCGACATAGTTGTACTGTTCGCCCAGCAGCCAGCAGAACAAGCGGGCAGTCCCTAATCGGGTGTAACCCTGCTCGAAGAGTACTCCTTGGCCGGCCATGTAGTCGGCCTTGGAGAAATCAAAGCCCTCGATACGCTTCCAGTCACGCTGCGGTGTGGTGGTGCGCCAGTAGCTGCATTTGAACAGGTGTCGAAACCGGTAATCTTTTGTGGCCTTTGCCGAGGCGCGTGGGCGTCGATGCCAGATCGGCTGTGCCATGACCCACACCGTGCCTGCGGGACTGACGGTGGACAATGTGCCGGTAATGTGTCCGTAATTGGCCATCATCGGGCCCTTTGTCGGTATTTGGTGCGACCCGGGCAGGATTTCCAGTGGACCCTGCTCCAGCGTCACCGCCTGCGGGTAGTAGAAGACCTGTACCTGGTTGAGCTGGTTGTAAATACACGGCGCATCGCGATGCCAACCGCCGCCTGGGTCCGGACATTCGTACGGCAGCGGCCCGCAATGGTCTGTCACCAGCATCGGTAATTTGAAATTTCTACCCAGAAGTGAACGCACCGTTCCAGCCACCTGCGGGTGCTTCAGCACGCCATCGGTGAACCAGTCAAACTGCAT
>CAUZAW010000429.1:0-2553 GCA_963577735.1 Phycisphaerae bacterium | reverse complement strand
GACAAGGTAAGGGACGTCATTGAACTGGCAACCGATGAGGGCATCGGTCACCGTGTGCTGTTTACCGGTTTTTTGCGCGGGACGGACGTGCGGCGTGTGTTTCAGATGGCCGACGTCTACGTGATGCCTTCGGTGTCCGAACCATTTGGCATAGCCCCGCTGGAGGCGATTCGTCACGATGTGCCCGTGATTATTTCCAAGACGTCGGGCGTCTCAGAGGTGCTCACACATGCGCTGAAAGTTGATTTCTGGGATACCGACGAGATTGCCAACAAGATCATCGCCGTTTTACGTCATCCGCCGTTAAGCAGCACCCTTCGAGAACAGGCCGATCTGGAAGTCCGTGGATTGACTTGGGAAGGCGCCGCTAGGAAGTGTAAAACGGTGTATCAACACGCCATTGGGGCTGTTGGGGCCTGATTGGTATCAACAGTTATTGGTTTTAGCCATGGCGCGTAGCTACACTTGCTCATGATGGAGCAAGGCCACCGCGATATGCTGACTGTGGCTCGCGAGCGAGCGGTGCTTGTCGCCTGTCTGCTGCCTGGTAATACCAATGATCCACACGACCCATTGGGCGAACTGGCGAGCCTCGTAGATACGGCCGGGGCGGTCACCATCGACCAACTGATCCAGCAACGACAAAAGCCGGTAGCCGCTACTTACATCGGCTCAGGTAAGGCTCGGCAACTGGCGGAGATGGTCGAGGCGCACCATGGCGATGTTGTCATTTTCGATAATGACCTGAGCCCATCGCAAATCGCCAAGCTGGAAAAGATCACGTCCTGCAAGGTGCTGGACCGCAGCGAACTGATCCTGGACATTTTCGCCGCCCGAGCCCGGACCCACGAAGCCAAGCTTCAGGTGGAGCTTGCCCAATTGGAGTACACCTATCCGCGTCTGCGGGCCATGTGGTCGCACTTGGAGAGAATTGCCGGGGGAGCTCCCACAGGCGTCGGCACCCGCGGGCCCGGAGAACAGCAACTCGAGGTGGACAGGCGAATCGTACAGCGGCGCAAAAGCGAACTGAAACGCGAGATAAAGCAAATACTAGCTCGAAAACAGCGCGAAGTGGCCAAGCGCAACAAGGATTTTTTTACTGTCGGGCTTGTCGGCTATACGAACGCGGGCAAGAGCACCCTGTTCAATGCTGTCACGCAAGGTGACGCCTATGCCGATGACAAGCTGTTCGCCACGCTTTCCACACGCACCCGCAGCTGGAACCTGGGCGGTGGCCAGAAGGTAATGTTGTCTGATACGGTCGGTTTCGTGCGTGATCTGCCCCATCACCTGGTCGCCAGTTTCCGCGCGACGCTTGAGGAAGCCGTGCACAGCGACTTGCTGTTGGTAGTGCTCGATGTATCACATCCGCGGGCCAATCAACAACTCAATACTGTCATGCAGGTGCTTGACGAGGTAGGTGCAAGCGATCAACCGCGTAAGCTTGTATTGAACAAGACGGACCTTCTGGAACACAATGGCGACATTCTCATCTTCAAGCAGCAATATCCAGACGCATTGTCAATCAGCGCCAAGGCCGGCTTGGGCATGTCCGAGCTTGTCGGCTGCGTGCACGATGCCATGCGCGGACGAGTGCAACAATTGTGCCTGGCGATTTCCCTTGCCGAAGGCAAGGCTATCCACTTCCTCGAGCGTAGCACCACCGTGGTGGACCGCCACTATGTCGATGGGCAGGTTCACCTGACCGTGGAGATCGGTGATCGTCAGCTCGACCAGTTGCGAGCCATGGGCGTACAGGTGCAGTTGATTGACAATATGGCCGCCCAGTCCTGAACTGGCCATCACGGATTGCAGCGCCGTCATCGCATGAGTAAACCGGTGAAAGCGCCGTTTCAGGCACCTGCTGCATGGTGTGCCGCTGGTTCACCTTCGGCTTCGTGCATGTGCATCTTGCTGGATCATCCGATGGGTGCACATCGATTGCACGTTGGAAATGATGTTGAAGGGCATGGGCGGTCTGGACGGTAGCCCGTGTACCGCTTCATCAGACTCCCCGTAAATGCGCTATGATAGGGCAGTACAGTACCTACTGTAACCAGCCGGTGTTGCCGACGGTTGGTCGGTGAATCGATAGAATAAGCAGCATGAAGGGTTAAGACTTATTGGCCCCGCCTGGGCGGGTTGTTACAGGGCGTTTCCAGCGAGCAGTTCGTGATTCTTGACCGCATCATCCAGCAGTTCAATCGCGTGCAGGTCTATCTGACCGGCGGCTGGTTTGAGATACTCATTGAGTTGTTGGTGATCTGGGTGCTGGTTCTTGTCGTCCTTCGTTTTTTGCGTGGAACACGCGGGGCGCGTGTGATCAAAGGGGTGGTGCTGGTGTTGATCATCGCTACACTGGCGATCAACCTCGGCGCTGAAAAAAGTTTCGAGCGAATTCGCTACCTGTACACGCACTTTCTGAACGTGGTCACCTTGAGCCTAGTGATCGTGTTTCAGCCGGAGATACGCCAAGCCCTGGTGCGATTGGGCGAGGCGGGTTTGTTTCGCCGGGGGAGCCTGCGCCGGGCACGGGTGATCGAAGAACTGTTG
>CAUZAW010000428.1:0-2562 GCA_963577735.1 Phycisphaerae bacterium | reverse complement strand
TAGGCGGCCAAGCAGAAGATCGCTAGGATCAATTCGCAGGTGCACGTGACCGCCATCGTTGACGACCTTAATCACACCAACATCGAATCCATTGCGCACGGTTGCGATGTGATGATCGATGGCGTGGATAATTTCGAGACGCGTTTTCTGGTAAACGATATGGCCGTCAAGCACGGCATCCCCTACGTTTACGGCGGCGCGGTTGGTACTGTGGGCATGACCTATGCCATTCTCCCACACGGCCCCCCCGGGAATGAAAGCCGGACGCCTTGGGGCAAGGCGGGGCAGGTTACGCCATGTCTACGGTGTATTTTCGATCAGGCTCCACCTCCAGGGATGAACCCGACGTGCGATACCGTGGGCGTGCTCGGGCCGGTGGTTTCCGTTGTGGCCAATTATCAGGTTGCCGAATCGCTTAAAATCCTCACCGGTAACTGGGAAGCCATCAATGAGAAGATGGTGCATATCGACCTGTGGGCTAATACGTATCACCAGTTTGGCGTGGCCAGCGCGTATGCCCTGGGCAACTGCACCTGTTGCAAGCAGCGCATTTTTGAGCACCTCGAAGGCAAGATGTCCTCCGCGACCACCACCTTGTGCGGTCGTGATGCCGTGCAACTTTCGAACAGGTTCATGAGTGGGCAAAAGCTTGATTTAAATGAGATTGCCAAGCGGCTCAAGCCGCACGGAGTGGTCAAGACCAACAAGTTTATGCTCCATGCCGACCTGTGTGACAATGGGCAAAGTTATGAGTTGACCCTGTTCACGGATGGCCGGGCCATCGTCAAGGGCACCAAACATGCCAACACCGCCAAGAGCATTTACGCCAAATACGTCGGAAACTAAATTGGCCTGTACAACTGCTGCGTGGAATGACTGATGAAAAGCAATATTCTAAATACTTACAAGTTCAATCTGGTCTATGCAGGTAAACTCGTCGAAGACATTTCCGACGAGCGAATGTGCGAGCAACCGGGCGGTGTGCCCAACCATCCAGCGTGGGTGCTGGGCCACTTGGCCATCTCCTGTGATTTTGGTGCAAGGCAAATAGGCAGCCAAGGGCTATGTGCCAATCATTGGGGTGATCTATTTAGCAGGGGATCATCGCCTGTCGCTGACCGTACCAAATATCCAGGCAAGGTGGCATTACTCAAGGCCCTCGAGGATGGCCATCATTATCTGGATGCGTTGTACGACAAGGTTGATGACGCTGTGGCCAGCAGTGAACTACCCATGAAAGAAATGCGGGCAATGTTTCCCACCGTGGGTGACCTGATCGTTTTTATACTAACATCGCACGAGTCAGCACACTTGGGCCAACTCTCCGCCTGGCGCCGTGCTGCCGGGTTGGGTTCGGTGTTCTGAAAAGTCGCCATGATTTACTTGGATAATGCCTCAACGAGTTTTCCCAAAGCGCCGGGTGTTGGAGAGGCGATAGCCATGTTCTTGGCTCAGGACGCTGCCAACCCCGGTCGGGCTGGACACCGCATGGCAGTCGCTGCCGAGCAATTGATCGACGACGTACGCCTAAGGCTGACTCGCCTTTTTGACGGTAGCGACTTTCGCCGCATGATCTTTGCGATGAACTGCACCGACGCCCTGAACATGGCCATCAAGGGCGTACTGGGGGAGGTGGCCGGGCATCACGTGGTATCGACTGTGCTCGAACACAATTCGGTCAGCCGACCACTGCAGGCGATGGCCAACAGCAAGCAGATCGAACTGACGCGTGTGGACTGCAACGACGAAGGGATCGTTGATCCAGATGACATTGCGGCGGCCATCAGGCAGAATACAAAATTGATTGTAATGACGCACGCATCGAACGTGCTGGGCACCATTCAGGACGCCAAGGCTATCGGTGCTGTGGCCCGTCAGCACGACGTGTTGTTTTGCCTGGATGCTGCGCAGACCGCCGGGGTTGTGCCGATCTCCATCAAGGACATGCAAATTGACCTACTGGCGTTTCCGGGCCACAAGTCGCTGTTGGGCCCGACGGGGATCGGGGGCTTGTACGTTGGCGAACGTTGCCCTGAGCCGTCCGAGGTGCGTGGTGCCGGTCATATGCGCCCCTGGCGAGAGGGAGGTACGGGCGGCGATTCATCCACAACCACCCAGCCGGTGTTGTATCCCTATTACCTGGAAGGGGGCACTCCCAATACCGTCGGCGTCAGCGGTCTGGCCGCTGGCCTTGAATACCTTGGCCAGCACCCCATGGTGGACACACTGGCTCATGAACGCCACATGATTCAAGCTGTTTGGGACAGGTTCAGTGAAGATCAGCGGTTTACGATTTATGGAACTCCAGACCCCAGCAAACGTGTCGGTACGGTTGCTCTGAACATCGATGGATACGAATCATCAGATGCAGGCTCCATTCTCGACAACAGCTTTAATATTGCTGTCCGCCCCGGTCTGCACTGTGCACCCTATATTCACCGCCGTATCAACACATTTCCCGATGGCGCGGTGCGCATCAGTCCCGGCCCTTTCAGCACTGGCGAAGAATTGGATGCATTGCTGGATGCGCTGGACCAGATCGCCACATGAATAGCCGCTGCC
>CAUZAW010000427.1:0-2563 GCA_963577735.1 Phycisphaerae bacterium | reverse complement strand
TTTGAAAAGCGGATGCCAACAGTAGCAAAGAACTACTTGGCGGAACCAATCATAGTTGAGCCCCAGCGAGTGGTTGGACAGCGGGAATTCAGCTTGGAAGGCTGACGCCCGATCCTGTAACTGCAGCAGATACAGGCACTTCCAATATCGAATCTCAGGGTCCCAGCACTAGCCCCAGCACTCAGCAGCAGAACCAGCCCATCGACCCACAGTTGCAACAAGTAATTGACGAGTGGCCCGACCTGCCCAACGTGATCCGCAAGGGCATCATGGCAATGATCGAGGCAGCTAAAGGATGAGCAGCCGCCGTAAGGTTGCCAACGCTTCGCCAACGCAACACGCATTCGCGAATCTGCGATATCGCTGGTCGATTCGCCACTGTCGCCGCCATTCGCTCACGACGACCGCCATGACCGACAGCAACCTAGCGCTGTAGTGCTAGGCCGCAGCCCCTGCCATCAACCCCACCAGCATCGAAAAACCAAACAGCAGAAGCCAAAACGACCCCAATATTCCGAGAATGAGACCCGCGATGGCAAGCCCACGCGGCTCACCTTCGTAAATAATGCGAAACGGGGGTTGCGGCATTTTGTTTTTGAGTCCTTGCGGTCCGGTGAACTGTTGCACGGGCTAGGGTTCGAAAATCCCCCACATCTTTGGCTTTCCCTGGAAGAAGGCTGCTTCGTGCAGGACGTATCCGTCGAGTATACCCCGCCGTACTTCATGCAACTGCCGACGATACTCGCCGGCGTCCTCTTCACGAGCTGTCTCTCGAGCAAAGTAGATTTCGCCTCGATCGATCGACCGCTTCATGACCTCAACGTCGGCCACATCCGATGGTGGTTCGGCATAAACGCGCAAAGCGTCCACGATGCCCTCGGCCAACCATTTCCGCCACGGGAGGTTGATTCGACAGGCCGGGGATTGCGCCGCGTAATTCGGATTCACCACGTTGCCTGCTTTTCCGCCGTAACCCAGAAAGCCCTGCGGCGTGGCGCCGGCAATCAGGGGCAAGTCCCCAATCGCCTCCTTGACCCGCCGCAGAAAACCTGTCAGGCACTCACCGTGCAGGTCGTGCCACTTTGCTTTGTCGAAATCCTCGCGCAAGACATCGACGCTGTATCGGCGCTGGTACTCATCCACCAGCGGCCGATTGAAGCCGAGCGTGTCCGGTTGCGGCGCTCCAAGTTCCTCGGGCCAATAGCCCACTTGATGACTGATCATGTCCAGTGAAATGCCCTCGGCGCCGAGCTGGACCAGCTCGCGGATCTCGGCCAGGCAATAGTCCTGTGTGGCCGGCTCGGCGTAGCAGGGCAGGCCGGGGAAATAAAACTTCCCGGTGCGATCGACCAACAGGCACTGGGGGTGTTGCTCAAAGAATCGGTCCGGCAGAAGCGGGAACCAGCGGTCAAAGAGCGAAGTCTGCGCGATGAATCGAAGTCCCCTGCGCTTGGCCTCCCGCATGGCAACTTCATACGGATCAAATCGCCGCAAATGCTCCGCCATGTCCCGGGCAAATTCGCGGTGGCCCTGCGTCACTTCAAAGTCCGCGGTTCCTTCCATCCAGAGCTTCTCGATTTGCTCGTCAAAGGGGGCCACCACCCGGCTGCGGTACAGCCCTACCCCCACATAACGCGGCTGCCAATAGATCGCATTGATGCCGTGGTCGGCCCATCTGGCCATTGTCTCGGCGATATGTGTCTCATCACCGGGTTGATGGGCAAACCAGAAGACCACAGCCTGCTGTTTGGGGCGATCTGGTCGCGTCACGGCCGCCGTTCCTTATTCAGCTTGGGTGACCGTCCTGTTCCCACACCGGCCCAGTTGCGGCCGTCTCGTACAAGCGGGCAAAGGCCTGAAGATCGTCGTCCCCCTGCCAAAAATCGGTGACCACATCGTTGGTGTAGGACGGCGACGGTCCCGGCACCGCAAAACCGTGCAACCGTTCCAGGAAGCGAATACTGTCCTGCTGGCCCGACACATCGGGGTCGCGGCGCACATATACCGTCAACCCGTCGCCGTAGCGTAGCCGCACTAGGTAGGGCCGCTCAGGTGCCGGATCGACTTTCAGACGCTCTAGTTTGTCTCGATCCAAATCCACCCCCAAGCCTGGCCTCTCGGGCACCTGCACGCTGCCGCTGATGACGGGCATGGACTGGACAGTGACGTCCTCTTTCCACAGATGGCAGAGATTGACATGGTCGATTGTTGCCGGTTCTACCACTGCCACTTCGTGGGCCAGAAAGGCCTGGTTGATCGTGCCCCCGGCCTGCTGGTACATGATCGGGGTATTGGTGATCGCGGCGACGGCCCCCATCTTCAAGGCCGTGCCGATGGGCGCGTGGCCAGCCATATAGCCATCGGCCAACCCTTTGACCATGAACTCAGCCGGGCCGTGGTGAACGATAACCGGCAGCTTGCACTGCTGCCGCAATATGCGATAGCCCTCTTCATCGGTTCCTTGGAGCACGTCCTCAAAGCGTCCCGCCACCTTAAATCGCTCGAGCTCAGCGAGGATCGGACGCATCGTGTAGTGGTTGGAATTGGCGTTGAAATCGAAGTG
>CAUZAW010000426.1:0-2565 GCA_963577735.1 Phycisphaerae bacterium | reverse complement strand
CCGATGCGCTGGGGTATGTTGTGCCATCCCGGACCTTGGGCCATGCACTACTAAACCGCCTCCAGGACAGTATAACTATTCGCTATCATGCGCCCGCCGTCGTTGCTTCCCTGCAAACTGATGGCGATTTTGTCAATGTGCAGGTCAACAACGCATCTGGCGATCGCAAGGCTCGGCTCGCGGTACTGGCTGACGGTGGGCGCTCACCGCTTGGCCAACAAATCGGAATTCGTCGCCTGGAAAAGTCATACCCCGAAGTGGTGTTGGTAGCGATGGTCGCGACTGATCAAGACCATCAGCACCGGGCGTATGAGCGTTTTACACAGCATGGGCCACTCGCACTCTTACCGGCCGGCCACCAGCGTTTCGCCCTGGCCTGGACTTTGCCCGAGACAACGGCGAAAGCCTATGCTGAATTATCCAACGACGAATTTTTATCCCGTCTACAGATGAGTTTTGGTGAGCGTGCGGGTATTTTTTGTAACGTCGGCAAGCGTAATACCTACGCGGTTGGGCTGACTGAGTTGTATCAACCGGTATCCGGTCGGGTTGTTGCGATCGGTAATGCCGCCCACATCGTCCACCCTGTCGCGGGGCAGGGATTCAACCTTGGCCTTCGTGATGTGGCTGAACTCGCTGAGAATCTCTTCACCGCGACAGAGCACCATCAAGATCTCGGCTCTATGGCTGTTCTATCCCGCTACGCTGACCACCGCCGTGTCCAAACCCGTCGCGTCCAGCACTTCACTGACGGCTTGCTCCGGATTTTCTCGAATGACTACCCCGGCCTTAATCTGCTGCGCAGTACTGGTCTGCAGACACTGGATATGATGCCCGGTGTCAAACGACACTTGCTTCGCCGCACCGCAGGGCTCCGTGGACCTCTACCGCGACTGGCCCGTGGACTGCCCTTGTGTCCCAATTAACCCCAGCTGATGCCAACCCAAACAGATCCTGATTTTGACGTGGTTGTGGCCGGTGCCGGTATGATCGGGTGCACCTGCGCCGTGGCGATGGCCCAATCCGGTGTTCGTGTTGCGCTGGTCGATCCCGGCCCCATCAATTTCAAACGCAGCCGCCCAAATCCAATTCGGGTGAGCGCCATCAACCTTGCCACTGAAAATATTCTCCGTGCATTGGGTGCATGGTCTGTTTTAAAGGCCGAAAGTTTGTCCCCGTTTCGTCAGATCGACGTCTGGGACGCTGGCAGCCCGGGGCAGATCACCTTCAGCGCAGCAGATGCAGGTCTCACTCATCTGGGTCATATCATTGAGAATGAGGCGATCACAGCAGCTTTGATCACCCGCCTGTCACAACTGAACACCGTCTCATGCTTTGCGGGCGACAGCATAGAGACATTTAAATCCGACCACGACGGTATCTCAATCGCGCTTGCCAGCAACCAAAACATCAATGCAAAACTATTGGTGGGTGCCGACGGTGCCGAGTCCCGAGTCCGATCCCTGGCAGAAATATCAGTGGAGAAAACACCATACAATCATCAGGCAATCGTCGCTACGGTCAGTACCGAACTACCGCATCGAGAGACCGCGCGGCAACGTTTTTTGGACACGGGTCCCCTCGCTTTCCTACCGCTACAGGGCGGAAGCTCTTCGATCGTCTGGAGCTGTTCACCACAACGCTTCGATGAACTGAACGCCCTTGATGATGCGGCCTTTTCTGCCGCGTTGACCGAGGCATTTGAGAATCGTCTTGGGACAATTACGCTGGCCTCGAGTCGATCTTCGTTCCCCCTCATCAACCAGCACGCTAACCAGTACATCGCGCCCCGTATCGTACTTGTGGGTGATGCGGCACACACTATTCACCCCCTCGCGGGGTTGGGGGCCAATTTGGGCTTTGCCGACGCTGCAGCCCTAGCTGAAGTCATCGACAATACCTATCACACAGGCAAAGATATCGGAATCCGCCCTCTGCTAAGACGCTATGAACGATGGCGGCGTGGAGTAAATAGATTGACTGCAAAAACGATGGACGTTTTCTACCATACGTTTGGCACCAATCGTCCCGGCATACAGTCACTACGCGGCGCAGGGCTTAATTTGGTAGACAAGACATCTTTGGCAAAAGATTTCTTTATGCAGCATGCAACCGGCTTGCGCGGTGATCTGCCCAAGATGGCACAAAAAGGATCGATCAGCAGCAAATAAGTGGAACTGAATCGATGGTTTATACTGCCCTGATGACTGACCCGCTAACGACACTGTGAACCGTGCAGGGTAAAGACGATCTCAAACAAGCCGGTCTCAAAACCACCCAGCCGCGGCTCAAAATCCTGGATGTCCTTGAGACCAGCCAGGTGCGACATCTGTCAGCAGAGGATGTTTACAAACGATTACTGGCACTCGATCAGGACATTGGTCTTGCGACTGTCTACCGGGTGTTGACCCAGTTTGAATCAGCCGGTCTTGTCATCCGCCACAATTTTGAAGGGGGGGCCTCGGTATTTGAACTCAATGATGCCAGCCACCACGACCATATGGTGTGTATCAAATGCAACAAAGTATTTGAGTTTTTCGATAACACTATTGAGCAGCGCCAGAG
>CAUZAW010000425.1:0-2573 GCA_963577735.1 Phycisphaerae bacterium | reverse complement strand
CGAGCCGGTTCCCGACGGCCCATCGACCAACGCTCTTCTTGCCCTTTCCGCTGAGTACGCGATGACCATTGGGGCGGGACTGATCGAGCGTGGCCAGGACGGGTTGTTCTACAACGCCTACATCGTGGCCATGCCCGACGGGCGAGTTGCTTGCCAT
Source organism: Phycisphaerae bacterium (assembly GCA_963577735.1). Taxonomy (GTDB): domain Bacteria; phylum Planctomycetota; class Phycisphaerae; order Phycisphaerales; family Phycisphaeraceae; genus CAUZAW01. Next base: position 2,416 of record CAUZAW010000425.1, on the reverse strand, counting down.
CGTAAACTACACACCTTTATCAGCGAGCACATGGCCTCGGGTTGCCGCTATACCGTTTTCGACCTTCCCGACGGCACCAAGGCGGGTATTCTCGTCTGCTACGATTGCAACATCGGTGAAAACGTCCGGGCCACCGCCCTGCAAGGGGCCGAGATTCTCCTTGCCCCGCATCAGACAGGCGGTTGCGATTCGCCAAGCCCCCGTTGCATGGGGACCATCGACCACGACCTCTGGCAGCGGCGACGCGAAAACCCTGAAGCGATAGAGGCTGAATTGAAGGGGCCTAAGGGTCGCCAATGGCTGATGAAATGGCTGCCGGCGCGTGCCCACGACAACGGCCTTTTCCTGATATTCAGCAACGGTGTGGGCCCAGATGATGACGAGGTCCGCACGGGCAACGCCATGATCCTGGATCCCTACGGCGATGTCCTGGCCGAAACGTGGAAGGCCGGTAACGAGATGGTGGTGGCCGATCTTGATGCCTCCGTCCGCAGGATGTGCACCGGCGTGCGCTGGATACGCAGTCGTCGTCCTGAACTCTACCTGTCGCTTGCCCAGGCCACGGGTCGCGAGCGCGACACCCGGCACATGCGCTTCTCCCGGGAGGATACGGGCCTGCCGGAATCTTGAGCACCACTCCATCCGGTCGTCCTAGGTGCAAATGATATCGGCGTTGCCATCACTGGAATTATCAAGTATTTTCGTGGCAGGGGAGGTATGTTCCCGGATTCATTTTACTCCGCAGCACGGCTGGCCAGTTGTTGCTTGCGACGGCAAGGAATTGATCATGAAAAATATCGTGTTTGTACTGGCGTTGGTTATGTTCACCTCGCCGGCAATGACCATGGCCAAGCCAGCTAGGCAACCAGCAGGAATAAAGGTTCTCAATCAATGGTCGGGTGCATGGGAATCGCGCGTGGTCATCAAGCCCGCTGTGTGGACTCCCACCGCCGTAAAGCGTACCGAGGCCAAGGACGCCGCGTGGCTTCTCAATGGCCATTTCCAGCAGGTCACGACTCGCAGCCATGAATATGAAAGCCGGGAGATCCAGCGTTATAACGAGGAAAGCCAGGAGTATGAGAAGTGGATTTTTGATTCGTATGGCCATGTAAGCTATTGGACCGGGACGTGGGACGAGGCAACAAGCACCATGATTTGGCAAATGCAGTTTAGTCCCCTCAAGGGGCTAATCGTAGATCGCTTTGTCGGTACGGATAAGTACACGACCACGGTTGCCATCAAGGACGTCAAGGGTAACGTGCTTCTGGATGTTTGGGCCGAACACGTACGCGTTGAAAAACAGCCGCAATAGCGATTCCAACCGTCCCCGGAAAGGTATCGAGTGATGGAGTGTTCCTTGGCAATCGGACAAGGGAAAAAATGAGAGGCACTTGGTTTGGGGCGTCTGGTTTTTGGCTGCCGGTTCTCATGTGTTGTCTCGGTTCGTGCGATCTTGTGACGGGGCCAATTTCCTCTCCACAATCGAACACGGGGTTTCCATCGGATTCTACTGCGATAACAGAATCCGGCGTGGCGGCTGAGAAGGTGATTCGCTTTAAGTTTTATTACGATTTCAAAGTGCAAGGTATTTCACAAGGTGCCCGCCGCATCCGCATTTGGATTCCCGCCCCGAAGCAGAATGGGGTACAGAAAAGCCGGCTCGTAAGCCTCCATTCGCCGGTATTATCGAATCACACTTTCGACCTTGAGCATCGAAATTCCTACCTGTACTTTGAGTCCGCATTGCCACTGGATCGTCCGCTACACTGGCAATGCACTTGGCAGATCACGCGGAGGCAAGTAGTAGATGCCACGGACGAGGAGTCGGACTATGCTAACCCCGAGGCATACCTGCAACCCAACCGGTTGGTTCCGGGTCATACGAAGATTTTGGAATTGACTGGGCAGGCCAACTTGTCGGACGGCACTGACTATGGGAGGGCGCGTCAGTTCTACGACTTTGTACGGGGCCGCATGTCTTATTCGAAGCATGCTTCAGGCTGGGGTCGCGGTGACGCGCTCTGGGCATGTGATTCTCGCTACGGCAACTGTACTGATTACCATGCGGTGTTCATCGGCATGAGCCGGGCTAGCGGAGTGCCGGCAAGATTCGAGATGGGGTTCCCATTGCCTTATGTCGGTACCGCGGGAGGGATTGGGGGTTATCACTGTTGGGCCTCATTCCATGACGGCCAAAAGGGCTGGTGGCCTGTTGACATCAGTGAAGCGGATAAGAACCCGATGCTGTCCAATTACTTCTTCGGGCAGTTGAATGCGCGGCGTGTTCACTTTACGACTGGCCGTGACCTGGTCTTGAAGCCGCCGCAAGACGGCCCTCCATTGAATTATTTTATCTACCCGTACGTTGAGATCGATACACAGGTACATGAAAATGTAGATAAGTCGTTCAGCTTCG
>CAUZAW010000424.1:0-2601 GCA_963577735.1 Phycisphaerae bacterium | reverse complement strand
GGCCGCCTCATTACCAAAGATCGAAGTCGAGCATGCGGTTGATCCCGGCAATTTTGAGATCTACGGTCGTGACGAAAATCTGGCACGGCCATGGGCGATCCCTGGTACGCTTGGACTTGAGCACCGTATAGGCGGTCTGGAAAAGCAGCACATTACCGGTAACGTGTCTTACGATGCGGCCAACCACCAGATGATGACCGCGGTACGCCGCCAAAAGGTGGAAAAAATAACCAATGCCATTCCGGCACTGCAAGTGCAGGGTGATGACGAAGGCGGTGAATTGTTGCTGGTTGGCTGGGGGGGGACCTACGGTTCGATCGTGACCGCGGTCGATCATGCCCGTGCCGAGGGAAAAAGCGTTTCTGCCATACATCTGCGCCATCTTAACCCGATGCCTCGCAACCTTGGCGATATTCTGGGCCGATTCAAGAAAGTGCTCGTGCCTGAATTGAACATGGGCCAGCTTCGCCTGCTGATACGCGGTCGGTATCTGGTCGATGCCCGAGGGTTAAACAAGGTCCAAGGCCGGCCGTTCCTCGTTGAGGAGATCAAACAGGCGATCGGCCTGATGTTGGAAAACAAGTTTGCTGATCATGAGTACCTTGTGCCGCGCGACCATAAGGTCGACCCCGATAATCAGGACTATGATTACTTGGCGATGCCCATAAACACCACGGGTGAGTAGGCCTCGCCACATGATGCCCTGGAGTGAATTGCAATGACCTCTTCGTCATTTCCCGTGCTGACACCCAAGGACTTCCAGTCTGATCAGGATATCCGCTGGTGTCCTGGATGCGGCGATTACGCGATTCTCAATCAGATTCGCAAGGTCTGCGCCAAGATTGGTGCTGAAAAGCACAATACCGTGTTTGTCTCCGGCATCGGCTGCTCTAGCCGGTTCCCTTACTACATGGACACCTACGGTTTCCACACCATTCACGGTCGTGCACCGGCTATCGCCACTGGCATCAAGATCGCCAATCCACAACTCGACGTATGGCTGATCACGGGAGACGGCGACGGGCTGAGCATCGGTGGCAACCACCTGATGCACATCCTCCGTCGGAACGTCAATATTAATATCCTGCTTTTCAATAACCGCATTTACGGCTTGACCAAAGGTCAATACTCACCAACCAGCGAGGAAGGTAAGAAAACCAAGTCCAGTCCCATGGGTGTGATCGATATGCCTTTGAGTCCCATCTCTGTGGCCTTGGCCAGTGAAGCCAGCTTTGTCGCTCGTTGCGTTGACGTTGACAAGAATCTCGCCGAGGTGCTTGAGCGGGCCGCGGAACACAAAGGGTCGGCGTTTGTCGAGATTTACCAGGACTGCAATATCTTCAACCACATGGCGTTTGAATATGCCAGTGACAAGAAGCTCAAGGAAGAGCATATCATCCGCCTCGAACACGGTAAGCCCCTGATCTTCGGCAATAGTCGTGACAAGGGCATCCGCTTGCACGACCTCAAGCCCGAGATCGTGGAGTTGTCAAGCGGCGTCAAGGAAGACGACCTGCTGTTCCATGATGAGCACGATGAGTCTATCGCCTTTCTACTTAGCCGCATGAGTCACCCTGATTTCCCCGAGCCCATGGGCGTGTTTTACCAGATTGAAGACGACTGCTACGAGGACCTGTTGACCCAGCAGGTGCAGGAAGCCCAGGCTTCGGGCGGAACTCCTGACCTGGATGCGTTATTCAACGGTGGCGACGTGTATGAAGTGGCCGGTTGAGGTCCCCTGGAACTTCCGGTTTCAAATAAGCATGTCCTGCTTGACTTTATAACTGATCTAGTGCTATTTTTGTCTAAATGCTGACCGACGCACAGGTAGATAAATTCAAGAGTGACGGTTTTATTCGCAGCGGCCGTGTTGTCGATGACGACCATCTGGAGCAACTGCGTAGCGAACTGGCGCGCGTGATTCGTGACAATGGCAAGGCTGATATTCGCCAACCGGTTAGGCTGTCAAATCTTTCGGGAGATGACGCTGCCCCGGTCTGGCAGATCTGCAACATCTATGAAGCGAGCGATGCCTTCTGCCGTTTGATCGATCTGCCGACACTTACTGAGGAGGTCGCCCAACTCACCGCCGCCGATGAGTTGCGTGTCTGGCATGACCAGATTCAATATAAACCGGCCGAGAAGGGCGGGGTGAACATGTGGCACCAGGATGGTCCGCTTTGGCGTATTCTTGAGCCCAAATCACAGGTCTCCGCTTGGATCGCCCTCGACGACGTCGATGAGGCCAACGGTTGTATGAGCATGGTGCCCGGTTCGCATCGCTGGGGCAACCAGATTGAATACCTGCTTAAGCTGAAAAGTTTCGAAAGTTTGGCCCAGGATCACCGGGGGCGTCCCGTCGAGCCGCAACTTTGTCCGGTTGCCAAGGGCTGTGTGCAGTACCACGATGCATTGACCTGGCACGCTTCGCACGCCAACAACAGTGGTCGGCCCCGCCGGGCGATCGCGATTCACTACATGACTGGCCAGACCTGTTACAACGCCTCTGGCGATCACTTGATGAAAAAGTTTGTCAGTGTCCCCGATGGTGAAAAACTTGAGGGTGATCGATTTCCTCTCGTATGGCAGGCGCAGGCATAA
>CAUZAW010000423.1:0-2617 GCA_963577735.1 Phycisphaerae bacterium | reverse complement strand
AAAGCCGGCGACGAAACAGAGGCCGTCTCACAGATGCCTTGGCGGGTCATCATGATGGTCTGCGGCGTTACGGTTTTGATTTCCGTGCTCGACAAAACTGGTGGTCTGGACCTCTTTACGAGAATGCTTGTCAATATTTCGACAGCAAACACGGCCACTGCCATCATGGCATTTACGACAGGATTTATTTCTATCTACAGTAGCACTTCAGGTGTAGTACTACCGATGTTTCTACCGACCGTAACGGACATGGCACAACAACTCGGTGCGATCAATCCACTCGCAATCGCTTCCTCGATGAACATCGGCGCCCATCTCGTAGATGTTTCTGCCCTATCTACACTCGGGGCACTATGCATGGCGGCTGCACCGCCGCATGAAGACAGTCGAAAACTATTCAATAAATTGATGGCATGGGGCTTATCGATGACTCTCGTCGGTGGAGCCACCTGTTGGTTGCTGTTTACCTTTTTTGGTGTCGGTCTGGGCTAGGTGCTTTTCGGTTTCGAAGTCAAAGACTTCCGCTGGCACGCCTGACCGAACCACTTCCCCATTAGCCAACGCGACCACCCAGTCAGCGATCCGCCGCACTTCATCTGGAACGTGTGACACATAGATCATTGGTATTTTCAGTTCTTCGCGAACACGTTCAAGATACGGAAGGATACGATCTCGAAGATCAACATCAAGAGCCGCAAGAGGCTCGTCAAGTAGTAAGACCATTGGTCGCGCCATCAGCGCACGCGCCAACGCGACTCGCTGTCGTTCGCCTCCTGAAAGTTTTCCGATGGCACGGGAGAGTAATTCCTGAATCTCGAGAATCTGAAGAACCGGTCGCGCGTGTTCCTCAGTATCCCCGTTAGACATGCCGTATAGAACATTTTGCTGCACAGTCAAATGTGGAAACAGTGCCAGATCCTGTGGGACGTATCCAATCTGTCGCTCGCACGGAGGCAGGTTAATCCCGCTGTGACTGTCAAACAATATTTTCTGGCCAACCTGTATCACGCCTGCATCCGGCTGACGCAGTCCGGCAACGGCATCGAGGATTGTCGTTTTACCCGATCCGGACGGTCCGACAATTGCCACGGCTTGCGTTTCTATCTCAACAGAAATGTTGAGTAAAAACTGCCCCTGACGAAGATTAATTGTAAGCGTCAACAAGGAACCTTTGTTGCCCATCACGTCGCGACTCCGAGACGATTCGCGACATGAACAGCCACGAAACCGATAGCCACGGCCGCAATGATCAGGATTGCGGCAGCCGTATCCTGTCCGAGTTCAGCATGTCGGTAAATGGCCACCGACAGTGTTCGGGACCCAGGAAGAGAACCGGCAATCATAACGGTGGCCCCAAACTCACCAATCGCCCGTGAGAATCCCAGGACCGCACCAGCCAACACCCCGCGCCTGGCAAGCGGCAAGCTGATGGTCCAAAAAACCTTCACAGGACGCGCCCCTAGCGTTGCTGCGACTCCTTCGTAACGCCGGTCAACCGCCTCAAATCCGGCACGGGCAGAACGAACGAGTAACGGAAATCCCATAACCGCCATTGCCACAACCACTGCCTTCCAAGTAAAAACAATATCTACCCCAATCGCGTCAATCAGCCCACCAAATAATCCTCGGCGCCCCAGAAGTTTCAAAAGAATCAATCCGGTCGCAACTGGCGGCACAACAAGAGGAAGAGTGACCACCGTCTCGAGGACTGAACGACCATAGAACTGTCGCCGGGCCAGTATCCATGCGACGAAAATCCCAGGCGGAAGCATGACAAGGGTCGCCACGCCCGCCATCAACACGGTGAAACCGGTCACCTCAAAAAGCTCAGTCATACCGTCACAAAAGTCGTCAATGCGCTAGCAATGAGATGAAGCCATACGCCTCAAAAATTTGCTGTGCTTCCGCCGTTTGTAGAAATGAAAAAAACTGCACCGCGTTCTCCGGGTTCGGTGGTTCGGTTGACACGGCTGCGGGATAAATAATGCGTGGGCCGCGACCGACCGGAATGTCAAAGGCAATTACCGCGTCAACCGACTGTCGCGCATCGGTTCGATAAACGACACCAGCATCTACCGTTCCCGCCTCTACCGCACGCAGCGCGGCGCGTACGTTTCGCGTCGGAACGACCTTTGACTTAAGGACATCCCACACTCCTTCCTTATCGAGATACTCTCGAGCATAGACACCGCCTGGAACCGCCTCAGGATCCCCAAGTGCAATCCGCCGAACCGACTGCGCAATCAGATCGTCGGGTCGACTGATCCCCATCAACCGATCGGAAGGTACGACAACAACAAGTTGATTCGATAACAACTGAAGATAGCTTCCTTCGTCCATTTTGCCCCGGGCAATGGTACGGGTCATTTGACGCTCGTCCGCACTAACAAACACATCCACTGGTATCTCTTCAATGATCTGCGTAGCTAGTATTTGCGACCCCGCGGCATTCACAAGGACCTGGATACCTGTTTGCTTCTCAAACACATTGGCCACATCTCCCACAGCATCGGATAGGCTGGCCGCCACTGACACAACCACCGTCGCCGTCGATGAACTGCCCGGCTGACCCACTGGTCCGCTACACGAAGGAAGCCCGAAACCTACGATCAACAAC
>CAUZAW010000422.1:0-2633 GCA_963577735.1 Phycisphaerae bacterium | reverse complement strand
CTGATCGTTGAGTACCTGTTCGATGGTCAGTGACCTGATAGGGGGCCTTTGTAACGCGGTCCACTGCCGTAATACTTGATTAACTAGGCCTGCGCCGGCGGTAGGGGGGGCAGGGCTGATCAACATCAGAAATTTGTCGGTCATCATCTCTCACCGTCCGAGAATCGATAATTAAAGGGCCCAGATACTGTTTCGGGTCAGTTTGGCTGGTGCTTGAGGGGGCCGCTATGAAATCACGATATGCGTGCTTATTTCTGTTGCAAAAGCCACGCGTGGTCCTGTGGGGTAAAGGTTACGGGCTGTTTGGGCAGATTTTTGAGGTTCAGCCCAGCACGGAATTCGGCGGTGTCCATAGGTGTCGGCTGCTGCGTCAGGCCGCAATAGCAAGCCATCAGGCCGATGATTCGCTGTGGATTGATGCCTTGGTCGCGGTAGAAGCCGACGCGTGTGTCACCATGCCGCTTGGCCAAGCGGCGCCCGTCGGGGCCAATGACCAACGGCAGGTGCCAATAACGTGGCAGGGGGGTCAGTTTGAGCAATTGGTAGAGGAGCAGTTGTCGCCCCGTGGACCGCAGCAGGTCATCTCCGCGGATCACCTCGGTGATGCCTTGCCTAGCATCATCGACGACCACCGCCAGTTGATAAGCCGCCATCGCCTTCTTGGTGGCTACTACGAAATCGCCTACCTGTGCTTGAACATGGATGCTTTGTGCCCCGCAGAATTGGTCGTCAAAGGTGAGCGGTTCATCAGGCACGATGACGCGGAGGGCCGCGGGCCGCGTTTTGTTCGCAATTGTTTTTGAGCAATTATCCGGCCAATCTTTGGGCCGACAGGTGCCTGGATAACGCAGTTCGTGTTCATTGTCGTGCGGGGCTGACTGGGCGGCGACAATGTCTTTGCGAGTACACGTGCAGGCATAAAGCAAGTTGCGCTCTTGAAGATTGTTGATAGCATCGCGATAAGCGGAAATGTCGGCCAACTGGTAGACAGGCCCTTCGTCCCAGTCCAGCCCCAGCCAAGCCAAGTCCTCGATAGCGCCGCGGTCGGCACCTTCCTTGACCCGTGGTCCGTCTAGGTCATCAATTCTCAGTACAATCCGCCATCCGTTCTGCCGCGCCATGGTCCAATTGACCAGGAACGTCCGGACGTTGCCTAGGTGCAAAGCTCCCGTGGGCGATGGCGCCAAGCGTGTAGTACGCATGCGGGCGCCGGACGTGTTTTGAGTGATGGTCACTGCTCAAGTATCTTAGCGGCGTGCAAGAGGGTATCAGCGTACAACTACGCAAAAGGCTCCGGCTGGCCATTCTGATCAGTGGTGGCGGCCGGACCATGCAGAATATCGCCCAGCATATCGACCAGGGTAAGCTAGACGCACGCATCAACGTCGTGATCAGCTCTCGGCCAGAGGTTGTCGGCCTCGAACGAGCCCGCCGGCTCGGCTTGGAAACCCATGTCGTCGAACGCAAGTCCTATGGCGACGCCAGCCAGTTTTCCCAGGCAATATTCGACCATGTCCGCCAGGTGCAAGCCCAGTTGGTCTGCCTGGGCGGTTGGTTGTCATTGCTGAAAATACCTGATGATTTTGCCGGTCGCGTGCTCAACATCCACCCGGCATTACTGCCTAACTTCGGCGGCAAAGGGATGTATGGTCAACGCGTGCATGAGGCTGTACTTGCCGCAGGATGCAATGTTACCGGTTGCACAGTTCACTTTGCTGACCAGATGTACGACACAGGCCCGATTGTTGTCCAGCGGTCCTGCCCAGTTGAAGCCGGCGACACGGCCCAAACACTATCCGAACGGGTTTTTGCCCTCGAATGTGAGGCTTATCCGCAGGCGATTGCCAAGGTTACACAAGGCCTGACTTCCTGAGTGGTTCCTGCTGTAGTTGGATTAAGCCCCTGCTAAACGTCCGGTAATGCATATTATGTTCAATTGGCCAGTGACCTCAAGAGCCTGTGTCTGCAGTTTAGTGAGCCTTGGCCGTTTAGGGCGCGTAGCCGGGTAACAGGTAGAAAAAGCCCAATGATGAACCGGCAAATGTGTCTGTGATATTAAATTGAGCCAGGTTGATCTGGGTTGTGACCGGTCCGCTGTTGGCGCCAGGCGTGGTGGCATACGGTGATCCGGCGTAAGCCAGCGGACGATGGTATAGCAGCAAGTCTGCTGCTGAAATGCCTGAAAGCCGCTTAGCATGTGTTAATGCGTCGTACAGGTCACCAACCTGGTCTACCAACCCTACCTTCAGTGCCTCGTCTCCGCTGAGTATTCGCCCGTCTGTCACCTCGGTGAAATGCCTGGCCATAATGCTGGGTCTTGCTTGCCTCACTACTTGTACGAACCTGTCATAAAAGTCATCTACCAGCTTTTGGATGACTTTTCGCTGCTGTGGTGTGAGTGTGCTGAAAAGTGAGCCTGCGTCCTTGTTTTGCCCGCTGGTAATTGCTTCGGCAGTGATGCCAAATTTAGCCAGTGCCGGCTGCAGGCTGACCGTCTGGACGATCACGCCGATGCTACCAGTAATGGCCGTGGGATAGGCCACAATATGGTCGGCTGCGCAGGCCGTGTAATACCCCCCACTAGCGGCTACGTCCATCAAGATCGCCACTACTGGTTTCTTTGATTTCTCTTT
>CAUZAW010000421.1:0-2649 GCA_963577735.1 Phycisphaerae bacterium | reverse complement strand
CGGACATGAAGGTTAAAGTCGTGTGGGTGTACACGTGGTATGACCCGGGCAAAGAAGCCGACGCAGCCAAGGTGCTGATGGATCAGGGTGCCGACATCATTACGCAGCACACGGACAGCACCGCAGCAATCCAGGCGGCAGCGGCTCGGGGGATCAAGGCTTTTGGACAAGCCTCTGACATGATCCACTTTGCTCCGGATACCCAGTTGACAGCAATCATTGATGCCTGGGGACCGTATTACGTCGCCCGAACCCAGGCCGTCCTTGATGGCACATGGACATCTGGGGACACCTGGCATGGCATGGGCCCAGGAATGGTAGTCATGGCGCCGTTTACAAATATGCCGTATTCGGCGGAACAAATGGCCCGGAATACGACGGCAGCACTGACCTCTGGTGCGCTCCATGCGTTTACTGGCCCCATTTACAACCAGGCCGGCGAACTAATGGTTCCCGCGGGTGAAGTGGCTGCCGACTTCCCGATGCTGGCGACGATGAACTGGTACGTACAAGGCGTCGACGATAAGTTGCCCGAGTAAGGATCCACTCGTTGTCTCAACGAAAACCCGCTCCTACGGGAGCGGGTTTTTTGTTCTGACGTAAACCATTGAAGTAGGCACCATGCCTCGACTGTGGATTCGAGACCCGCTTGCGATCTTTGCCGATGGCGCTGATCGAGGACTCATTGTTGAGGATCACCGAATTACGGAACTCGTCGCAGCGGGACAAGAACCGAGACAATCGGTCGACACGGTATTCGACGCATCTCAACACGTCGTTCTGCCGGGCCTAGTTAATACGCACCATCATTTTTACCAGACCCTGACGCGGGCGCTTGTACCCGCCCTCGGCAAAGAACTGTTCGGCTGGCTGCGGGCACTTTATCCGGTCTGGGCCAAACTTGACCCCGAGATGCTCTCGGTAGCCACAGAACTCGCGCTTGCCGAGCTTTTGCTGTCGGGCTGCACCACCACATCCGACCACCATTACATCTACCCAGCGGGGCTGGAGCAGGCGGTCGATATCCAGGCCGAAGTAACGTCCCAGTTAGGCATTCGCGTTATGTTGACCCGAGGCTCCATGGACCGCTCCGCTAAAGACGGTGGTCTGCCCCCGGACCGCGTGGTGCAGAAACTGGATGCCATTCTTGCTGACTGCGAACGGGTCGTGACAGAACATCACCAAACGGGGCCGGGGGCCATGATTCAAGTGGCCCTGGCTCCTTGCTCACCGTTTTCTGTCAGTGGCGAATTGATGCGCGAGACCGCAGCGCTTGCCGGCCGTCTTGACGTCCGCACCCATACCCATCTTGGGGAAACCAAAGACGAAAACCAGTATTGTGAGGAAAAGTTTGGCATGCGGCCACTTGATTACCTCGAAGAATGTGGCTGGCTACAGCCTCGCACCTGGCTGGCCCATGGCATCCATTTCACAGATGGTGAAATCGGGCGCCTCGGTACCGCAGGAGTCGGGGTCAGTCACTGTCCTCATTCGAATATGTATCTCGCTTCCGGAATCTGCCCGGCGTGCGCTATCGAGTCTGCCGGTGCCGCTCTGGGACTCGGGGTGGACGGCTCGGCATCCAACGACGCTTCGAATCTCATCGAGGAGGTACGACAGGCTCTGTTATTGCAGAGGCTCCAAAGCGGCGCGGCAACAGTAGGCCATGCGGATGCACTGCGTTGGGCCACCGAAGGCGGTGCGCGGTGCTTGGGGCGTGACGACATTGGCCGAATCGAGCCGGGGCTCGAAGCGGACTTGGCCCTGTTTCGCCTCGACGAGTTACGTCACTCCGGAGGACATGACCCCCTCGCGACGTTGGTGGTTTGCGGAACCGGTCGCGCAGACCGGGTGATGGTGGGTGGCACTTGGCGGGTAGAGGACGGGCATGCTGCGGATATCGACGAACTGGATCTCATGCGCCGCCACAATCAAGCCGCAAGACGACTGCGCCAGCTTGCTGGACTTGAAGGCTAGTGGACCGAAGTCTACGGAACGATTAGCGTATCTAGGATTTCTGCAGCCCTCGATGGACCGTGATGCGCCTGCATGTGCGCCGAGGTGATCGCCAGTTTCGATTTCATGGTGTCATCGTTCAGCAGTTGATCGATACAACGCGCCAGTTCATCTTCTGACCATCGGTTCCGGTGCAGGTGAAGTCCGTGACCGGTTTCTGCGATCCGTTTAGCGTTGTCATGTCCGTCCCATACGTACGGCATGATCAAGGCCGGTTTGCCGAAATAGAGACATTCATTGAATGAGTTGTTGCCGCCATGGTGAATGACTGCATCGGCCTGGGCAATGACGGAAGGCTGTGGATACCAGGCGGCGACATGGATATTGGATGGAATCTCTGTTGCCGCATACTGATCTTCGTAATCCCCCAGGTTAAAGAGTGCCCGAACCGGTAGATTGGCCACCGCCATCATCAGCCGTTGCAGTAGTTTCGTGTCGCCAGAACCAAGACTGCCAAAGCTCACGTACAAAAGCGGCCGATCGTTATTTGATCCGAACACAGGAATTTCGTACGAAGCATCTTCCCGCACGCACCCTTCAAGATACTGAAATCGATTCGGGTCCAGTGGCTGGTGACGCTTGAACTTGACTGGCTCCGGGTAGAACAACAGGTTCATGTACGGAGATGCTTCA
>CAUZAW010000420.1:0-2653 GCA_963577735.1 Phycisphaerae bacterium | reverse complement strand
TAAAACTTTAAAAGACGGAGTTTAAAAATGTCTTTCAACTATTTAGGTTCGGAATCCGCCGCAGTTGTTGCGGTAATTGATCCTGACGAGACAGCCGCAAGCACAGTGAACAGCGACGGCGTAGATATGTCACTCTATGACAACGTGAGCTTCATCCTGTGTGCTGGCACGCTTGGCTCAAGCGCGACGCTTGACATGGCCGTCAAGTCAGGCTCAGACAACTCAACTTTCGGCACCACGGTCAAGAGCAGCACGCAACTGACGAAAGCCGGAAGCGATGACGACAAGCAGGCTATCGTGAATATATCTGCTCAAGACCTAACCGAAGGCGACAGGTACGTTCGCGCTGAGGTTACGGTTGCCGTTGCAACCAGTGACGTCGGTATGGTTGCAATTGGGTTTAATCCCAAGCACGCACCTGCATCGGATAACGACCTTAGTTCGGTCGATGAGATCCTGAGCAGTTAGTGCGTTTTATATAAGTCCCACGCACCCCGGTTCTCGCGAGTTTCATTCATACAAGGGAACCGGGGTGGCGCAGGGGCAATCGCATGCAAGAGAAAACAAGCAAAAAGAAAACAGCTGGCCGAGGCAAGCGAAAAAAACGCCCGCCAGCCAAATCGTTCGACGGGCCTGCCCGCAATAAATCAGTCGCAGCGCCTAAGCGAAAGAAGTAAACGATGGCCAACGAACTGCAGATTATGTACCAGGGGGCGTCGGCTAATCTTTACGTCATCATCAGAAATCCATCCGACTACAAGGTCTGGGATGTAGCAAACACCGCTTGGGCCACATGGTCAAACGGCTCGATCGGCGATTATGACATTGCGATGACCGACCGGGGCGGCGATCTATACACGGCTGACTTCCCTTCGAGCATCAGCGTGGGCACCCGCGTGGTTGCCACATTCTATGACAGAGCAGGCGGAAGTCCTGCAATCACGGACAAGGTTCTCGACGTTGCTGATCTGACCTGGGACGGTGCCGGCGTATCATCCGGGTCGTCAGTGTCCATGGACAGCAGGGCGTTGACCACGCTGGCGTCAGCCAAGAGGCATATCGGGATCGGCGTAACGACACACGACACAATCCTGACCGAACTGATAAATATCTGGTCCGACCGCATCGAGGGCATCGCGGGTCGCAGGTTTGCCGCCGCTAATTACTGCGAATGGCACCGGGAAGACCCTGGAGATTCTTACGTCGTCCATAACTATCCAATCATTTACATTAATCGCGTCGCACTGGGGATGTCTGAAGCTTTGCGCGTGACATATACCGGATCAGACATCCGAGCTAACGCGCAAGTATTCCACGACGGCGAAGGCCAAAACGGCGGCGTCCGCCTGCGTTCGCTGAGTACCGGCGGCAGTTGGTCAGAGGCCAACAAGACCTTTGCAGATAGTGCCACGGTGGCGACCCTCGTCACGGCTATCGACGCCGTTTCAGGATGGGACGCAACGCAGACGGTTAACGTGCCGACCGCCGAACTGTCCCCCATAGGCGGCCAGGACGCACTGAATACAAACGTGTCACTACTGTACGCCGACGATAACAGCCAAGAGTATCAGGCTGACCACGCCACAGGACTGGTTGATATCCGCGCCCGCCATCGCCAATCTGGGGCCAGCCATGACCGCAATGTGATGATTGAGTATCGGGGCGGATACGCGAGTATTCCCGACAGTGTATCTGGAATTTGCAACGAGCTGGTTTCCCAGGCATTCGCAACAAGGACGCTGAACACGGCACTGGGTAGCGAGTCGCTGGGCGGCTACAGCTACAGCCTGGCCGATCAGGTGACAATCAGCGACGGTATTGACGCGCGTTTGCGGTCACTGTCTGACGTTGCCGTTGGGGGCGCGTACTAATGACGGCAATCGGCGCACCCATCCACCTGTTCCAGCAGAGCGTGACCATCCAGCGTCGATCTGATTCGCTGGCGAACGGCTCGCCGTCGCTCAGTTGGGCGAACCACTTGACCAATGTGCCCTGCATGATCCAGCAGACGGGCGGGTCGGAAGCGGACGTTTACGCGGCCAACCGCAACAGACGCCAGTACACATTGCTGACATCTGTCGGGCAGGACATCGTGGCCAAAGACCGCGTGCTATACACCGACTCAACAAGCGGCTCCAACGTGTCGCGGACGTTCGATATTCAGTCCGTGCGGGTGAACAGTTTCACCAGGTCGAGCGTGCTGGAACTACTGTGCGAGGAGACCGATTAATGCCGGTTACCGTGCGATGGTTTGGCGACGACTTCCGCGACCACCTGTACAGGACAGGCGTTCGTCCCGGTATGCTCGAAGCTGCCACCGCGTTGCAGCGGCGGCTGGTCAGCTACCTGAGCAGATCCGGCACGGGCAAGCACTGGCCAGGCTCAACGTACAGATCATCAGCACCCGGGCGGCCACCAACACCACAGACCGGCAGGATGCGCAATAGCATCCAGATAGACCAGAGCGGGATGCAAGAATCACGCCAGCGGCCCAGGTTGTTTGTGGGCACCAACATCAAGGGCCTGGGCGGTAAGCCTGGATACCCGTTTTGGCTTGAGTATGGCTTGGGCCGGAGTTTGAAAGGTAAGGCGCGGCCATGGATGCGCCCGGTCTGGAAGCGGATGCAGAACCACCTGCAAAAAGTAATAGGAA
>CAUZAW010000419.1:0-2676 GCA_963577735.1 Phycisphaerae bacterium | reverse complement strand
AGGCCGTAGTGGCATTGTGCCATCAGGTACTGGCGATTGATGCGTTGCGGTGAAGTTATATTGGTCCGTTGATACAGCTTCTCGAGTAACGCTTTGGCCGTGTCATGTTCGTTCTGGACCAGATGCAGCCGGGCGCTGGAGATGATCCAGTCGGCCGTGTTCTTATACTTTTCAGCCACTTGGTGTTGTATCTGTAGGCCGGTTTGAATCCGGTCGGAAGCCTTCTGGTGACTATCGGGCATGCGTAGCATGGTGATGACCATCCGCTCAGCCAGGGAGGCGGTCAGGTCCTGTTGCTTGACCAGCTTCTGCGCGAGCATCCACAGTTGTGGCCAGTCCTCGTGGTCGATCAGCATTCGGGCGTAGAGTTCGGCAGCTTTGAAATGATTGGGTTGGGTCTCCAGTGCGCGTTGCAGGCCTTGCATGGTCAGGCTGACCAACGTCTTGCGGTCCTGTTCTAACTGTTTGATCTGGGCCTGAACCTGCTCGTTTTGCGGATCGTCAGGCGAGTGGCGATTGATGGTGTTGCGCTTAGCGTCCAAAATTCGGTCCAGGCGACGCAGTTGCTGTCCCTTGTAATGGGCTTTGAGATAAAGTGACTGGCCCACCTTGTCGTCGCGCGGCGCCAACCAATCGGTTTCGCGGCGGCCGATCGACAGTGCCAGTTCGAACTGTTCTTGATGTTCTGGGTTGGTGACAAAGTCACTTTTGCGCAGCAGGTTACTCATCTGTAGAAACGTCCAGTCGACGCACAAGGCATGGCCCTGCTCATGATCCGGTGATAGCTTGATCAACTCGTCGACGGCTTCTTGAGCGGCATCGAGCCGGTTGAGCATCAGTAACGCCTGCGTCTGGGCCACTCGGGCGTCAACGTTCTGCGGTTGAACCGCCAGCACCTTCTCAGCCAAATCCAATGCGGTCTTGGAATTGCCGTGGCTGATCGCCAGTTGGGCAGTTTCGAGGTTCTTCTGCGCCGAATCACCGCATCCGCCAGTCGCTAGGGTTGCCAGCACGCAAACCAAGGCGATGCTTAGGCGTCGGCAATGTTTACACGAACAGGTCATGGTCGAATCTCCTTGGCGGTTACGCTCTTTCGATATCTAGTGATCAGCTCATCAACCCATCGTATCTGCACGGCATAGGCGATGCCGCTGGGGTTGGTCAGCAGGTGTTCACGTGTTTTAGCGGCCAAGGTTTTGTTGATGACACCCAGCACCTTGCCGGTTTGTACGTCGAACAGGGGCGATCCGCTGTTGCCAGGATAGACCACCAGATCAAGCTGGTAGAACTGGTAGGGGTGTTGTATGGTCTTGGCTAGCTCAGGCGTGAGCTTGGTGCCTTTGGGCAGTGGGCGCACTGCGGGCACGATGGCCGCGATGACGCCCTTGTGCGCTGCGGGTACTACGCCCAGGTGCATGCCGATCGGATAGCCGATGATGCCAACGGTTTGGCCTTGGGCGGGCCTGCCCTTCATGTCCAACGTCAGTGGCTTGATCGATGGACCGGCGAAACGCAGGATGGCCACATCGTGGAACTTGTCTTGCCCGATCAGTTTCGCCGGCCGCCCTCGGCCCGGACGCTGGCCCGGTAGAAACAATGTCAGTTGGTCTAGTTTTTTTTTCTTCCTAATCGCGGAAATTACGTGTTCGTTAGTTGCAACAATATTTCCGTCGCCTACAACAAAGCCGGTGCCGTAGTATTGGCCGGTGGGCGTATCCTTGAACCCATAGGTGCCCACGGCCAGCACGGCATCGCGGTTGGCCTCAACCATTGCTGCAAACGGATCGCGCGTCGGTTGTCTTGTCCGGACATTGGGCCTGTCACCGCTTACGGGTACGATCAACAGCAGTACTGCCATCATGGCAGCGGTCAATGCAGCGGTGCCGTTCCATCTTTGGTGTTTGACGGTCTGTTTAGTATGTAATTTCACGAGATATCTAGCGCCTATCACAGGGTGCTACAAGTTCAAATTGGCTTGTGGTTCGCTTGGGATGTGGTCGGGTGCACCCCACCAAACACCTTCAATTCCGAGAGGCCCTTGTTGGAGCCGTTCCAACTCGCGGCGCGCGGTTTCAGCCGGGGCACCGCCTTGTTGGATCAGCTTGCGGTAGAGTTTGATGGCGTCCTGCGATCTTCCCGTTTGCCCGGCCAGACGAGCCTGTTGGATCAGCGCCCGCGGTGCGTCGGGACGGTGACGCAGTACGCGGGCGATGATCCTCGTGGCGCGCTGCGGATCTCCACTGTGGGCGATGGCATTGGCTTTGTACAGCTGTACCAATGGCTGATTGGAGATATTGGGCAGCATGGTATCAATCAGGTGGACGATCCGATCGGCCGGAATAAGCGCTGCGATGCGGGCCAGGACACGGTCTAACCAGTACGGCGGCGTGCGGGTATCGGCCATGATCCTGACCAGGGCGGCGACGGCCGAGTTGTTGCGTTGGGCGTCGATGTAAGTGTCTGCCTCGGCGACCTTGAGGGCGAATCGAAAGTCGGCGGCGGTCAGTGCCATATTGGCAAACACGCCCGATGCCGCTTCGTATCGTCCGGTGGCCAAATGTGCCCGAGCCAGCAGATCGCAGGCCATGCGCGGAAGGGGTGATTCATCGGGCTTGCTGCGAAGCAGACTACGCAATCTGATTGATGCTTCCATGGGATCACCCAACGCGAAGGAAA
>CAUZAW010000418.1:0-2677 GCA_963577735.1 Phycisphaerae bacterium | reverse complement strand
GCCGTTGGCGAAGCCGTTGATCTCTGACGGGGTGGGCGGTTTGGATGGCCAGTCGAGATGACCTCCCCACTTGCCTGGCACGCCCGGCAACCCGCCGGACTCACCTTGGAACAACGCTGTCGGCGTCGGCGTGTGGTCCAGCCGAAACGGCCGATCAAACAATCCCCCCACCGCTTCGAGCACACGCGGGTGATGCCCAAACTTTGAAAGACGCGGTTCACAGTGGAGGTAGTTCATCTGCCGGCGCGCATTTCTGATAGGTTCGTAGATGACCGGCGGCTTGGTGTCCTTGTTCAGGACCTCATCAAAGACTTCCTGCGCGTACGCGCACTCGTCGGCTGACAGGACGCCCTCAAAGACGGTGTAACCCAGATCCTGGAACTCGTCCCGGTGTTCTTGCGGCGTGCGGTGCATGGTTGGCCTCCTCAAAGTCACGGGCAGTAGTTTAGCCGATATTTCCCATATGACCTACGCCCGGCTACACCGTCGGGCGTTGCAAAGACACTCATCGGCATTTGGGAAATCCGGGCTCAGACAGAGATTCCGCTGTCCGGTGGATTGCCCGCGGCAACGCTGCGTGCCCACCCGGCCCAGGCTTCCATACGCAGCGGAAACTCACCGAAAAAGTCATCGCCGAAGGCGGTCCGGGCCAGGCGTGCAATTTCCTGCGACTCGTCGGCTAAAATTTCCAGATTTTTGTCGGTGCTTGAAGCATTCGCGGGTGTTGGCCCCTTCACTGCGGCAAGGATTTGGCCTGTACGCAGGTCACCCTGGCAGATCACCACCAGCTGTTTAAAAAGCAGATCAAGATCGGCGAAATCTTCCGCCTGGAGAACCGATGGGCCTTGGTCGGCAATCTCGTCAACGCACTGTTGTGCCAGCCGCAAAGATTCCCGCTTGCGGGCGACAAGTTGGCTCCAGCCGATAGTTTCAATTGGGGTGTTAGGCGCCAGCCACCCCACGACCCAGGCGAAGTCGTTGTCACGAGGTGCCATGTCAGACTGTGAATGTTCTCTAGGTGGGTTCCAAGGCACAGACCCGTGGTGCTCCAGGTTGGTGGGAGGCCAGGGCAGCGTTGTGTGTTCCATGACGTTAAAGGAGTGCCAGTACCCGCTCCACAGGGGCGCAAAAATCCCGTGCGCAATCTGGGGGGTTCGTCCGAACACGTTAGCGAGCAGGGGGCCGGCCTCAGGCCCGTACCGATCTGCCAGCCATTGCCAGAAATAGGTTTGCCACCGCCGTGACGAGGCCAGAAAACTGAACCATTGATCGATCGGCTTGTTCTGGGCCGCATCCTGCGACCACCGGGAAAAGGCGACGGCGTTGGCGGCGTTTGGTGATTCAAAAATGCTGGCGTAACGTCGAGGCTTGCGGCCAACTTCAAAGGCTATCCGTGCGGTGACACCGTACGGTTCAAGCGCATAAAGGGAATCGAGCCTTTGGCAATAGTGTTGCGGGTCAACATAAGGTATGTCGGCCCGGCCGAAGTATTCGCCGTAGACGTCAAATTCCACGATGAGCGGTCGGTCAGGGTACTTGTTCACGTTGGGGTTGGGTATCTCGGCATTGGTCACGAAATCCAAAAGTACGTTCTTTATATGGATACAGACGTCATGGGGTAGACTCTCAATCGCCTCGTGGAAAATCTGCGGTCCTTTTACATTGTTACCCACGGACCCCCAATCGCGAATAATAAGTGTCTTGTCCTTTTGCCGGCAAGCCTGGTTCATGCCCTCGAACACGCCTGCCAGTTGCCGGACATACCGACCTCGATCATTCTGGTCGGCGACTCCGGGTGTTTCGGTCATGGAGGTGACGGCGATCATGTCCACCTCGGGCAAAATCTCGAAGAATTCGCTCAGCGTGGCTTGCTCCCAATCCCTGAGGAAATCGAGGTTGCTCGACGTTGCGTCGGGGTATTCCTGCGACAGTTCATCGGGCAGGTCACGGCGCACATGATGCCAGGCGATCACACCAAGGCCGGCCGCCTTCACGCGGCCGAACAGTTCTCGCGTGTAATCAAAATCAGCTTGCCGCTGCGCTCGGGTGATGGTCGCGGGCCCGTTGTGCAGCACGTCGTGGCGAGCCAGTTTAGGGAAATCACGAAAGCTCAGGCCGCATAACACCCAGTTGCGACAGGGTGGCGAGGGATTGTCGGTGTAGGCATCCGGAAGCGTCAAGGCCAGGTTGGCAAATTCAATGTGGGTAATTCCGTACCGCTTTGCTTCAACAATGGCCTTGTCAGTGGCCTGCGACACGTAATCGGCGTCATCGAAGACTTGTATCTGCCAGGCGCGCAGGGCCAATGGTTTGTATTTGTCATCGCAGTTCTGTGGCAAGTTAGCGGCTCCGTTCTTCCGATCGCGTATACATCATGTTTCCATAATGGATCAGAACTGCAAGTCATATGTAGTTGGCCGGCATGTCCACGAATCCATCTTCGGTCCCAGGTTACCTGCCCTGGCACATTGGCCAAATGAATCGGTGCTGATTTTCAGCATCCATGCCTGCGACCGGATCCGTGCGTTGGCAGCCAATCAATATGAGACTGAGGCCGCCATCTGATAAGCAAGTAACTGCTCTTGTGCTCGGCCGGATTGCGATTTTGTCTCGCCGGATAGTTGTGGCAACCTGGGCAAAGACTGCCGGTTACGCCAATTCGAACGAATATCAAGAC
>CAUZAW010000417.1:0-2687 GCA_963577735.1 Phycisphaerae bacterium | reverse complement strand
GCACTGCTCCCACAATCGCACCAACCCCTCGATGACGGTCGAGGCCCAAAAGGTTTCCGGGGTTTTCGAAGTGTCTGGATACACTTCACGGCAAACTTGGGGGTAACGATCGGCAAGACGCTTGGCCGCCTCCAGGTATTTCTCATCTCCGCTGAGACAAAAGTACTCGACAAGGCCAATCAATCCTCTTGCATCACCGAACATCGTCGGGAATGTCTTGCCTGGATTAAAACTACCGCAGGGCTTCTGCCAATCAAGGATGACCGCGGCCATCCGGTCCAGTTCATCCTTCTGAACATCGACGCATCGTGCCAACCGAGAGACCGCGTCCAACCACCTGCCCTGAAAATCCGCGCCCCAGGCATAATTGGCGGGGTCCTGTTCAAGCGATGGAAATGATTTTGTGCCTATCCAGCTCAACAGGTGACTGGCCGAACGTTCAAGACGATCACCAAGTTCGCCACCCACGCATACCTGTTCCAGTTCAACGCTTTTTATAATCGCCATTTTGATTCCTTTAGTTTCAGTTTGGCGGCCGGATACGCATCTGGCCTCTGCATAGCACCTGTCTATATCTTACCCTCACGGCCATATTGGGCTTGGCCCATCGTACACGCCCAAGTATCACCGCAATTGCTAATATGACAAATATAGACTTGCCAAGGTCGGGTAACAAGGGCGTAGCGTATGGCCGTAGAAATCCTCAGCCCGCTGGACTACCAGGTGTTTCAACGTGACGGCGATGGCCAGGCGGTCATACCAGTCGTCATCGAGGCCCCACGCGTGGAGGACCAAGTCCAGGCCCGGCTACTGCTCCTCCCAACGTACACTGAGTATCGAACACATACCGGCGAGACAACTGACTGGGTTGATCTGGCCGCCACTGCCGGCGGCTTCAAAAGTGGTTCGGTCAACTACGCCGGCAAGTTGACGGGCAAGGCCGGCGGCTGGTATCGCCTTGAGGTCCGCGTCGCCGGTGACAATTCCACCTCCTGGAAGCAGACTCCCGGGGCAAGCCTTGTCGGTCCATGCTACCCACTGACGGACTACTACCAACGCCCCGCCCTGGTCATGCATGTCGGGATAGGCGACGTGTTTATCTGTGCCGGCCAGTCCAACTCGGCCAACAGCGGCTGGCCACCCCAGTTGCCCCAGGACGAGCGGGTCGTGTGCTTCGACGGTTCATGCTGGCGGCCGGCTTATGATCCACAGCCACTGGCCACCAACCACGGCGGGTCACCGTGGCCCATTCTCGGCGATATGCTTGTCCGATCACTTCAAGTGCCCATCGCCTTGATCTCCACGGGCCAGGGCGGCACGAAGGCCGGAACGTGGCAACCACTGCGCAACACAGCGCCACTGGTGGAGCGACCGAACCCCGATCGAGACGCGAAGAGCACTTACCCGCAACCGGGGCAAGGGCCCTACCTGCAACTATCGCGACTGGCCAAGATGCTTGGGCCCAAAGGCGTCAAGGCAGTGCTCTGGCACCAGGGTTATTCCGATGCCCGCGATGGCACGACCAGCGAACAATATGTCCAGTCAATGATAAACATCATCGAGTCGCTCAATAGCGATGCTGGCTACAGAATTCCGTGGATGGTAGCGCAGGAAGCGGTAGCCCCATACCCCGAGTCCGATTCCCAAGCTATTCGCCACGGGCAGCAGGCGCTTTGGAACAGTCCCCTTGTCTACCAGGGACCGACAACAGACGACATGTTGGGCCCAAAGTTTCGTCACGACATGGACCACTTCAACGAACTGGGATTGCGCATCCACGCGGAGCGCTGGTTTGCCATGCTGTGGTCTCAGTTTTATGCCGTCGTGCCGATAGGTGTATCCAGCGACAACAGTTAGGCCTATGGCGGCCTGAACGTTGCGCAACGCCCTGCTATCAACAGAACAGCTGGGGATCGTTCTGCTCGATCCACTTGCTGACCTGGTCGAGGTCCTGTTGCCTACAGGATCTATAAGGCAGACGACAACGCAGCCCGCATCGCATGTTGGGATTGAGCATTGCTTGGAGCCGGTCAATGGCACTGTCCCAATAGCCGTTGTCGGCAGACTCGGCGTACAGCGGATAAATGGCCTCGGTCACGAACCTCTCAATACGCGCCGAAAGCTTCTCGGCAGCCGCGTCGTCAGCTCGCTTGCAGGCATCGTAAAGCTCCAGCATGAGCGCGGGGTTGGTCAGGACAATACTGGAATACATGCCGGACGCACCTAGCTTGGTGGCCTTGTAAAGTTCGGTTTCATCCGTAAAGATCGCGTAGCCGGGCACGGCCTCAAGAAGCGGGCCAATTAGTTGAAGCCCACCGGAATGCTTTACCCCGATCAGGTTCGGCGCCAGTTCGCGTACTCGCAGAAGCAACTCAAGGCTTATACTTCGCTTGGCTCGCATCGTGTCGTAGAGCACGATGTAGCAAGACCTCGCTGCCCTGGCGACGCCATCGAAGAAAGTAAGCACCTCATCGTCATTAAGCGGCAGCCAAAAGGGCAAAGCCACCTGGACGCCCTCGGCGCCATTCTCCGCAGCCCAGTTCACGCGTTGCAGGACCTGTCGCGTGGACAAAGCTGTTACCCCCACCTGCACGGGAACGCCCAGGGCATGGGCAGTTTTCAGCATGACGGAGTTTGTCTCTACAAACTCTTGAAAGTCGAGGGCATAGAACTCGCCGGTCGAACCG
>CAUZAW010000416.1:0-2695 GCA_963577735.1 Phycisphaerae bacterium | reverse complement strand
CAGTGTCAGCAAAATAGCAATCAGAATGAGAACCGTATTTAGATAACGCAGGGACCTCATATCTTGGTTCCTTTGCTTAGCTGCTCCAGTCGTGGTGACTGAGTTTCAATTTAGGCGATCAATAATTTTCGACGTTGCTGGCATCCAAGGTCAGCCTGTCGTTGATTGCCGTCGACAGCGAGCACTTTATGACGCCTGTCGTATCGTCGTAAGTCCATCCATTGGTCGAAGCGGCGCTACCCGCGGCCACAACCACCGTGCCGTTGGTACCGGCCACGAACGGATTCGCCGGTTTCCTTTGGAGGTACGGCCCATTGATGACGCCCAGAGTGCTGCCGTCAGGACCTGTCGAAGCAACAAGATTATTGAACATCTGCTCGATTGTCGGATAGGTATTGTCGTGCTGAACCCGATACCGCTCGAGTTGACTACGGATTGTCTGCAACTGCGTTTCTAGGTTGCTCTGCTTGGCCGAGTTTTCGGCCAAGGTGAACTCGGGAATGACGATAGCCGCCAAAACACCTAGGATCACGACCACGATCAGAATCTCCACGAGTGTGAACCCATGCGTAATTCTCTTGCGCGCTGACATGTAAAACCTCCTCAATACTCGCTTAGCCATAAACCGGCCGCGAACGGACCCATGTGGCCCGACCTTTCTCCGTCACGTACTCGTTCGACACACAACACCCCGCCTCATTTTCACGTTGTGAGCTACCTGCCACTTTCGCATGTCCCAGTGGGCAAGAAGCTCCCTATAAATCGCTGCATCGACCATGCCCCCATCTAACTTAAATGTCACAATAACTTTCTCGCTTTGGCATCTTGTCCAGCCCTCCAGCCGAATGATCTTGCCTGCATAATCGTTCAAACCAGCACAAGCGTGCGCCCTGCAGCCTAAACACGCAAGAGAATTCAGACTGATACGACCGGGCTCTTCAACGGTTGGACAATTTTGTCGGGCTGCCGGTAATGAATGACCCTGCGTTGGGTGGATCTGGCTGGTTTGACCACTGCATCTCGAACGCAGCTGGTAGATTGCCGTCTATCACGAGCCGGTTTAACATGCACGCATGCGATTACACCGCACGAATCTACCGATCACGGCCATCGGTCTGTGCGTGGTGCTATTTGGTTGCTCATCGAAGGGCGAGTTGGACGCACACGCACCACGCGCTGCCCAAGATACCGTTACACCAGCGGCGGTAGAACAAGTCATCGAAGCGGCACCAGAACCGGCAGGCCAAGCGGTGCAAACACGGTCGAACCAAGCATTTCTTGTTAACGCCATGGTAGGACAGGCCAATGGCGAACCTATTTACGTCAGCACGGTCTTTAAGGGCATGGAGGAGAGTCTGATTGATCAAGGTCGACGAAATTCACGTGCCGAGTTTCGCAAGAATATTCGTAGGCTGATTGACCTGAGGCTTCACCGCATTGTCGAAGAACGCCTGATACTGGGCGAGGCCCTGCGCGAGTTGACTGAATCCCAGGAAAGAGTGGTGAGAGGGTTTCTCAAGGAATACCGTGAACAACTAATCCGCCAGTTCGGCGGCGGCGTGCCGAGTATCGCTGAGCATAATCTGCACAGGCTTTATGGCGTAACCATTGAAGAAAAACTGGAAGAGAAGCGGCAGGAGCAACTCGTCCTGAATCATCTTCGACAAAAGATTTCCCACAAGATTAACGTCGCATGGCGAGACATCGCGCAATACTATTACACCCACATCGACCAGTTTGTGACGCCGCCAAGCCGTATGCTTCGGATGATCAGGCTCAAGGACAAACCGCAGCCCGAGCTGAAAACTTTGGCAGATCAGATTGACCAGGAACTGGCTGATGGCAGGCCCTTTGAAGATGTCGCCAGCAAGCCACCCAATGCTCGCAATCGCGACAGGGGCGGCCAAGAGAGTGAACACCCGGTCATCGGTGAGGAGCCGTTCGCGTTCGACGTGATTAACCAAGCTATGGTCAAGCTTGAACAAGGCCAGTACTCGCCGAGAATCAAGGTGGAGGTCCAGGGAGTCAGTGAATACTGGTGGGTCTTTGTTGAATCCAAGATCGAGGGCAAGAATATTTCACTTCGCGAGGCTCAACTGGCCATTGACCAGAAACTGCGCGAGGCGCAGTTCAAGGAATTGAGGCTGCGCTACAATGAGCAGTTGTTCGCCAAGGGTAGCTACGACTCATTGCTGCAGATGTCGGATAAGATAATGGAAGTGGCCATGAATCGATACGCCAGCCAATAACGGGCAAGGCCACTGCCTGCTAGGGGGCATGGCACACCGAGTAGCGTATATCGCATGAATCCCTGGCTTCATCTGCAGTGTCAGTTTAATCGTTTCCGCTCGACGGGGCCGTCCGGGGAACGAATGGCCGTCCGCCATTTGCGTCGACAACGGCATCGCATACTGGCCCGCAACTTACGCAACCAACTGGGTGAGATCGACATTGTGGCCCAAGCTCTGGATCGACAAACGCTTGTCATTGCGGAAGTCAAGGCGACAAAATCCGGTTCGAGTGATACGCCACCCGAAGTTCACGTCAACGAGCAGAAGCAACGAAAATTGACGATACAGGCTTGTAAATTGGCCCGCCGGTACGGCATGACAGACCGACCGATCCGCTTCGACGTGGTGGGCGTTTATCTTGCAGGCCTCGATGGCGAGCCGGCGATCCATCATCATATCGGTGC
>CAUZAW010000415.1:0-2719 GCA_963577735.1 Phycisphaerae bacterium | reverse complement strand
CGGCATGGAGGTCTACATCAAGAGTCCAAAGTCACTGGCAAACCAGAAGGCGGTGATGGAATACCTGCTGATCAATCATCCGATCGATTGCCCGGTGTGCGACCAGGCCGGCGAATGTTCCCTCCAGGACTACAGCTACAAGTACGGTCGAAGCACTTCTCGGTTCGAGGATGACAAGATCAAGCAGCCCAAGAAGGACATCGGGCCCAACGTGTTGCTGTACTCTGATCGCTGCATCATGTGCTCACTCTGCGTCCGGTTTACACGTGAAGTATCCGGAACCAGTGAAATTGGCATTTTCGGCCGAGGCAACCAGGAACAGATCGACGTGTTTCCAGGTAACCCACTGGACAACGAACTTTCAGCCAACGTTATCGACTTGTGCCCGGTAGGGGCGTTGCTAGACAAGGACTTTCTCTTCGAGCAGCGGGTGTGGTACTTGACAGAAACACCCAGCATCGACGGTATTACCGCATCGGGCGACAATATCTCGATCCACCACAACGAGGGACAGATTTACCGCATCAAGCCACGGACTAATATGCAGGTCAACAAATGGTGGATCAGCGATGAGATTCGCTATGGGTGGAAGTTTGCGCACAGTGATGACCGGCTGCGTTCACCAGCTCGCCAGCAGTACAACGTACAGGTTGAGTGCGGCTGGGACCGGGCCTATGGCGATGCTCGCGATGGATTGCAAAAGGTCGTCAATGAAAAGGGGCCCGGCTCTTTGGCGCTAATGGTCAGCCCGATGTTGTCGTGTGAAGAGGCCTATCTGCTGGCCAGTTTTCTGCGAGGGCTCGACCAGCAGGCGTTGTTGGCCGTGGGGCCGGTACCGATAGAAGGCCAAGACAAAACCTTCCCTGGCGGCTACACGGTTTATAGTGAAAAATGTCCTAATAGTCGTGGCGTGCGTAGTGCACTTGATGACTTCGATGGCCAGGTACTTGATTACCAAGCGCTACTTGATCAACTAAATGATAAGCAGTCCAACATTGGTGGCGTGGTGCTGACCGGCAATTACCCCGCAGCCTGGCCAAGCAATGACCTTGCCAAGGCGGTGAACAAGAGATTTCTGCTGATGATCGACACCCTTGCCAATAGCCTGTCAGCAAGAGCGGACGTGTTGCTGCCCGGCGCGACTTGGGCGGAGAAATCAGGCACGTTTGAGAACGCCAATAACCTACTTCAGTCATTTGATCAGGCCATCAATGTCATTGAACAAGCCAAGAATGAGGGCCAAATAGCCTTGGACCTGGCAGCTGCCTGTGGGCTGGCCGACAAGCAAATCTATGAGCCCAAGAGCGTACGCCAGCAGATGGGCGGCGTCTTTGCAGACCAGGTGCAATACCCTGCCAGAGCCGAACCATCTGAGACTGACCTGCAATACGTCGAGCTTTGAATCTCTAACGTCCACCTCGCCGTGTTCCGATATTAATAACATGACAACTAAGACTCGCCAGTACAATTCGCTGGCCGTAATTGCGTTGCTGCTGCTGGTCCCAGCCTGTGATTTCAACCAGAAGGCAGAGGTAAGCCGCAAGGCTAAACAACAGCTTAGTCTTGCCGAAGCCCGCACCGCCTATCGCCTGGCCCATGGGGCTCAAAAAGAAACGGAAAAAGCACTCATTCTTGCAGAAGGGGTGATCACCACCTACCCCGACTTCGCCGAGGCATATGTCCTCAAGGCCAAGATTCAACTGGAACTGAACCTGCACGAACGAGCCTTGGCTTCGCTGGACAAAGCCATAGAGTTGGCACCGGATTTGGCCGACGCTCACCTAGACCGCGGTTTAAACCTTGCCGCCTTACTCCGTCAACAGCACGCCCAAATGGCGTATGCCAAGGCTCGTGAACTTTATACTGTCCGCTTAAATAAAAAACCGTGGGACCTGGATCCCAAACTAAACCTGGCGCTGATATCACACTTGCAGGGCAATACCAAGTCAGCGCTGGACCAGGTGAACCTGCTGCTGGCTAGTGATGGCGCCGATTCCCAAGCGGCGGTCCAACTAAAGCAGGTACTCGAGGCCGTGATGGCAGGCGCATCCAACGGCCCTTGGTCAGTCATTACCCCATAAATAAGCCCCAGTCATGTTCGACCGACTCTCGGCCGGTGGCTATCCTATTGGCTTATGGGCATGACCTTGGAAAAGCTGTCTGCAAGCATCGGCGCTCAAATTCTAGGTAATGGCAAGATGCAAATCGCCGGTTGTGCTGGTCTTGAAGAGGCTGGGCCTGACGAGGTGAGCTTTGTTGCCAACCCCAAATACATCAGAAAGCTACAGGACACCAAGGCAGGCGCCGTCATACTGTCAGCCCATTATGTCAAGACAACACAAAAACGCCCGTTGTTGGTAGCCGATGACCCCTATTTTGCCTTTCGCGAGGCCATGGTAATCCTGCACGGGTTCCGCCAACATCCTCAACCGGACATCTCCGACAAGGCCCTTATCCACCCCACAGCCACCCTGGGCAAGGGTTGCTGTATTCATCCCATGGTGTTTGTCGCTGCCAGCGCACGGATCGCAGACCGCTGCGTCGTATATCCCAACTCCTATATCGGCACTAATGTCATCATCGGCGACGACTGTGTAATCTATCCCAACGTTGCGGTCTATGACGGTTGTGTACTGGGCAATCGTGTAACACTTCATTCCGGGTCCGTGGTGGGTCAGGATGGGTTGGGCTATGCCACACACGGCGGTGTTCATCACAA
>CAUZAW010000414.1:0-2746 GCA_963577735.1 Phycisphaerae bacterium | reverse complement strand
TTCCTGATGCCTATCAAGCCGTTCTCCAAGATGGCGTTCTGGGCATGGCTCTCCATCCCGACTTACTCCGAGGAACCGATCATAATTTCGTGTACGTAGGATGGAACTATGACACTGACCGTGGTGACGGCATTGATGTCCGCGCAAAAATCCAACGGTATACCTATGATGCGACACAGAAGACGCTCGGTTCTCCGATCGACCTCATCACCGAACTTCCAGCACACGATGACCACCTGGGAGGACGCCTAATCTTCGGACCTGACCAAAAACTTTATTTTTCAATCGGCGATCAAGGCGGCAACTGGCAACGGAATCGCTGCAACCCAATTCTGGCTCAAGTGCTCCCATCCGCAAATGAAATTTCCCGATCAGATTGGACGAAATATCAGGGGAAAATCCTGCGACTCAATCTTGATGGCTCGATTCCTGACGACAACCCGACAATCAATGGAGTTCAAAGCCACGTCTATAGCTACGGACACCGTAATCCACAGGGGCTTGTCTTCGACGCAGAGGGGCAACTATTTGAAGCCGAGCACGGCCCGAGCACCGATGATGAAATCAATCGCATCGAAGCTGGCAGAAGTTATGGATGGCCAGATATTGCCGGACATCAAGATAATCAAGCCTACGTATACGCAAATTGGTCAGAGTCTGCACCAACCGCATGCCAAGATTTGCCCAATGTCCGCCAGCCACCGGACTCGGTTCCCAATCAACAAGAAACGGCATGGCAGCATCCCGACTTTCGTCGACCGCTCGCCACGTTCTTTTCCGTCAGCAACGACTATAACTTCAGCGCCAATGGCGCCGCCACGGTTGCTGCGTCCGGTCTCGACATTTACAGCAATATAAGTGGCGTGCCGGGATGGTCAGACTCGCTGTTACTCGCCAGCCTCACCAGAGGTGGCGTATATCGCGTCGCACTCAACGCAACGCATGACCAGGTCATCGGAACGCCGACACTGATCTTCAAGTCCACTAACCGGTACCGTGACATCGCAATTCGACCGGATGGGAAGGCTTTCTATCTTGTCACCGACAACGTGGGGCCGACGCGAGACGACGCTGGAGTTTCAACGCGCGAACTGGCTAACCCAGGTGCAATCCTTGAATTCACCTACGATCCCTAGCAGCGAACAATCTAACAGCATCCGTCGGCAGTTTTTTCGTCACCGCCACACCGCAACACCTGATACACACAGGCACCCGCGATAGCTCCGGCAAGCGGCCCAACAATGTAAATCCACACTTGGTCCATCTGACCAGCAACCAAAGCAGGACCCAATGAACGTGCCGGGTTCATGGACGCACCAGACACCGGCCCACCGAAGATGGCCGCGAGTGCCACGGTACCGCCAATCGCCCACCCCGCCATATCACCTACCGCTCGCCCGTCGGTCGCGACTGCCGCAATAACAAACATCAAAAAAAAGGTTAGAACGCTCTCCAATAGGATCGATTGCATCAAGCTCCCCGAAGGCGTAGTCGAACCGAGGGCGGCAACGGGACCCAGAATATTCAACAGGAGTAAGCTCGCCGCCACCGCCGCAGCCAGCTGACCCACCACATAAAACGGCACCTGACGCCATGAAAAACGCTTCGTCAGCGCAAACGCCACGGTGACGGCCGGATTTAGATGCGCTCCTGAAATATGGCCAGTCGCGTATATCATCGCCATCACGGTGAGGCCAAATGTCAACGCAACCCCAACGTGAGTCACTCGTCCACCTGAAACAGCATCGACCATCACTGCACCGCATCCCATGAAGACAAGACCAAACGTACCAACGAACTCGGCGCCAACCTTACGAGCCAATTGCGAACCGGTTGTCCTCTCTTGTCTGGTATTAGAGACCACGTACGAAAAGAAACGTGTCATGTTTGGTCGAGACAGGGTAGCGAGCGATTCCGCGTCAAATGCCTGGAGTTAGGATTGGCTCCTCAGGTTGGACTCGAACCAACAACCCTTCGGTTAACAGCCGAATGCTCTGCCAATTGAGCTACTGAGGAACACAGCCAGAAATCGTATCATTTCTGGTGCTTCTGAGCATGCTGTCGTACCGGCCCAACGCCGCCTTTGCTCTGCACAATAAGACCGAGCACGCCAACCACGAGCCACGCAACAGCGAAGACCATCTGATCCGCCAGCGGTGCCATCGGGAATAGTTGCGACAAATCTCCAGCCGTCACCGCAAGTGCGGCCCGTTGCTGAAAAAGTGCCATCCCGCCTACGATCGCCGTCCAGCTTCCGCCAAATGCTGTCCCAGCAATCAACACGTGTTGTCGCCCCTTCACCGAAACCACGGCCCCACCAATGCTGGTCGCAACGACCAGCCATACATTCGGGTCGCCATCAATGATCAAATGCAGTGCAAACACGGCCAAGCTGGCCCCAATCAACGCGACGCCAGCAACCCAAACAATACGCACAAGGGCCGCGCCCAACAGACCACCGACAAGCGTGGCCCCGATCGCCATCCATGTCTCCAGCCCATCAACAAGTAATGAGGCGACCACCACACCGCCGATAAATCCGTACAACACCAGTAACGCCCGAAACAGGCGGTACCCAGAAAACGTCGCAACGAGTCCACCGCCAAGTAAAATGATGGCAACAGGTAACTGAATCGACAGCGACGACATCCCATGATTATGTCAGTGCTTCGTCCGCCTGTCCCAATCGGATCGGCCGCACATTGATGAACGCTTTGCCTAACCCGCCACCGCGTCAGCAACCCAG
>CAUZAW010000413.1:0-2768 GCA_963577735.1 Phycisphaerae bacterium | reverse complement strand
CTATAGCAGGAGAGGCAATACCCGCACCGTTTGAACTCACGCAGCAGATAGCTACCAATGACGCCGCTGCCGCCGGTAACGAGTACCTTCATGCTGCCGTTGCCTCAATGCTCAGAACGGAGATGCTCCGATTGACTGCGGGCCGGCGATCACCACGGGCCGACTGTTATCAGCCTAGGGTGTGGACTCTCCCGGATAACGCGCGACGCTCGCACCCGCTACCGTTACCAACGATGCTCAACCATTTTAGCATGACATTGATCTGATCCAATCGAGGAGAACGTCATATTCAACAGGGTTTCAATAGACGCGGTCAATGGGAAAAGACAGAATCATTGGGGCAAAATCATCGAAAAAGAGAGGATTGACAGAAAAATTGAAGACAGAAATATGGAGGATTGGACCTGGACCGATCGATAGCACTCAGCCGCGTGACGAACAATTCAAGGGCTGGGTTCAGGCGTCGATTTGTTCACCGGCAAGGGAAACGACAGTCGCCTCGATCTGATCATCGACAATTTTGAACTCAACATAAGACTGGCGCTAGTCCTGGATCTGCAGGAAGCGGATCGGGGTCATCTCGAGCAGGCCTTCGTAGGCAATGCGGTTGGCACGGCCAATGATCTGGGTCAACTTCTCGTAGCGGGCGCGTTCGTAGATATGAAGATGCCCGCACAGATACAGGTCCACGTCGGCCACCAGCAGTATCGGTAGCAGCATGCCCTTTCTGGACAACAAAGCTAGTTATCCGCCGTCGCGCTGCCCGTTGCAACTGCCCCCAAACTTCTTGACAAACCATGTTGCAGGACAGAGTCTCCGCTCATAAAATTTCCTTCTCGATCGTCTTAGATGACACTGTGTTTGCCACGAAAACTGTTCAAACTGATAATACCACGCCCGACAACGCTCCTGTTGATACAGAAAGGAATTCCAATATGACTTCCAACAACCACTTGAATCTAGCCAAACCGCACGACCTTGAGTACTTCCAGAGAGAATTGGAATCGTTTTTACCTGACCGTATTTTCGACGCCCACTGCCACGTGTGGCCCTCGGACAGATACGATACTTTCGGCATTATTCACGGCGCCATCGGCTACAACGAGTACAAACTGTTGATGCGCGATATTCACGGCGATCGGCCTACCTCGGCAATGTTCATACCCACGCCCTTCGATACAGATGACGCGTCAATGACACTCACCAATGAATGGACCGCTCAAGCGGCTGGGGCAGACCCGAACTTTCGCGGCATCTTCTTCATTCGGCCCAGCGACGATCCCGGTGAGGTTCGCGACCAGATCCGTCGCCTCGACCTCCACGGACTTAAGTGCTACCACACCGCCTCCAATGTCAATCCCACATGGGAAGCGCAGATTCCAGACTACCTGCCCGAGTCTTTCATTGAGATGGCCGACCAGGAAGGCTGGGTAATCACGCTGCACATGGTGCGCGCTCGCGCCTGCGCCGATCCAAGCAACATCAAGTGGATTCGCCACTATTGCGAAAACTACCCCAACATGAAGCTGATCCTCGCCCACTCAGCCCGCGGGTTTCAACCGGCCCACAACCTAGAAGGATTACCGCAACTTACGGGTTTGGAAAACTTGTATTTTGATACCAGTGCCAACTGCGACCCGATTGCCCACCAATCGATCATGCGCATCATCGGGCCCGACAAGTTGCTTTACGGCAGCGATCTTCCGGTCTGTCACCTCCGCGGGCGATCCGTGCCCGTGGGTGATACATTCCTCTGGCTTTACGAAGAAACGCCGGTATGGGAGGAAAAGCACCTGCACATTGACCCGCCACTGGTTGGACTGGAGCACTTGCGATCCCTCAAGTGGGCCTGCTGGTCAGAAAAGCTTACTGACGGCCAAGTGGAAGATATCTTTTATAACAATGCAGCCAAACTTTTCGGACTCGGTAATTCATGAGCAACTTGCACGCTGCGATGGTCGGTTTCGACATCACGCCCCGATTTCACCCCCAGCACGGTGCGTGGGGCACGTCACCGACGATGCCCAACTTGGACATGCCGCTGCAGTCGCGTTGTCTGGTTTTGCAACAGAACGAGCGGCGTATTTTCTGGTTCGGATCTGACCTGGTCGGCGAAACCGTGGAAATGACCCACGACCTGCGTGCCGAGGTGGCCCATGCGGTGGGCGCGGAAGTCGAGCAGATCATCTGGTCGACCAGCCAAACGCATTCGAGCGGCTCGATTCCCGGATCATTGCTATCGGGTAGTTCGATTACCAATCCGTCAACTGCTGACCAATCCTTTCTTGAAGAAGAACGTCGCCGATTTGTTGATTCATTTATCAACGCCGCCCGTAATGGCATCGACCAACTGCAACCTGTCCGGGTATATTCCGGCCGCGGCTTTTGCGATTCGATCAGCTACAACAGCCGCCTGCCCATGGCAACCGGAGGCAACAAGTTCAGCCGTAACTACGCTGAGGGATTGCAAAGTGGTAAGTTTTACGACACCACGATCGGGTTACTGCGTTTCGATGACATGCAAGACAAACCCATCGGCCTAGTGTTTAACTTTTGCTGCCACCCGGCAGTGCTGATCCGAAATGATCATTGCTCCCCTGACTGGGTAGGTAGCGCGCGCAACCGTATCGAACAGGCGATCAGCGGCAAACCGGCCATGTTCGTCCAAGGCTTCTGCGGTGATGCACACCCCCGTCACATGTTCGGCACACCCCAACAGGCTGCCACCCTTGGACAGCGTCTGGGCGACGCGACGGCCGAAGCCCTTC
>CAUZAW010000412.1:0-2779 GCA_963577735.1 Phycisphaerae bacterium | reverse complement strand
CCCATTACATGCGGCATGATAACAAACGGTAGTGCATAACCGATGACCGCCAATCCGATCACCGGCACAATATCTTTGCGTTCAAACGGGCAACTCCTTCCCCGCATCCACCAGATCGCCCCAAACACCATCGCACCGAACAACACACGACCCGTCGCTACGCCGACCGCGCCAAACACCGGTAACGCCACCGCGATCAGCAAAAAACTGGTGCCCCACAAGCAACTGACGAGAATAAATAGAAAATGGGACAAATGTCGGCTACCAGTGTGTCCACAGGTCCGCAGCGAAGCGTGGCATCAGTCAAGCACTTGCCTAAAGGAACCGATCGCCTGCGACAATGCCTTTCGTTTCAGGTTCACGTCGACACCGACAAAGAAAATTCGCACACCAATGTCTTTGTACCGGCGAAGTTGATCGTCACTTCCCGGGCCCATTGCCGTGATTTTACCCGCCTCAGCAGCATCAATCAGTAACCGCTCGATCTTCGGCCCAATTACAACCTTGGCCTCGTCTCCGAAAAGACCCGCATTGACCGCCCAGTCCATTGGGCCAATAGTCATCATGTTAACGGCATCAACAGCCAGCATTTCCGCCCGTTTCTCATACGCCTCATCGCTTTCGAACATCATCATCAAGTGGGTTGCCCTGTTGGCCGCAGCAAGCGTCTTCTTTGGGTCGCTGCCGATAGAGTAATTGGTTCCTGCGCTAGAGGTGGACACGCCGCGCCCGCCCACCGGCGGGTACTTGCCCAGTTGCACCAGTTTGGCCACCTCCGTCGCGTTGCGGGTGTCAGGCAGCGTGATAATCTGTCCACCGCCATCCAGAATTCTCTGCACATGCGTTCGGGTCAATTCCAATATACGCACAAGGGGAACCATACCCAGATGCGAGATTGTCCGGCACAGGCGCAGCGCCTCACTGGTGGACTGCGGACAATGCTCCAGGTCGATCCACACAATGTTATAGCCTTCCTGCGCCATCAACTCCGCGTCGATGAGCGTCAGGTCCCGACAGATCACCCCGTACAGCATCTGGTTTTCACTGAGAAGTTCACCGAGCCGGTCGTTCAATGGTCCATCCTCCTGATTGGTTCCTAGCTTTGACGGAGAGACGCGAGTATAGGCAGCCATGATGAAGCGTCAAATATCTTACGGCCACTACCCTGCCTGCATCACTTGGAAACCGGTATATCTCGGGCAGTAGCCGGAAGGTTCTACTTTGTTATTTGCAGTAATCTGCTTGACAACTGATGACCTGCAGTGTCGTGGTGGCAGTTTCTGATCGCTCTA
This sequence comes from Phycisphaerae bacterium, assembly GCA_963577735.1. Taxonomy (GTDB): domain Bacteria; phylum Planctomycetota; class Phycisphaerae; order Phycisphaerales; family Phycisphaeraceae; genus CAUZAW01. Next base: position 1,487 of record CAUZAW010000412.1, on the reverse strand, counting down.
CACCGACTTACCTTCATTGATAAATCTAAGTAAAATACCTGCACCATGAGAAAATATTCAACGTGATGTGGAATGCATAATTTGTACGCTTTGAAAATCTTAACGGTATTCGTTGACTGGCAGATGGATTGGCGGACAGAATACTCGACGCAAACTTATGAGTGCAAACATGAAAATCAGTATCATTGGCGCCGGCGCCCTGGGCTGTCTGCATGGCACATATTTGGCGGAGGCCGGCCACGATGTCACGCTGATTGACATCCGCCCCGACCTGATTGAAAAGATAAATCGTGACGGTTTACACCTCGACGGGGCCCGCGGCGAGCACTGGGCGACTGTTAAAGCGGTCACAGTCGATGATGCGAACGGGCCATCGGACATCGTGTTTGTCCTGGCGCACACCGATGGCACACCGGCGGCTTCACAACTTGCGGCAACACTGTTGAACGACCAAGGCTTTGCGATCACGTTGCAAAACGGCATCGGCAACGTCGAATCGCTCTGCAACGCACTGGGGCCTCAGCGGGTGCTGGGCGGCATCAGTTACAACAGTGCCAGTTTCAACGCGCCGGGCCACACCACCCATACCAACGCAGGACCAACGTGGATAGGCGAACTTGACGGCAAACGGTCGAAGCGCATCGAGGATCTCTGCACGTTACTTGAAAGTGCGGAATTTGAAGTGCGTGTGTCAGATAATATTATTGGCGTAATCTGGAATAAGTTTGTGCAAAGCTGCGCGATCCATGCCATCTGCGCCTTGACGGGAATGAAGGCCGGCGAAATCACCACTAACCCCGAGGCCGAAGAGGTACAGAATCTGGCCCTGGCCGAGGCCATGGCGGTGGTTAAGGCCAAGGGCATTACCCTTGCCGACAAGGATCCGATTGGGTCGGTTAAGCGAGTATCCAGCACGGTGTTTGTCCGTCCATCCATGCTGCAACACGTTGAGCAGGGACGGACCACGGAGATCGATTCGCAAAATGGGGCTTTGGTGCGTGAAGGCAAAATGGTGGGCATCAACACACCTTGCAATGAGGCGCTGACGCTATTGGTCAAAGCGCGGGCGGCTCAACGGGCCAAACAATTACGCGATCAATCGCAGGTGGATTAGAAGTTGAGCTGGAAAGCGAAAAATTGCACACGGCCATCCGGTGGCGGAAAATATCGGGTTGGCCCGAGGTAGCTTACTTTTGAAAAGTACAGAAGGAGATTTCAGATGGACGGTGAACTTGTTAACCCCCAACTGGTAGTCGAGAATAGAGCTATTGTCGGCGAAGGTTCTCTCTGGGATACGCAGAAAAAAGTGCTGTACTGGGTCGACATCATTGGACATGTCGTCCATATCTACGACCCGCAGACGAAGCAGAACCGAACGATCCAGACCTGCCAATCGGTAGGTACCGTCGTGCCCAGGGCCAAGGGCGGCTTGGCCGTGGCCATGCACAACGGTTTTGCCACCATCGATCTGGAAACGGAAAAAATCA
>CAUZAW010000411.1:0-2784 GCA_963577735.1 Phycisphaerae bacterium | reverse complement strand
GACCAAAAAACTCATTACGAGGTGTTTGGCTACCTAGTGCTACGCAACGTGTTTAGCGACGACGAGATCGTGATGATGGGCAAAGCAGCTGATGATGCGCTGGACGAAGCACGCCATGGTGACAACTTTGACGGCAAAAAATCACAGACTGTAATGCCTTTCTTTGAACGGCGGGGCTCAACAAGACCACTGCTGGAAGACGATCGCATTTATGAAACCGTGGCGGACCTGTTGGGCCCGGAATTCATGCTTGTGTTGACCGAAGCCCACTATTCGGTGGGCGACACGCAGTGGCATGGCGATCATCGAACCCGCGGTATCCTGCCAAACGTCAAGATGGGGATTTATCTTGAGCCGGTCAACCGCGACAATGGCTGCTTGAGGGTTATGCCGGGATCCCATCGTTCTCCGTTTTTCGAATCGCTGTCATCAATACTGCTACCGAAACATCCGATGGGGCCAGAAGACTATCCGTTGCGCCCGTTCGATGTGTCCGGTGCCGATTTGCCCTGCGTCGATTTGGATTCGCAACCGGGGGACCTGGTCCTCTTTACCGAGGAGGTGTTCCACGCCGCATTCGGCGGCCGCTCAGGTCGGCCGCGACTGGCCCTCAACTTTGAGGCCATGCCCAACAACGCCCAGCGTATCGCGTGCATACGAGAGGAGTACGCCAAAACGAAGTTCCTGTATCGCCCCGCCCAGTCACTGCTAAAAAGCAGCAGTCCCCGTTTGCGGGGCATGGTTGCACCGCTGCACGAGCAACTCGGTTTCGATGCCATCGACGTGTAGCAACCATATTGCTCCATTGGTTTTTTACAACGATGGATGAAGACGTTGCGGCCGCCAGGTTGCTTCCAATGCAGATGCCGCGTGCAGGAGTGTCGCTTCATTAAAGCGTTGGGCGACAAGTTGAACGCCTATCGGCATGCTGTCTTCGCTGCGCCCGAACGGAACCGAAATTGCCGGGTGCCCGGTAAGTCCAAATGGGACCGTCGCGCTGGCTGCGTGTGAAGGTTGGGCCTTTTGGCCGTCAATCACAAGTTCACAGGCGTCGTGACCATGGGCAACCAAAGGCGCCGTGGGGCAAAGAAGCACATCAATCCGGGCAAATAGTTCTACCAGGTCTCGGCCGTACTGTTGGCAATCTGCACAGGCATCCAGGTACTCCCGCAGCGTCGGTTTTGGCAGTTCCATCAAGCCCGCAATCGATGCAGAAATATCCTCCGATTTTCCCTCGACATAGGGCTCGAGATATTGCGTACCTTCGGCCACCAGCATGGTGTAACACACGTCAATGGGCAGGGATTTCTCCCATCCTGTTAACGTAACGGGCTTAACGACACAGCCCAATTGCTCGAACTGGAACGCAGCCTTGCGGACAATCTCCTGGACTTGTGAAGCAACCGGCTTGAAGGGCCCCTCGCTGAACCAGCCCACACGCAGAGGCGGCAACGCTTGGCCCAAGTGTGAAAACTCCGGAATAGGTACCGGGACGGCATAGGGGTCGACCCCGTCGGCCCCGCTTATCACTGCCATGACCCGCGCCACGTCACGCACCGACCTCGCTAATGGCCCCACGTGCATGTAACGCTCCATCAACTGCGGCCAATGTCCGGTTAACGGAACACGACCGTGGGTGGCCTTAAATCCTACGATCCCACAGTAATGCGACGGCAATCGGTTAGAACCCCCCAGATCGCTGCCCACGCCCAGGGGTGACATGCCGGCCGCAATCGCCGCCGCTTCTCCCCCACTCGAACCGCCCGAGGTTCGAGACGCATCCCACGGATTGACCGTTCGGCCGAAAAGTGTATTCGTCGTTTCAGCAGATAAAGCAAACTCGGGACAGTTCGTCTTACCCAGGAGAATGCCACCTGCCTCCCTGATCCGCCTCACCACCGTGGCGTCCGCCTTGCCCACACGACTACTAAACAGCCGCGACCCCCGAGTAGTGCGTACATTTTTTGTGTCGAAAACTTCCTTAATGGTAAACGGTACGCCATGGAGCGGACCTCGTGATTCACCCCGCATGACAGCCGCCTCAGCTTTCCGGGCTTCGTCCAAGCATCCATCTACAATCGTGACAATGGCGTTGAGTTGTGGATTAATCGCATCGATACGCGCCAGATGCGCCCGCATCACGTCAACCGGTGATACCTCCCCGGCTTCAATCCACAAGGCCAAGTCAGTCGCGTCGGCATAGCAGAGGTCTTCATGCATAGCACTATCGTACTAGCTTTGCTAAGGCAAGCACATGGCGTTACCTTGACCACGCTGTGAGCAGGTCTCACTTCCCGGGCGGACAAACACGAGTGGACCACCCCAAGCCGCCAACGCATCGTCCCCCGGTTTCAACTGCAACTGGATCCGTCTAGGATGGAACCCGTTATGCCCAAACCCAAAATCATGTTCTATCACGACGGACGCCACCCACTGATCTATATGTATGAACCGCCCATGCACAAGCAGGAGTACGAGGCGGCCGTGGATGAACTCGTGGGCACGCCGGTGGAAGCGATCATGTTCTGCCTGGGCGACGGACGAACGGTACTGCACGACACCAAGGTCGGCGAGTTGTGGGGGCATAACGTCAAGGCATGGACGCATGAAGTCTTTCAGCGGGCCCACCGGAACGCCAAGCACCTGATCGAGGAAGGCAACGACCCGCTGCGCATCGTATGCAACAGGGCGCACGCCAAGGGCTTGCTGCTTTATCCGACGCTTCTCGTGCAACAGGGACGCGGACCGCGGGATCAGGATACGCGATGCTCGGACTTCCGTTTC
>CAUZAW010000410.1:0-2790 GCA_963577735.1 Phycisphaerae bacterium | reverse complement strand
GCTGTATCACCGTCGCCTTGCCGTCTCCGTCATCGCCGGCCACAAACATCACGGCGGGGTGAGATCCGATAACCGGCTCGGCCATGTTCTCTGTTCCGGTCTGGTTGAACGCCTTAAATACCCTCGCACCCTTGGCCCACGAAGCAATCTGCGCAGCGCCAGACGAACCGCTCGGAACATCCAAACCCGACAGGTCCGGTTTCAGTGGGTTGGTGCAGTCGATGATCACCTTGCCCGACAAATCGCCCGCAGCGTTGATTGCATCTTGTGCCGCTCGCCACGGTGTGGCAAGTACAACGATGTCACCGAAAGAAGATGCGCTTGCAACAGTGCCAACCTGGAATCCTTCTGCTACAAGCTGTGTCGATTTGTTGCCGTTGGGATTTCTGACGCCAAAGAAGATGTCGTGGTCTTTCCTCTTCCAGGCATGGGCCAGCGTCGTGCCGACTCTTCCGGCACCGATGATTGCGATGTTCATAGCCCCCCCCAATATCGCATGTCAGTGTCACCTTTTCCTGACCAACGCATTTACCCACTGATCATTTCGCTCAGGACGAACGTCATCAGAAATCCAGACGCGAACGACATGCAAACCTAGGTGACCGGCAAGACACGAATCCAGGCTCTCCGCCGTGAAGTCTGTAAAACGTCGGTCGCCGTGCAAACGTTCTTCTTCACCCAGCTTGAATGACATGAAGCAGACACCACCAGGCCGTAGGGCGAGTTGGATTCGCTCCGACACATCGTACAAATCGGACCGAGGTACGTGCAACAGTGCTGCGCAGGCCCAGACCTCGTGGAAGCCGTCGGCTTCCGCATAAGGTCATGTTCTACGATGGGTTTGATTCCCCGTTGTCGCACCTGATCTTTTCGGCGACCGAAATATTTCTGCAACCCAGCATGTTTGAACCGTGCGGACTGACACAATTGGCGGCTATGCGCTATGGGGCTGTGCCAGTAGTACGTGCGGTGGGCGGGCTCGACGACACTGTCGTTGACGAAGGCGAGCGGTCGCGAGGCGGTGAGGCCACAGGGTTTAAATTCAAGGAGTTGGTTGAACCAACTCAGATGGTGGACGAAGCGGCTGCTTCAGACGAATTCCTCAAAGCCATGGAACGCGCCATCAACTTGAAAATTGCGAATCAGGATCGTTGGAATCAACTTATCGCCAACGGAATGAATCGCGACTCATCCTGGACGATTCCGGCGATGCAATATGCCCGCCTCTATGACGCGGCCCTCGCCAACAATCTCCAGCGCTGGTGTGAACCAGCATCCCAGTTTTGAACAGCGTCCTGGAAGCTCTGGGAGGTTGACCACCTGGAATTGGCTCGCATACGTCGGTGCAGCCGGGCTCGCGACCTTGGCGTAGCGGTACCAGCCCAGCGCACAGGAGGGCGTGACGAGGGGCATGTCCTCAGTCATTGGGCCACACACAATCTAGCATGCCAACTCTTGCGGCTAGGTGAGGCGCCGCGGCGCGCGGGCGAAGTCGCTCGACGGGAGTTTCGCTACTTATTCATGCAGTTGGATATATTGGCCATGCGCAGCTGCTGGGTTTGGCACCCTACGTGGCACGGTATCCGTTGTACGCTATGCGACAAGATGTGAAATATGTAAAATCACGTGACTGGGCGAATTTTAGAGTCTTCCGTTGTGAAATCTGCGCGCGGTGGGCGCATGTTTGGGGATTGATTCGGTCTAGGTTTCAGCTTTCGGGTTTCGGGTTTAAGCCTTGAGGCAGGCTCTTCCCGAAACCCGAACACTGAAACCTGAACACTGAAACCTGAACACTGAAACCCCATACCTTTTTGGTTGCGGCTATGCCGCCTTAGGGGAGGAGGTCACCCCGTCACCCACTCACCCCCACACTCTGGCATGTCCACACACATCCATCGACGACAGTTCCTCGGCCGCACGGCGGCGCTGGGCGGCTGCTGGATCGGCGCCGCCGCGACGGCCGGCCTGGCCGAAGAGAAATCTGCGAACGCTAAACTGCAACACGCATGCATCGGCGCTGGCGGTATGCAAGGCATGTATGATCTTGGCGAGCTGGCCAAGAGCCCCAACATCGAGATCGTGGCGATCTGCGATGTCGACACGCGGCAATCGGAAGGGGCAGCTGCCCAGTTTCCTGACGCGAGGCGCTACCAGGATTACCGCGAAATGTTGGACAGGGAAGCCGATCGCATCGATTCGGTTAATGTCACGACACCGGACCATATGCACGCCCCGATCAGCATGCTGGCGATGAAAAACGGTAAACACGTCTATTGTCAAAAGCCGCTGACACACACGGTCTGGGAAGCTCGACAAATGGCCCACCTGGCCGCCCGTACCGGCTTGACGACCTGCATGGGCAATCAGATCCACTCACAGCAGGAGTACCGCACGGCGACGGCCGTGGTCCACGAAGGCCTGATCGGCAAGGTCCGCGAGGTCCATTCCTGGTGCCCGGCGCCAGGCGACTTTTGGAAGCAGGGTGTGAATGCAAGGAAGCCTCCGCACGCCGACCCGGTGCCGGCGGAACTGGACTGGGAGTTGTGGTTGGGTGCCGCGCCAGCACGGCCGTTTACCAAGGGCGTCTATCACCCGATCGTGTGGCGCGGCTGGCAGGATTTTGGCGGCGGGGCAATCGCCGATATGGCTTGTCACATTTTCGACCCGGTCTTTACGTCCCTGAAACTGACGGCACCCAAGTCGGTAACGGCCCAGCGAGCGGAGATGAACAGCGATACGTGGCCAGCGTGGGAGATTGTTAGTTATGTCTTTCCCGGCACAAGGTACACG
>CAUZAW010000409.1:0-2796 GCA_963577735.1 Phycisphaerae bacterium | reverse complement strand
ATCAATAATGGGCAGGTGCTGAAATAGGACTAGCAAGTTTCAAAAAAAAGGACTAACTCATGAAGCGGAAACTGTCAGTACTGGGCGCGACACTGGCCATTCTCAGTGGATCACATGTTTGGGGCGGTCCGCCGGTCCCGTTTCTGGATGACAACGAACCGGGAATTTTCGCTCCGATGGTTGCTGACCCGAACGATCCGAACGACCCAAACGGCTGGAGCTATGACGCGTTCGAGTGGGGCAAAGCGGGACACGCAAGTCCAAGTTGATCCGATTGGAAAATGGTCCAATCGCGCTTTTCCGACCACGCCGCCGCGTGCCAGGGCAACGTGCTTGACGGGCCCGAACCGGTCGTCCCGTGCGCCAACGCAACGCGAAGGTTCCATCCTACTTTCAAGAACCCCGCCGACGTAGAGGTGGTAAGTCCCATGGACACGACTAAAGATTGGGTTTTCTCGTTTGACTTCAAGATCGATGTGCTCGCAGCTGACACCTTCGGCGCCGACAAATTATTTGAACTCAGCTCGGCGACGCCGAGTCCGATCACCGGGGACACCGATATGTTCGCCGTCCGGGGTGCGGGGCCCGTTCTGGCTGAACACGGCGGTTCCTACGTCAATGGCCAGACCCACCAGTTCAACATCTGGCACGGGCCGATTCCGCCGGGAGGGGTACGTTCCGATGCGGTGAAGATACCCATCGGGTTTGAAGTGACCGAAGGCCAATTCACCGTGCACTACAAGGCGTCGAACCAGCGCCTGGATGTGTGGTTGGACGACATGCTGCTGGCGGACAACCTTGAATCGGTGACCGGGCATTACGATGCCAGGGGTGTTCAGCTCGGTGGCGGATTGCAATCGTTTGAGAACATCCTCTACGACAACGTCGTCATGGGTGTGCTGGCCGATAACGGAGATTGCGGCCCAGATGGTCCGGGTGCCAACCCGCCTGGCGATTTCAACTGTGATAGTGTCGTCGATGTGGCAGATCTGGGGATCATAGGCGCAAACTTCAATGGGTCCGAGGTGACCTATGTTGACGGCGATGCCAATTTAGATGGTGACGTGGATGTAGCAGATCTGGGAATTGTCGGTGCCAACTGGTCTGCATCGCAAGCAACAGGCAACGCGTCGGCCTTGGTGCCTGAACCGGCAACATTATCACTTCTTGCAATGAGTGTGTTACTGGTTGGGCGTCGGCGGCGTTAAGTGTCACCAGGTCGTGCCAGTTTTAAACGAACTGGTTACAGAGGAGGATGCTGACTTCACTCTCTCCTCATCTCTTCAACCATCGCCATGATGCCACGTCGGATAGTGGTTGGGAGGGAGGGCCAACTCTATGTTAGAGTGTGTTGTCGAGCATAAACGGCTGTTTAATGGAGACGATTGATGGTGCCACTGGATACGACGCCAAGAACGCATGTTCTCTTTCTTGACATGCAGGAGATTGCCAATCTTGACAATCTTCGACGTACCGTCTCCGAAGCTAAGAAGCATCCGCTCAACCCGGTGCTGCCGTTGGGTGGCATTGATGAATGGGATAGTGTGAAGGCCGCGCCATGGGAAGGTCGCACGGTCCTGTACGACGATCAGGAACGACTCTTTAAGGCTTGGTACAGCGGGATCAACCTTAATTTCACCGACCATTACGTCCCCTATCCGCCCGGAAGCCCTAAGGGTGAAGGCCGATTGTTGCCTTTGCAAGAGTACTCGATGGGCTACGCGACCAGCCACGACGGCGTTCGCTGGGATAAGCCCAAACTCGGCCGCTACGAGTTTGAAGGCAGCAAGGAGAACAACATCTGTTCCCGGGCTTGGGGTTCAGTGCTCAAGGACCTGGCTGAGGAGGATCCGGCGAAGCGTTACAAATTCATTTCAAAGGGGCCTGACCGGGACCAGTATGGTATCTACCGTGATGTTCGTTTGGACTTTTCGTCGGATGGTGTCCATTGGAACAAGGGCCCGAAAATTGAGATGCCGCAGTGGGAGGGCAAGGGCCCGGACATTGTTGCTTTCTATCGAGACGATCAAGATACCGATTCGCAGAGACGCTATAAGCTGGTTTGGCAAACCAAGGACAAGGCGAACAAACCGGGTCCCGGGAGCGGGCGGGTCAAGAACCTGGCTTGGAGTTCGGATGCGGTGACATGGACGGCCTGTCCGGCCAATCCTATTTTGACTCCTAACGATTCGACGGAACAGGAGAATCACTTTCTCAGCATTCATCCTTACCGCGGTTGGAGCATCATGCTCTACGAATACGGTTGGTATCACCCCACGCCCCGGGCCCATTCGGCCCGCCGCTACAACGGTTTGGATCTCGTGATGAACGGTGAGAACGCAGGCTATTTTGATTACTGTTCGGATATCCGGTTGGCGGCCAGTCGCGACGGTGTTGACTACACACGCATCGAACCTCAGCAAAGGGTCATTAGCCGCGGGGAGGCGGGGGCCTGGGACGCCGGCCTGCTTGTGGTTTCTGACAAGGTGGCGATCAAGGATGACGAGATCTATCTCTTCTATTGCGGCAATGGACAGGAAAGCGGTGGTTTCTATAGACGTCGCCAAGGCAGCCGGGTGAGTCGGATGGGATTCGCCACGCTCGGGATCGACCGGTTTACGTACCTTGAGACGTGTGATGGTGATTCTTACGGTGAGGCGTTGACGACCGAGATCAAGGTTCGAGATGCGGATCAGGCGGAACTCGTGATCAATTTGAGCGACACCGATCCGATCCGCAGTTGGGTTGAAATTGATGTGCTCGATGCGGATCGAAATGAGCCGATTGCGGGCTATG
>CAUZAW010000408.1:0-2796 GCA_963577735.1 Phycisphaerae bacterium | reverse complement strand
TGGCACCTGAGAAAATTCAACCATATGGTGACGAGCCTGGCCCCCACATCCGATTAGCCCGATCCGTACTTGTTTCATAGTTGGCCTGATCCTGTCGGTTTCGCCTGCCACTTTTCATTTTAACAGTTTTGCCATACGCTTTATTGGTAAGATGACCAACTTGGCCAGTATTGTTTTTGGGGTTGTTCATGTTTGAGATGTTGAAAAAAGCGATGCCCGACCCGATTATTGGTCTGACCGAGGCCTTCAAGAAAGACACCAATCCGCAGAAGATCAACCTCAGCGTAGGCGTATTCAAGGACGCCAATGGACAGACTTCTGTCCTCGATTCGGTAAAAGAGGCCGAGCGCCGGATTCTCGACGGCGAGACGAGCAAGAGTTATCCACCGTTGGAAGGCGTACCTGAGTTTGCCGAGCACGTTTTGCCTTTGCTGTTCGGTGTGGACCATGCCTTGGTTCGTGACCGGCGGGCAGTGTTGTCACAAACTACCGGAGGCACGGGTGGATTACGCGTCTGCGCCGACTATCTCAAAAAAATGCATAACCAGGTGACGGTCTGGCTCAGCGACCCGACCTGGGCCAACCATCCCGCCATTTTCAAGGCTGCCGGGATTCCGACCAAGACCTATGCCTATTTTGATGCCGTGACCAACGCACTGTCCATTGACCAGATGATCGCCGCTCTCGAGCAGATGCCGGCAGGAGATGTGGTGTTGCTGCACGGTTGTTGTCACAACCCGACGGGCACAGACCCGACCTCGCAGCAGTGGGGCCGGATCGGCCGGGTGCTCGCGCAGCGGGAATTGTTGCCGCTCGTGGACATTGCCTATCAGGGCTTTGGTCGCGGTATTCGCGAGGATGCTCAAGGTGTTCTGGCACTAGCCGATGCCGGATGCGAGATGCTCATCTGCAGCAGTTATTCGAAGAACTTTGCTCTTTACAATGAACGTGTTGGTGCTCTTACCGTGGTGGCGCACACGGATTCGGCGGCACAAACGGTGCTGGGGCACTTCAAAGCAAGCGCCCGTGCCAATTACTCGTTTCCGCCGACCCACGGAGCCAAGATAGTGGCCACTGTCCTTGGCGACGCTGAACTTCGCACCCAGTGGGAAGGCGAGGTCAAACTCATGCGCGACCGCATCCGTGGCATGCGTGATTTTTTCGTGAAGTCCCTCGCGGCTGCCGGTGTCGAATCAGATTTTTCCTTTGTCAGCCGCCAGAACGGCATGTTCTGCTTGTCCGGCCTAAGCAAGGATCATGTGGCCCAATTGCGTGAAGGTTACTCGATTTACATAGTCGGGTCTGGTCGTATCAATGTTGCAGGCATGACCGAAGGCAATATGGACCGACTTTGCCAAGCCATTGCCGCCGTGCTGCAGGGCCATGGATAGGCAAACTGGCCATATTTCCCAAGAGGAATATAATCAGGCATGCACGAAAATATCCCCTCGATTCTCGACAACCTGCAGGCGCGGATCGTAACCATCCGCGACTCTCTTTAACTACGATCAGCAGCATCAGAAGCTGGCGGAACTTGAGCAGGAGATGAACGCCCCGGATTTCTGGGACGATCAGGTTGTCGCCAACAAGGTTGTGGCCCAGTTCAAAACCACCAAGGCCCTGCTTGAACCGGTGGACAAAGTCGGTCCCAGAATAGATGACGCGGGTGTGCTGTGGCAGATGGCTGAGGAAGCCGATGATCAAGCCAGCCGCGAGGAAGTGGATGGTCAACTTGATGCCTTGGCAGCTGAACTGGATAGGCTGGAAACCTTGTCATTGCTCTCGGGTAAATACGATGCTAGCAGCTGCTATCTGTCCATCTATGCTCGTGAAGGGGGTACCGAAGCCCAGGATTGGGCCCAGATGCTTTTACGCATGTACATGCAATACTGCGAAAAAATGGGGTGGCAGATCGCTGAGGTGGACAGAACTGTGGGAGAAGAAGCGGGCATCAAGGATGTAACGCTGTTTGTCAAGGGGGCGATGGCGTACGGCCACCTCTCTGCCGAGCGCGGCACCCACCGGCTGGCCCGGGTTTCACCATTTAATGCCCAGGGCAAGCGTCAAACGAGCTTTGCCGCTGTCGACGTGACCCCCGATCTCGGCGATGAGGGAGAAATCGAAATTGACGACAATGATCTTGAAGTAACGCCTTTCGCCCGCTCCTCTGGGCCCGGCGGGCAGAATGTTAACAAGCTGGCGACGGCCGTACGCATGGTTCACAAGCCGACCGGTATCACCGTCGTGTGCTCCGTCGAAAGAAAACTGGAACAGAACCGCAAGCGGGCCTTGTCAATTATCAAAGGCAGACTAGAACTTCTGGAAGAGCAAAAGCGTGAGGCGGAACTGGAATTGGTCAAGGGGGGTAAGCTGGATATGGGATGGGGTACACAGATTCGCAGCTATGTCTTCTACGACAACCGGGTCAAGGACACTCGTACCGGCCACGAGGTAGGTAATCCGCAACGCGTGTTAGATGGTAATCTTCACGATTTTATTGAGGCCGAGTTACGTCGTCGTGCCAAAGGGCGTGGGGTCACGTAAGGTTGGGCAGCGGTTCTTGTGATTCTCCGGTAGGTACTGGCAGTGTTGTCTTGGGTCACTGGTTCTACAGATTCATCTTGTTTTCAGTTAAGGCGCTCTGGAGCATTCAGCCGATAATAATCTCGCGCGGTCTTGCGGTCTTGCGTACTTGCGTACTTGCCACGCGGCCAAGATGCGTTACTACCGGTTTGCCGGAGCAGGTCAATGGCAGACGAGCCAAGGGTAAGCCGAAACGATAAATATGAATGGTCG
>CAUZAW010000407.1:0-2816 GCA_963577735.1 Phycisphaerae bacterium | reverse complement strand
GTTTGAGCTGGGCATCCTCAACTACGGCATGTCGACAGGCACCACGGCGCAGGGATTAATGCTGCTTCGTATCATCGACAAGGACCTGCAATCCGGCGCCGCGGAGGATTACGCGCTAGCGGCGCCCTTTTCAGCGCCGTTCATTGGCGGTGGCATAATTACCTTGACACTGCCACTGTTGCTCACGAAGGTGGGGCGGGATGGGTCGTCTTGGCCCTGATCGTGGTCATGTTCTTGCTCTACGCTATCGGGGTGACCCTGTCAGATCGAACGGCTGAGGGCTCAACCTGACTACACATCAGCACGCAACGTCTTTACCTTCGGAACCGAAGGCCTCTTTGCGCTGCTCGTCGGTAATGCGAGGGGCGTCGCTGGGCACATAATGGAACTGCAGGGCACGGCGATTCTGACTTGTGGCGTTGTAAGGCGTACCGTGAGGAAGCAGCGAATCGAAGAACATCACGCCGCCGGGCTTGAGCGGCACGGCCGTGCACCTGCGACCGAGCATGTCAGTGTCGCATATCTGCCAGTCACGCCGCTTGAAGTGGATCACGGGGCCATCGTTATGGGCGCCGCCAAGTACGTGCATACAGCCGTTTTCGAGACTTGCCGTGTCGAGCGCGATCCACACGCCAATGATGGGCGATGTCAAGGGCACATTGAAGTAGGCGCGATCCTGGTGCCAGGGTTTTTCGCGGCCTCCGGGCATCTTCAACAGCGCCATCTCCTGAAGAAGTTCGTGATCCGTCCCGATAATGCGGGCGACAATGTCGCGCAAGTGCGGGTCGTCGGCCATGGCTTTGAGGCGAGGGTCAAAGTCAACGAAGTCGATAATCTTACGCACCGCCTGAGCGCGCTGAACCGCAGTCAACACACCTAATGAGCCGCGGACCTTGCCTTCAAAAACAAGATTGTCAAACTGCGGATTCTTCCCTTCGATCAGATAGGCAAGGGCGTCAATCGCGTCTTGCACCTGCTGCATGGAAAAGACATTGTCGATGGCCATGAAACCATCACGATGAAATTTGGCCAACTGCTGGTCGTCGACTGCATTCCAGCCGTCGAGCGCATCGGCAGTGAACTCCACGTCGTACAACTCGGGCGCGTGCTTCTCAATATCCACATCAAACTGGGCCATGACTTGATTATAGCGTGCCCCGTGCTCCGATCAGGGATTGGCCACGGTGATGTTCTTCATAAATTGTGCCGTTTGTGCCCAGGCACTGTCAAGACCACCTGCAACGGCTAGGACACAGCCATGAACGGTGTGGTCCTGGCCGGGTTGAAGATCGCCGAAATGGGGATTGGCGTGGATACACCGAAATGAAGCCAGTCGGTTGACCTGCAAGTGGTGAACTTGCTGCCAAGTGGTTGTCAACGTGGTGCTACCGTCGTCACTGGCCACGCCGATAATGCCGTCATCGCTAGGCGCCTGGGTAAAGCCCCACTTGTCGCGATGCCGCTGGGAGCGTTCGAGATGATGGTGTCCGTCAACAAGACTCATCCTGAATGTGTCCAGCCCGCCGTCGATTTTGCAACCGTGGTAATTCAAAAATTGTCCGCCGCTGCGAAAGTGGGTCCGATGCCATCCTGGGTCATCAAAACTGTGGGCTGCTGGAAGTTGGAGACAGACAGCGCCGACAACATTGGGCCAGGTTTCCTCCGTCCCGTTACCGATAGTCAGGGTGAGCTGCCATCCGAGTTCAACGAGTTTTACTTCGGCTTTGAGCAACAGTGAACCGTCGTCATTTTCATGCTCATATCGGCACAGTTCGCCGCCCTGGGCATCCTCCCAATGGACGGAGCCTTGAACCTCGAACCCGCGGTCCGTGTTGCCGGGCAGCACCATCTCGGGCAGCCACAGCGCAGCACGGCCGACATCCTTGTCGCCTTCAACAAAGGAAAGATCCACGCTCGTTTGGCGAAATCTTGTAAGGCCGCTGGTAATGGTTGCCATTGGTGCGCTGCCAATAAAGGTTTGTCTGTGGACCAGTGTATCCTAAGCCGCTATTCGGTCATCGCATGCGGCCTTCGAGGCTGTCAGCCCTAACTTTTTTGAGCAGAGCGATCTCGATGCGCATTTTGCCGTACTCATTGGCCGAGCCACACTGCGCGCGATCCGCCTTGGCATAATAGGCCACCGCCACGTGGGCGTCGTCCAGCACGGCGATGCCGTACCCCCCACAGTCACCGCCATCGCGTGGGTCGACACCCCAGAGCAGGTTCTGGTAGTCCCATGTTTCACCTCCGTTGTTGCTGACCGCGTAAATATTCCCCTGGTAGGCAGCTCCCACCAGCAACACCGCCCCGTCGGGCAGCAGCGTTGCGGACGTGTAGGCCATGTTAGGAAAAATCTGTTCCCCGGGTGTCCAGGTTCTTCCCTTGTCGTGGCTGTAGGCGCGGTAAACGAAGATGCCCATGCTGTTGTAATCATCACGGAAGAACTGTTGACGATAAAGAGCCAGCCAACGCCCATCGGGTAGGTCGATGATGTGCATTTCATTGGGAAAATTGAATAGTTGACCATCCCACGGCTCGACGATCGTCGGGTCGCCCCATGTCTCACCACCGTCGACCGATCGTACAAAACCGTTACAGAAATGCCAGTTGCTGATCGCTGCTTCGTCAGCGAACCCGTCGAACGCCAGGAGCAACTGGCCGTCACGTGTTTCCATCACGCCCGTGCCTGCACTACGCATGATGACCCCCGGCTGATGGTGCTCGATCGGTTCACAGGCCTGCCATGTTTGGCCATCGTCTTCACTGATCAAAGGCCGTTGCTCACTTAAGTCAGCGAACCCATTGGTTATTTCCTC
>CAUZAW010000406.1:0-2837 GCA_963577735.1 Phycisphaerae bacterium | reverse complement strand
GTGCTATGGACTCGACAGCCGATCCACCAATCCGCCCGATGCCGCAACCAGCGCCAATGACAATCAAACCCACACCTATTGACGCACCGATAACAGCTCCAGACTTACCTTCGGGAAATACCCAGAACGATCCCTCGTTCGACGCAGGCGTGTCCTGGGCCATGGCGGGTCCAGCCAGCAGAGGTACAAAAGCAATGGCTCCAATCAAAAGTAACCTGTACATCGTTCAAACTCCAAGTCGTCCAGCGGCGAGGACGCTGTCTTACCACCCCTACCCGTCAGGGACCGCCGCATCGCCTCGCATCGACACGGCTCGGGGTATTATTCACCAGTTCATCATGACGCCGTATGCCCGCCCTCATGGCCCATCGCCTCGTCGCCGTGTGGCGCGTCATGCACAACCAATTGCCCCAGAAACACGCACGTGAGAAAAGTAAACACAAACGCCTGAATAAAAGCAACGAGGATTTCCAGCATGTAGATCAGCACAATACCGATCATGGGCAGTATCGCCAACCCGCTGCTTACCGACACCTTATCGCCGATCAGCTTCGGTACAAAGCTAAGCAGCACTGCCAGCAGAATGTGACCACCGGTCATGTTGGCGAACAACCGCAACGCCAAGGCAAAAGGCTTAATCAAGGTCCCCAGGATCTCGACGGGAATCATGATGATCCAAATCGCCGGAGGGGCGCCAGCGGTCAGGTGCTTGAAATAACCGACCGGGTCTTTAGCCAGAGCAATACCGGTATAGAACACAAAGGCAGATACCGCCAACCCCCCCGTAACCCAAATTGACTGGGTAGCGGTGCCGCCGATGCCGTGGCCGTCGTACTTCCAACCGATCTTACCGATCAGCCAAGTCAGATCCGCCAAGGGCAACAGGCCCAGCAGGTTGCACATCAGGATAAACCAGAAGAAAGTCCAGAGCGTGGGCGTGTATTTGTCGGTGTATTGACCAAGAACGGGTCGGAAGATCGAATCTCGCAAGTAGAGGCAGACGATTTCGATCAAGTTGGTGCCGGCACCCATAGCGCGAAAATCGTCGAGCGTACCACGCTTGCCCGTGGTGATCCTCCTCGCTGCGTAAATCATGATCAGCGCAGTTAAGATTCCAGCTAGCAGCAGCATGACCGTCGCATTACTGATTAGCCACTGGACTCCGATTAGCGGCAGGTCTCCACTTTGGACCAATGGCTTGTCGACGACGTGATCGAGCGGATTGGCGGCTGCCAGTACGGTCATCGCCGCGACTCCGATTCACTGCCTGGACACTGTAGTTTACGGACCATCACGAAAACCTCGGCAAACATCATTGCCAAATACGTTCCAACAAAGGCCAGTAGTGTAGGCGCCGCGGATTGACCCGCAAATGTGACCAACCACAAACTGCCGCCAAGACCGAGCACGGCACGAATCGAAGCGCTGATAAGGTAACCTTGAAACACCGCCAGCCCCTTACCGAGCCCTTGCCATGCCAGCGGCAATAGCGAAATGATAAAGACGACCCAGGTCATCGCCGCAGCGACGCCGATGGCCGCAAGGTCATCGGCGCTGCATGGTTCGATCATCACACACGCGACGCCGATGATCCCGGCGGCCGCGGCGCCGGCGGCAGTGATGGCCAGGGACACCATGGGCAACAGAGGCGGCCTTGACGGTGCGGCTTGCTTGCTCATGGACTGAATCCAGTCAGCGGCGCTTGGGCGGTATTACTTTACGAACCGTGCGGTACAAGCCGCCCAGGATGCCAACAACAGCGCCGACAATCAGTAAAATCGGGGAAAGACCGAACCAATAATCGAGCCAATAACCGATGGCGGTCATACCGGCGACAATCCCCGACAACTCGACGCCCACGCTGGCCAACTGCAACGACGCCTGCCATGGCGAAGTGGCCTCCGGCCGGGACCGGCCGTGCTCTGGAGCATCGTGGTCCATAGGGTCAATATCCCGCTGAAAATCACCCAACAAAATCAGCCTTGGTCACAAATTACTGGTGGCCACCGTCATCGTCAACAAACCACCGTCAGTGGCTACGGTCAAGTGCAAGGAACTTGACCTGGAATCTGGACAGCCGGTTATAATGACCGCAATCCATCCGGCATACCTACTAAACTCAGGAACCGACCACCCATGGCCAATGTCACCATTTATCACAACCCTCGATGTAGCAAGAGCCGTCAAGCTTTGGCGTTGCTGCAAAAGCAAGGGGTAACTCCAAACATCATCGAGTACCTGAAGAACCCGCTGAACGCTGCGACGCTCAAGGCGGTGATCAAAAAACTCGGGGTCAGGCCCATTGAGTTGATTCGCAAGAAGGAAGAGCCATACGCCAAGTTGAAACTGGCCAACAAGCAGGATGATGACGCGGCATTGATCACGGCCATGGTCCAACACCCGATCCTGATAGAAAGACCGGTTGTGGTCAAAGGCAGCCGCGCAGCTATAGGCCGACCACCAGAGAAGATCCTGGAAATTCTTTAGGTTGCGACATGCTGCCAGGAAATTGCGGCGATCTTCACATCATTCCAAGGCCGTGGCCCCGGCGATGATTTCCGACAACTCCGTGGTGATTGCCGCCTGCCGGGCGCGGTTGAAACTACGGGTCAGTCGCTTACCCATCTTACCTGCCGCATCGGTGGCATTCTGCATGGCAACCATGCGAGCGGTGTGTTCGCTCACGACCGCCTCACCGAAACAGGCAAGCAATTGCGTCTTCACGCTCAGCGGTAGCAATTCGCCCAGCAATTCCTGCGGAAACGGTGAAAACTCGTAATCCGCCACCATACCTGTTTCCTCACTATCAGCCTCTGATTTTCCGTCTTTGGGATCCT
>CAUZAW010000405.1:0-2839 GCA_963577735.1 Phycisphaerae bacterium | reverse complement strand
CGGTAACCAAACGCAGATATTGACCGGACCAGCTCCCAGTTGTTTCCCCACCAGGCAACACCAGCCACTGTCGAGTTCAAGATAAAGACTGCGATTGAAGACCGCTGCGACCCGACCGCGGCTACTGGAACCAATAACGCGGACGGCCTGAGTCCCTATAGAGACGGCGGACAGTGTTTGAACAGCCCGAGCCGATGAAACACTGTGCCCATTTCGAGGCCGGACGAACGCCGCTTCAGTTTTTTGGTTTGATCCAACGCCGGTGACAACTTGTGGGCTGGCCATCGTCAGGCAGCAATGCAGGCCAATGCGGCCTCAGCCGCAGCGGCATTACTGGGTCTGACCCAGACGCCCGCTGAATCCAGGATAGAGACCTGACGGCTCAACACCTGGGGATCTTCTTCGGTCCCAGTCACAGAGGCGATCACCACCGGATCGCGGCTGCCATGGCGACCCAGAATCCGCGCCACATGAGCTGCTGGATCTTCACTGGCACCGTAGCCGATCACGATATCAAGCAATACAGCACCCACCGTAGGATCACGCAATGCTTGCCGCAGCGGGTCATCGCGAACCGCGGGATCAATCATTGGGTGAGGGCGCCCGCGCGTATATTGATCATCGCCAAGGTCCACCAGCGTATGCCCGGCAGTGACTTCACTGAGCGCATGCGCGCCCTGGATCGGGGCATTGGAGGCAACCCTTACTCCTTGATCAAGAAAAATCACCTGCGCTTCGGCTGCAAGAGAACCGCCCGAGAAAAAACCACGAACCCACTTGCGCTCGCCGGCTAAGGGCCGGGCCAAGCCGGTCCCTCCGGAAGTATCTTCCTGAAAACCTGATGCACTGGCGGCGGCTGCCCGCAATGTCCGGGCAACCACAGCATTGGCGGGCAACGGCAGGTCTTCTGCACCTAGAAAGCACACGGTAAAAGATTTGCGACTGCGATCCAACTCTGCCGCAATGCGCTCGACTACGGCTGCGGAGGGCGTTTTAGAAAGCAGTACGATGTGACGGGTCTTGGGGTCAGACTCTAGCCACTCGAGTGCGGTCAAGGTGCTGATTCCACCGACTTCGTCGCTCATATCCCGTCCCCCAACGCCAATGGCGTGTGAAATACCGGCCCCGGCCTGCGCGATCAGACAGGACACCTCCTGAATACCGGTTCCAGAGGCTCCAATAATGCCGATGTCACCCACGGGGACGCGGTTGGCAAATGCGAGGGGGGTACCGCCAAGAATAGCGGTCCCGCAGTCGGGCCCCATCACCAGAAGCTCTCGTTGGCGAGCCTCCAGCTTCAGTGCAATCTCATCGTCCAGCGATACATTGTCGCTGAATATCATGACATGGAGCCCAGCTCTTAGGGCCTTTCGCGCCTCGGCGGCGGCGAAATCCCCGGGAACCGAGATTAGCGCCAGATTGGCGTTGGGGTCGACCCGTAACGCGGAGCGCAACGTTCGCGGTTGTACCGATGCGCTGGCCGCCTGCACCGCTGCCGGTTGATCGAGAAGCAACACGGCCTGGTCCATTGCCGCCGTTGCCGCGGTTTCGTCCTCCGCCCGTATCGCGACAATCAGATCGCCTCCCCCAGCGCTTTCTCCATCGGGTACCAACAGGTCCGAATTCTCGAGGATCTCCTGATTGGCTGGGGTGCCCATCATCAATGCCGCGTCTTCGACTCCTGGCAACGCCGCAACAGTTCGCGACACTTGCATTAGGACCACCGAGTCCAGAAATAATCCGTGCCGTACCCGGTTGACGCAACAATTCATACGACCTTCAGTCGATCGGCTAAAGCCGTGAGCGCCTTTTCGAAACAATCAAGCGGCGCCCGAACCACACCAGCCCCGACTTGTCCCACACCCGGTTCTCGATGAGCGATGCCCGTATTGATCAAAGGTGCAATTCCAGTCTCCACGACCAGCCGTATGTCGATCCCGGTCGGTACCCCCTGATAGTCGAGTGACGGCATGGTCCACTCGGGATTTCGCGCCAGCGTGATTTCGCCCATAGTTCGCGTTGTATTGGCCGCTTCCGCAGCCGAACCCGCGCCGACAAATCCGGCGACTGCCGGGGCTGCTGCCATTGCAAACCCGCCAAGGCCCACCGTTTCAACAATGGTCGAATCACCCATATCGGGATTGGCGTCGGCCGCGGTGAAGCCTGGGAAGTACAAACCCGTCGGCATCTCGACGGGGGCCGTGAACCATTGGTCATCCAGCCCGCTCACTGTAATGCCAAAGTCAGTCCCGTTACGGCTCATTGAGGTCACAACCGTCGCTGCATCGATACCACGAACTGGATCCATGACAGCTTTGCCCATGGCCATTGCAATGTTCAGAAAAAATTGATCGTTGGCCCCGAGAAAAGCAAGCATATCGGCCAGCATGCTGTGATCCTCAACGCTTCGCGCCAAGTCCGGTGCCAGCGCCCGCACTATGAGGCTTGAGCAGCCCACATTACGCTGGTGCATCTCGTCTCCCATCGTAAGCCCGCGTGCAACGAGCGGCTTTAGCGGGATTCCGCCGCTTTCTCGCAGCGCGGCACCCAACGCTGGGCCTAGCACATCACGCAACCAGGCAAGTCGCGCCAACACCGACGCATCATTGCCACCAAATCGCATCACTTTGCCGAGGCCCTCGTTAAGGGTACAAAACGCCCGGTTGCCAAAGGCGCGGTTCTCGACCACCAGCACCGGCTGACTGCGTGTCGTCATGCCGGTCATAGGGCCAACCGCGCTGAAATGATGATTTGGGTGAAACGCAAACTCGTCGTCAGACGCAAGTTCTTCGGCTTGCCTCAAATCGTCGGCCCAGCCCTCGAACATCGCAATACCGAC
>CAUZAW010000404.1:0-2847 GCA_963577735.1 Phycisphaerae bacterium | reverse complement strand
CCGACCATAGGACTGCTGATCGTTTCCAAGCCTGACGGCTTTGCCCTGTCTACGGCTGTACCATTCTCGGCCATTGGACTGCTGACCACTGTGGCAGGGGCGATCGGCATCGCCACCTGCGATACGGCTGACATGGGTGCAGCACGTTTGATCGCCACCCGCTCTTTTTCATCCTGCAGATCAAGCTCTGTCAGATCGTTTTCTTTCATCAGCTTGATGAGTTCTTTGAGTCGCTTCTGGACAATCATGGGTTAGTCCAATTCGATCTACTATCCTCAACGTTCATCAGCCCGGCCATCATGGTGTTAACCAAGCGCCGCAGAGGGTCACGATGAACCGCTTAAATGATCGCTGATTCCAGGTCAGTAGGCAAATCACTAAGCACGCGAGCGCCGCGCCGCGTGACCAACACGTCACTTTCAATACGTACACCGCCGATACCCGGCAAATATATTCCCGGTTCTACCGTAACAACATTACCTTGCTCAAGTTCACCCCTGCTACGCGACGACAGGACTGGTTGCTCATGTATCTGTAACCCGATCCCGTGACCTAGCGCATGGCCGAACTCTGGCCCATATCCGGCCTTGTCAATCCATTGCCTAGCAACCGCGTCCACTGCCCTCATCTGCTGGCCCGGACCGATCACTTCGATGGCGGCATCATGTGCATCAAGCACAATCTGGTAAATCTCACGAATCTTTGGCGAGATACCGCCCAACCCAACCACACGAGTCAGGTCAGCACAATATCCATCAACCACCGCACCCCAATCGAATAGCACGGCATCGCCTTGTCGCACTTTTGTGCTACCCGGAATGGCGTGCGGTAAACTGGCGTTGGTGGCCCCAGCAACTATCGACGGGAAGCTGACGCCATCTGCTCCAAGCAGGCGTATCTGATATTCCAGATAAGCTGCAATCTCATATTCGGACTGTCCATGCTTGAGATACTTCAATGTCTCCAGGTACGCTTCCTGCGTGACATCCACAGCCCGGCGAATCGCGGCCAGTTCTTTTTCATCCTTTATCGCACGTTGGGCCAGCAGTCGATCGTCAACTGCGGACAAACGTCCCCCGCCAAACTGTTTTTTGATAGATTTGTGTTGTTCGAGCGTAACGTGATCCGCTTGGAGGCCGATTTTAGACAACCCGTATTGCTCAGCTAATTTGGCCAATTCATGCGAAAGAGATGTCTTTCTCATCACCGCCTTGGCTTGAGGCGCTTCACGCTCAATCTGTTCCCTGAAGCGAAAGTCGCTCAACACGTGAACCATGGAAGATCGCCTGCGCAGCAGAGCCCAACTATCCTCGCCAACAAAACCTGTCAGGTAGCGTATGTCGAAACGGTTAGTAACCAGCAATGCATCAAGATCAAGTTCGCCAACGCGGCGGCAGACCTGTTTGACGCGAGCCAGCAGATGCGATGAATACGATGACTCTCGCCTTTTTCTCTTCTGCTTCTTGGCCATTGTTGCATAGACCCCGCACGAGCCACAGCCCAAAACTCTAGCTTATCACAGCCAATTTTTATGTTTTGTAAACTTGATCGGGGTCAAATACTGGCTGATCAACAAATTTTAGATTTTCGCCGTCGACAATCGCACGGTAAAAGCAACTTTGGTAACCCACGTGGCACGCAGGACCACGACTCTTGCAACGCAGCAGCACGGCATCCTGATCGCAATCAATACTCGCCTCAATCAACTCCTGAGTGTGGCCGGAGCTTTCACCTTTGACCCAAATCTTGCCGCGGCTACGAGAATAAAAGGTCGCTTTGCCCGTTGCCAGAGTTTGCCGCAGCGCCTCGTCATTCATCCAGCCCAACATCAAAACACGACCGCTGTCTACATCTTGAACAATCGCGGCAATCAGCCCTTTATCGTTATATTTTACTTTCAATCGATCGCCTCGTTCCCGGTCTTCTTCGCTCATAGCAATTATCCAGATACTACAGATTCAACCTCAATCACACCCGTGATGGCTGTTTTTTTCAATTCATCGATTATAATGCCTTAAGCGTTCCGTGACGAACACAAACGCGCCATCTTCCCGACCGCGGCGCTTGGGTAAAAGAATCCTTGACGACCCCACACCATCCTTGTTCGGAGGCGCCTGATGCGACGTCAGTTTCATATTCTACCGGCTGCGATGCTCCTTGCTCTGTGTCCATCAACTGCTTTTTGCCAGGAGCCGATCGAATCGGTCACCAAGGCAAGGGTTGATCTTGACCTGACATTTCAGATCAGTGGCAAGATAAAAACCATGCCGGTGTCGCCCGGAACATCTGTCAAGGCCGGACACATACTGCTGCAACTTGAAGATGATGTGGCGGCTGCTTGGGAAAAAAGGTTTCGCATTCAGGCTGAAAGCAAAGTGTCCATAGAAGCGGCAGAGGCGGAATTGGCTCTATCCGAGAAAGAACTGACTATCGCCAAAGGCCTTCACGAGGAAGGCGCTTTGTCTTCGAAGGAGTTGGACTTAGCCAAACTGCAGGTACATATTAATACGCTTAAACTGAGGCAAGCCAAAGTCACGCATGACGTAGCGAGTGCCGACTATGAAATAAGGTTCCATGAACATGCACTGCACACGCTCAAGGCGCCAGTTGACGGAGTTGTCGAACTTGTAACAGATGACGACGACCGCGCCCGCGAAGTGTCGATCGGTGAATCTGTCAAGGCGCTCGTACCAGTCTTGCGCCTTGTAATGGATAAGGTGCTATTTGTGGACGTGGCCTTACCCACGGGTGATGCCTCGAATTTAAAAGTCGGCGATAAGGCATGGGTCCGTGCAGCAATTCCGGAACATACCCAAGAAGTGGAGGGTAAAATCATCCACATTTCTC
>CAUZAW010000403.1:0-2864 GCA_963577735.1 Phycisphaerae bacterium | reverse complement strand
GAAATCGCAATGTGTCCTGAAAGCCTCAAGCGCCTGAAGGTGGGTCATCGATTTCTTGACTACCGGAAAATCGGAACCCCAGCACATGTTCGTGCCAAATGCCTGGTAGCACTCCTCGTACACCCAGCGGGTATCTCGATACGGAAAGTTCCACGGGATGTCGGTAAGGTAGTGGAAACCCGACAGCTTCAGGTAGATGTTTGGTAGCTTGCTCGATTCGATCACGTTGTCGACGCTTGCCCGCACGTCGTCACCGTGGGCCCTGAGTCCAGACATGTGGTGGCAGAGGATGTTCAGATCGGGATGGCGTTCGGCGACCTTGCGCAACTGCCCCTGGTGGTGCGGTGCCAGGGCAATGCTGGCGATCAGGCCAAGCTGTTCGGCGATTTTAAAGAAGTCAATCCCGTCGGGTGAACTGAACCAGCTGGCATCGTCTTCGCCTGCCACGTAATGGGTGAACGCCTTCATGGGCCACTTTTCGGCGGCCTGTTCAAGCCGGTTCGCAGCACCGGGCGTGTGATAGGTGTCGGACCACATCGAATCGACATCGGCGAACTGTTCCAGCCGGTCGGGGTACCGCGTAAGTGCGGCGGCAACGTAGTCGTTGTTATCGAAATTTTGAAATATCTGGGCACACACGATGGTCGCCCTGTCGACGCCGTTGGCATCCATCTGGTGGATCAGCTGCTCGACCGCGCCATGACTTTCGGGGTCGGGAACGGCAGGCAGATATGGCCAGTAGGCCCATGAATGACAGTGTGAATCGATAATCATCTGTCACGCATGTTTACCGACTTTTGTCCAAAAGACCAGTCTTTCTCGCCAGATAATCCTGAATTTTGCAACTGCATGCAGGTGTAACAGGGGCGTCACACCCCCGCAACATTTCTGAAATATTTAGGCCATAACTTTTGATCTGAACTCTTAATGACAGGTTTAAATGGGGGAGAGATTTGTAATGGATTCTGGATCAGTAGCGTGGATGCTAGTCGCATCTGCACTTGTGCTGTTCATGGTTCCGGGGTTGGCGTTCTTCTACGGCGGTTTAGTCCGCGGTAAGAACGCAATCAACACCATCATGTACAGCTTCGTCGCAATGGGAGTTGTCTCGGTCGTTTGGGTGCTCTGGGGTTACAGCCTGGCATTCGGCGAGGGTGGCCCTTTCATCGGAAACTTTGATTTCCTTGGCCTCAAGGATGTCTCGGCCACAGGAACGGATATTCATGGTGCTGGAGTGCCTGACCTCGGGGTCGCAATATTCCAGATGATGTTCGCGATCATCACACCGGCCCTGATTACCGGTGCAATTGCTGAACGCTTCAAGTTCACCACCTACCTGGTATTCCTGGTTGCGTGGGTCACCTTCGTGTACGCCCCGATCGCCCACTGGGTATGGGCAGGTGACGGCTGGTTGTTCGAACTTGGTGCGCTCGACTTCGCTGGTGGTACGGTCGTTCACATCAACGCCGGTGTAGCAGCCGTTGCAGCTGCCTGGTTGGTCGGCAAGCGCCGCGGCGTTGACCGTGGCGTCGAGCCTCACAACGTACCGTTTGTGATTCTCGGTGCCAGCATTCTGTGGTTTGGCTGGTTCGGCTTCAACGCCGGCTCAGGGCTCGCATCAGACGGCTTGGCGATTTCAGCCTTCCTGGTAACCAATACCGCCGCAGCCATGGCGCTGGTTGTCTGGGTCATACTTGGCCACATCCACACCGGCAAGATGAGCGCGGTTGGCGCTGCCACCGGTGCGGTTGCCGGACTTGTGGCGATAACGCCTGCGTCTGGTTTCGTTGGCCCGATGGGTGCGATCGCAATCGGTCTTGGCGCTGGAGTGCTTACTTTCTACGCAGTTCGAATTCGACACAAGTTCGGATTTGACGATGCGCTTGAAGTAATGGCCGTACACGGAATTGGCGGTATCTGGGGCGCACTTGCAACGGGTATCTTCGCAGTCGGAGGGATTGGCCTTATCGATGGCGATGCCAAAGTACTGGGCTACAACGCCGTAGCGGTACTCTCAACTATTGCTTACTCGTTCGTCGTGACCTTCGTAATTCTGAAGATTCTTGACGTAATACCTGGTCTGGGTCTCCGGGCTGATGATGCTGCCGAAGATGCTGGGCTTGACGTTTCACTCCACGGTGAGCGCGCCTATGTTGGCGATGGAGCCGACTAGCGTCTATTCGCACTACCAGGCTGCGTGATCGACAATAGAACGGTCACGCAGCAGGAGAACAGTGATCATGATCAAAATTGAAGCAGTAGTCCGGCCCGAGCGTGTCAACCCGGTTGTCGACGCCCTGCTCGATGCCGGATGCGGCGGTTACCACGTCGCAAACGTATCGGGTAAGGGAACCCAGCAGGGTGTTGAGGTGTTCACCGGAAGAGGTGCGACCACTACAACCCGTGCGGCGCTACCGAAGTCGATTATCACGACGGTTGTAAGTGCCAGCATGAAAGATGCAGTGGTGAACGCGATAATCGAAGCGGCGAAGTCGGGTGAAGAGGGTCAAATAGGCGATGGCAAGGTATTCGTATCTCCCGTTTCCGAAGTGATCCGAGTACGTACCGGCGAGAGGGACAGCGCGGCGCTGTAGCCGTTTTCGCAATCCGACGTAAAACCGAAAAAAACCAGGTGGGCCGCCGTTTGTCCGGTCAGCATTCGTCAAGGTATGATTGAGTGCTGCGGAGAAGCGGTGGCCCGTGTTTTTAAGGCTGCGTGCTTGCTGCCCGCAGGAGCGTAGCTCAGCTGGCTAGAGCACTGGTCTCCAAAACCAGCGGTCGGGGGTTCGAATCCCTCCGCTCCTGCCAATTTGCATATGAATATTGGTATGCGGTTTGCCGCAGCTATCACCCGTGCCGGGGTG
>CAUZAW010000402.1:0-2870 GCA_963577735.1 Phycisphaerae bacterium | reverse complement strand
GAAATGGTACTGTCCAGCGACAAGGGTGAATCGTTTAAGATCACGGGGTTTACCTGCGTCGGCCAGGTGGCGGAGTTGGTGTTTGATAAAGAGCTTGCCAGTGCGCGTCACGATCTTGAGCTTGAAGTGAATCTGGCGAATCTGAGAAAAGTCAATCGTGGGAGCATTACGATCCGCACCGATCATCCGAAGCTCAAAACCGTGAATATTTATTTTACTGCCGAGAAGGCCTTTGTCTCGCAGCCAGGCAGTCGCTCGTTGGCCCGTTTGCGGCCCGGCGAAACGCGCAGCACCTTTGTGACGATTGTTTCCAATTTCGGCGAGGAATTTGAGATCGGTGAGATCACCAGCAAAAAGGGAAATATCGAGGTAACCGATACCGAGAAGACAGACGATGGTTATAAGATTAAGTTTGATTTCATCGTTCCCGCGGACAAGAAGCAAGGCTACGTGGTCGATCATTTGGAGGTACCGATCAAAGGGCGCGAAAACGAGGTCGTGAGTGTTCGCTGCTACGCCCAGGTCAGGCCGGAGGTCACACAGAAGCAGAAGCCTTCCGCACCCGTCAAGACAGGCGCCACAGTCAGCAAGCAAGGGCCCTAGAGCTATGTGGCCAATATTTCGTTATGGGGTGGCAAGGACAAACTTATTCGTTCATGGTGTTACTGCGAAAGCACAGACAAGCATGGGTTTGTCCATGCAATACGTCATGATAATTTTGACGAATCCATTAATTCTTGATGGAGAGCGGACATTATGACAGCAAACGGGGTGTCCAGTCGGCGTTTTGTAAATCTTTCTGTTTTGGCACTTGTTAGCCTGTGCTGTTTGATCTGGGGTCTCAATAGCAGGCAGCGGGTGGATTTCTCTTCACCCTCGCTGGCCGCAAATAGGGGTTCGTCAACAGAAGATTTTTCGGCTGAAATCGATAAGATAAAAGCCCAGGCCCAAACGCGGCCCGATCATTTTGTGGTGATGTTGTCAGGGAACTGGCAGGGACGGATGGAACCCTGCGGGTGTGCCGAAGGCATGTTGGGCGGGATTGATCGGCGGACCTTTCTGATTGATGCGGTTCCGGCTCCGCAGCGTTTGCTATTGGATATTGGGTCGCTGGTGGGATCCGATATTTTGCCCACCCATTTCGAAGCCTTTCTTTACAGTTTAAAACAATTGAATTACGATGCCATCAGTTTGACGCCCATGGAATTGAGGATGCTGAAGAAGCGAGGGATTGCGAAAACGGATTTTCCTCCCTTGGTCGTGACCAATCTCACTAAAGAAGCGAGTAAAGCATCCACCTCTTCGGTATCCTGTTTAGAAAAGAAATTACAAAGTGGCGACCATACCCTGGATAGCCTGGTCCTGGGTGTCGCGGAATTTGGCCGGGTTTCAGGCGAAGGCGAAAAGAGCGCCTTGACCGAACCGGTCGGTTCGGTGAAAGAGGCGCTGGAATCGAAGAACATAGATCCCAACAAGCCGAGCGCCGGAAAGTTCGTTATTCTGTTGACGGCCAGCCAGGATGGGAAATTCATTGATAGTTTACGCGCGATTCGGGCCCTGGATCTGATCGTCTGCAGGGATTTTGGAGATGAACCAGAGGTTTTATCGAAACAAGGCCAGAGCCCCCTGGTTGTGACAGTTGGGAATCAAGGTAAGTACATGACTCGACTGGACATCCCGTTTTCCGCCGAGGGCGCCGCAGCCAAGAAGCACCTGCGGGCGATCCCGATTCGGGAGATTTATCCGAAAGACAAGGCGGTCATGACTATTATGCAGGATTACCTGGACTCGCTCATGATCGAAGCTGTCATTGCGGAAGAAAAGCTGCCACGAAAATCGCTGCCCTCCGGCAACATGTTTGTTGGCAGCGAGACGTGTGCCAGTTGTCATGAATCGCAATACGAGGTTTGGCAAACGATGGCGCATTCACACGCCTTAACGACACTCATTGAGAAACCGGAGCTGAACGGCCGCCAGTTTGATCCGCGCTGCGTCCGCTGCCATAGCGTCGGGATGGACTATTTCGGGGGATATCGTTCTATGGACGACACGCCGGAACTCGCTCATGTCGGCTGCGAACAATGCCACGGACCCAGCGATCAACATGCGTTCGCAGAAGATCCCGCTGCAGTAGAGATGCGTGCCCCCTTCATGCGTTGCGTGGAATGCCACGACGCCGAAAATGATCCGAATTTTGAGAAGGACTACAAAGCCAAGTTCGACAAGATCAAACACTGGAAGGGCAAACGCAACCCCCTCTGGCACCCGAATCCTTAGATCGCCATATCTCTGCCTAGGCAAGGATCTATAAAAGTTCGCAACGCGGTTCTGCGTTACGAACCTCTCGAATCCCGCCTGCGCGTCAACGACAAATGGAGTTTCCGAAACGGAAACCCGTTAACGGACTGGCCAAAAGAGGCGGTCGCCGCCCTTATGTTTCTCTCCCCATGAATTGTCGGAATTTTGCATTCCGCCATCATCATCGAAATCCGCTGCCAGGCTATAGAGCACAAAATCCTCTCCCCGCCGACCATACGCCAGCGGAAGCACACTGTAGGGATCGTCTGGTAAGTTCTCCAAATAGTTTGCGTCCACCAAATCTTGCAACTTAGCAGGAAATATCCCTTTTCCCTTTTGATAGACTCTTAACACTAGAATAGTTTGAATCGCCCTGCGTGTGGCGACAATACGCCATGCCATTTCACTGCTCCTATCATGCGCGGGCATCAGAATGTTTAGAAGGACACTTTGTTCTTCCAAAGTAATTTTCGACTCAAACGACACTGGATCGTTTCGGCGTCGGTAAGGTGTTTCGTCAAACAAGGCTTGTGATTGTTCGAAGTAGCGATTGACCCGTGCTAAAGCCTCAC
>CAUZAW010000401.1:0-2908 GCA_963577735.1 Phycisphaerae bacterium | reverse complement strand
CGGTTAGTGCACCGCGCTCCTTAATAAGTCGTTCTGTATGTGACCAATTGCCGGAGCTGTCTTTAACGCCGGTAATCACGCCCAGAAACTGCGCGGCCAGTCGACTGACCAGTTCGACACTCAGTTCCACCTGGGTCATGCCAGGGATGTGATAGAGCACAAACTGCCCTGGGTTTGCGCCAGCTGATTCGATTGCTTCACTGAACCAACGATAGAGCCCTTCGTCGTCGAGACTCTTGTAGTAGCAAGGTGGGGCAAGCAAGACATGGCCACACCCATTGTCGAAGGCAGCACGCGCGTCTTCTCCAGCATGAACGGGTGACAGGGCGAAGACACCGCTGCCCAGTTGGTCAGCGCTGATGCCCGCCTCGCGGCACCGTTGTATCGCTTCACTTCGCTCAGTGCGTGAAAAGCTCGGGCCCTCACCGGTTGTGCCGAACAAGGTCAGCAGATCAATCCCACGTTCAAGTAGTTGTGTGACATGCGTGACTAGGCAGGCATGGTCAATGCCAAGGTCCGGTGTTAAAGGCGTGGCGACTGCCGCCCCGGCAAAGCGTTTTTTATTCATTGACCGCACTCCATTTTGATATTGGATATCATGTTATGTCGTATTTTATGTGTAGTGTTCGTCCGGCTTTAAATGGAAGCCGGGTAGGTTTGGACTGTGCTGGCGTGGGTCATGACTACAGCATCCGCGACCAGTGATTGGTAGTATGCTTTTGCATTAAAACAGATAGCCCGATGGCGACTATGTCACAACTAGACGACGACACGCTGAATACCATTGCACATCAGATGCTGGCGGACTATGACGCCGTTGATCCCGGTAAGATCTTTGCCGATGGTTTGCGGCTCGAGATCCCAGATGCCTGGCGAGTGCAGACCGCGGTGACTCATCTTCGAGAGCAACGTGGTGAATCCGTGGTCGGATACAAGATCGGTTGCGTTTGTGATAGCAATCAAAAGGCAATGGGGCTGTCCCACCCGGTTTGGGGTCGGCTCTGGTCGAATGAACAGCATGCCGACGACGCAGTCCTTGGCAAGGCAGCCTTCGCCAACGTCGCGCTGGAGGCGGAATTTGCCGTTACTCTGAATAGCGCGATCAGTCCGGGTCACACATTGACTGAAGAGATTACCTCCGCGATTGAAGCGGTGTATCCGGTCATAGAGATTCATAACAAAGTGATGCGCGGTGAGGCACCCAACGGTCATGAGTTAATTGCGAACAATGCCATTCACGCCGGGGTGGTTCGTGGACAGTCGGTGCCTGATCCTGCGGCATTACTGACGACGGATCTCGCCCTCGTGTTCGACGGTGACATAGTGGACTCTTGGGCTTCGGTTGAATGGCCCGGGGATATCCTGTCCGCCATCAAGTGGCTGGTTGAAACACTCGCTGAGTCGAGTCAACGACTCAAAGCGGGCGATCTAATCCTGACCGGTGCGTTTGGGCCACCGATACCCCTTGGTGATAAAACCCGCGTTGATGTCACCTCGTCGGCATTCGGCAATGTGGGCGCGACGTTCGTTTAAGTGAGGTGACAGCCCGTCTTTGCCCTAATGTTGGCACTAAGTCTGACCTCCTTAAGGGCGCATGCAGGATGACGGTTGGGGTTAGTTCACTTCACCCCAACGCGAGCCGTGAGAGCAAACTTGGTTTCGTCCAGCTCCTTTGGCGAGATAAAGATGATCGTCGGCAATGTGTATCAGGTCACCGGCGGTGCCGCCGCTAACCGGCGTCGCACTCGCCACTCCAACACTGATTGTCACAATATTCTGATGGGTTCCGGCGCTGTGCTCGATCTCCTCCGATGCGACCGCTTGCCTCAGGCGTTCGCCCACTGCCGACGCTTGGCAAAGGTCGGTTTCCGGCAACAGGGCGACGAATTCCTCACCACCGTAGCGTGCAACGAGACTGGTCGGTTCTTTTACGTTGTTGCTCAACACGGCCGCCACTTTTTTCAGGCAGACATCTCCCGCCAGGTGTCCGTAGGTGTCGTTGTACGGTTTAAAGAAGTCGATATCGATCAGCAGTAGCGAACAGTTCCCCGAGCCACGATCGGCTAGGCGTTGCCACTCTTGTTCAATTCGAAACTGGAAATCACGCCGATTGGAAACCTGGGTTAGGCTGTCAATCCTCGCGTGTTCGGCCATGGCGGTGGTATCACGCCGGTCGGTCACGAGTTTGTCGAAGCGGGCATGCAGGATTTCCGGACTACGGTCCAGTGGCATGTATTCGGTGGCACCGTTCTTTAGCGCTCGAATCTCGGCAGCGTCCGAGCTGATGAGAGAAGCTAACACCCACGTCACGCGACGATTAGTGGCCAGATTAGTGAGTGCATCGAGGACAATGTCTTCGACAAACTCATGCTCTATGATCAGGAAGTCGACGTTATCGTTCTTGACCAACATTTCCTGGCATTGGTCCAGATCTGAGAAATGTAAAACCTCGCAGGACTCGCGTGCGATCCCGACCACTGGCCAGAGATTATCCATAGAGCCATAAAGGGCAACGACGGGCCGGGGTTGGAAGACGCAGACGTCATGGTTAACAAAATGCTCGCGGCGACCGAGAAGGAACTGGTAAAGGGCTTCTTCCGTTGGTAGTCCCAGGAGGAGATTATTGCTGGTGCGATGGGTCATGATCGGAATGCGCCGATCGAAGTGCTCATTGCTTTCCCAGTCAGATTGCCACTTGGAGAAGTCGGTCGGTGCGGACTTCTGTTCTTGCAAGAACTGCCACACCGCAAGTGATTCACCATCAATCGTCCCGCCACCAGTTTTTTCTTTTTGGCTAATGTCCACAACAGTCCTGTTATCAGCAGCGTTTTGATGCAGGATGTCCATCAGGCCTGTTTCGTTGATGATCTCCTGAAGTACCGTGGGATCAGCAATATTACGTCCCTCG
>CAUZAW010000400.1:0-2915 GCA_963577735.1 Phycisphaerae bacterium | reverse complement strand
AAACCAGGGGTCAGAAAAGAGGTTCCATTTCTAAGCAATAAAGGGGCCTGGAGCACCCCGATGGGCCAAACCATCCTTAACTACATCGCGGACCCTGGCTACGAAGTCATTGTCGAACCCGGTGGCGTGACCGCCATCGACAGGCAGGCCGGCGACAAGCACCGCATAATTGATCTCGCCATTTCGGCTGATTGGTTATCCCGTTACGGCGTTTGCACAAAGGGAGTATCAAGATTCTGAATCAGTGAAAGGGATTTTGATGCCTCGCGCGATCATGATTCTGACCGTTCTGCTGAGCGGGCCGATTTTGTGGGCCCAGGAGGTGGAGGTGGTGGACGGGGCTGACATTCGCGAGTCGGCTGTCCGCTACCTGGTGCTGAACATTCATGGCGAAATCGGCCTCAACGTTCGAACCGATATCATGACCGACGCGCTTGAGGTAGTGCAGCGTGTCAACCCGGACATCCTTGTACTTCACATTGACAGTTCCGGTGGGAACGTTTCTGAAAAAGTTCAAATCATCGATGCGCTGTCCCTGTGGCGGTCCGAAAGTTCAACGCGAGTGGTTGCCTTCGTTGAACGCGCCCTGTCTGCTGCTGCGTTCATCGCCTTAACTTGTGAGGATATTTACATGATGCCAACTGGCATCATCGGATCCGCCATGATGGTTCCGGTGGACCAAATGGGCCTGGTGCGCCAAATCCTGAAAACGGGTATTGTCGAAATGATGGCTTCGTCACTTCGTGCGAAGAATCGATTTGCAGTGCACACTGGGAATCATGATCCCCCCTGGATTGAAGCACTGTCCGTACCGAAGTCCGCGATCTATATCAGAGTGATAGATGGCAAACCGCAACTTCGAAAACTAACCATGTCTGAACGGATACATCTGCGGATGGGTCGTGACGTATTTGCGAACGACGATGACGCCGATGTGGATAGCCCCGAAGATCGGACTGACGATGTTAAATGGCAGGTGTTGGCGGATAAGGACAAATTGTTGACGCTCGATGCAAGCGAAGCGGTGGACTACGGACTGGCACGGGGAATCGCAAAAGACTACCAGTGGCTTGCCCGTGACATGGGGTTTGATGGCTGGGTCCTTGCGAGTGATGAACTCGCAAAGCTTCAAGCGCGCCAAGCCAGGCAGACCAGTACTGTCATCAGGGAGTGGAACACGCAAAAGGATGTCCAGAAATCTGTATCACTGTTATTTTTACCGAACAGTCGGAGTTCACTTTCCAAGCTCAAAAGAAGGCGGCACAGCCTTGGGAAATTAATAAGAATGGCAACAGAGTACCCTTGGCTCGATGCCGACATGGACGCCTTGAAATCCGCCAACGCAGACACCCAGAACCGTATTGACCAAATGGCAGCCTCGTTGGACCGCGCCTCACAACGAGCTGAGAGGCGGCGGTGATCCAAGACGCTTCCAACAGGCCCGCAATAAAGT
Organism: Phycisphaerae bacterium; assembly: GCA_963577735.1. GTDB lineage: Bacteria > Planctomycetota > Phycisphaerae > Phycisphaerales > Phycisphaeraceae > CAUZAW01. The sequence goes on along the minus strand of CAUZAW010000400.1, from coordinate 1,462 downwards.
TAAGAGTGATTCATGTCGGTGCAATTAGCTTCTAACGAAGACGGCGATGCGTTCGAACTGCGAATACATCAAGGAGAATGAAGATCGCCACGTGCTCGGTTGGCGGGTGTATCGGCGTTGAGACCCTCCCCTTGCAGTGCTACTGTTCATGGGGGACCCCGAAGAATATTCAAGGCGCCCGTGCCGGGTGAGGATCCCGCGCACGGCCGGACAAGAGAAAAAAGCATCGTGTTCAAGAAAAACCGAAAACGCCGGGTGATATTCAATGACGACGCCTATCAGCAACGTACCCACCTAGATCGCTGCTACGGGATCACCGATGAGCAATCGTTCATTGATGCCCGAACCACGCCCACCTTCGACACCCACGTCGATACCTACGTCTGGTGCGTCGGCAACGGCGCCGAGCCTCCGTGGGGTCCGTTTGGGCTCAAATACCGCGCCCCCGTTTATCCCGTGCTCGGCTCGCCCGCCCGGGCGACCGACCTCATCGTGGAGGCGTGTCACGGCAGGAAGATGGAGGTCTGGGGTTCGCTGCGCATGAATGACGTGCACGATTACGGATATGACCTGAAGGAGACCAACGATCCGCTGAAAGAGCAACACCCAGAGTACCTGATCGGCAAGCCCGAAGATCGCGACCTGCCCCCCGAGCGGGTCGAGCGGTATCTGCGAACCGCTTTCAACTTCGAGCGGCCCGAAGTACGTCGGCACCGCCTCGATTTCATCAGGCGCAACGCCCAGGCCCATGATTTCGACGGCTATGAGCTGGACTTCACGCGTTTCATATGGACCCTGCCGATGGGCAGGGAACGCGAGCTTGCCCCGCTCATGACTGAATTTATCCGGGAGGTCCGTTCCGCGCTGAACGCCGTGGGGCAAAAGCGTGGCCGCCCTTACACATTGGTTGTCCACGTGATGGATTCGGTGGAGGCATCGCTTCTTCTGGGACTGGATGTACAGGCATGGGTGTCGCAAGGGCTGGTGGATGTGCTGGTCGTTGGTATGGGCTACATGCCCTTTACCATTGATCTGGACCATTGGAAAGCGCTGGGCGAGCGCTACGGGGTGTCCGTTTATCCCTCGCTCAATGTCAGGCCCCTTTTCCGGTACCACCAGGGCGAAAAGCAGCAGGCCTTGAACCGGGGCTCGAGCGCCTCGGACGAATACATCCGCGCCACTGCCGACTGGTGGTGGCACAATGAGGTCGACGGCATTTACCTGTTCAACTTCTTCACCCGGGTAGACGTGACCGGGTTGCAGAAGAAGCAGGCCTACGCACCGCTGAAGTGGATTGGCGATCCAGCCGTACTCGCCGGCAGGGACAAGCTCTACGCGATCGAGCCTGTCACCTTCGGGGGAATGTTCAGCCAGGGCTCGCAGAGACCTCAGCTGCCCATTGCCCTGGATACCGCCGAGCGCAACCTGGCTCTTTCGATGGGACCGGACGCCGATGATCCCA
>CAUZAW010000399.1:0-2927 GCA_963577735.1 Phycisphaerae bacterium | reverse complement strand
TGGTTGTGCTGCCCTTCAAGTATTCTGTAACTTGTTTGTATCCAAGTGCTTGTATAGCTTGGGGGCCTAGTAGTTGGCCCTCTGTAAGCCTCTTGACCTCATCGATCAATGATTCTCGCTTGGGCACCACTTGATCTGCAATGGTTGGCTCAACCTTGTGTGGGTAAAACATGGCCTTGACCCGCAGATTGATCCGTTGATTGATCGCCTCAACCGGCCAGTCCAGGGCGATGATTTGAAAGCGGTCTGTTGAATAATCTGCCGAGTGGCGGGCATTGGTTGGCGAAGTTGAGTAGCCGGCAGCGCCGACCCATTGTGTTTGCCACTGGCTGATGGGCCGGCCGGTCAGTTCGTAGACCTCCAACGCTCTGATCAGGCGTTTGCGGTCATTGGGATGAATCTGCTGAGCAGCTTGGGGGTCGGTATCAGCAAGGCGTTGGTGCAGTTCGCTGGGCGGGACGTCAGCCAGAGATGCACGAAAGTTGGCGTCTGCCGGTGGCCCTTCGAACATTCCCTCCAGCAGGGTCTGGATGTAAAGGTTGGTGCCGCCGACCACGATGGGCGTGATGCTTTGGCGTTGAAGGTGGTCGATTTTATCAGTGGCGCGTTTGAGCCAGTCGGCCACGGTGAATTGCTCGGTGGGTTCGACGATGTCGATCAGGTGATGGCGGACTCGTGCCTGCTGTTCTGCCGTAGGCTTGGCGGTGCCTGCGTCCATGTGGCGATAGATCTGCATCGAGTCGGCGCCGATCACCTGTCCGCCCCACTTTTCAGCTAGGGCCACAGCCAAGGCGCTTTTGCCTCCGGCCGTGGGACCGACAATGACAATGGTTGGCCTGGCTGCCATGGCCCGATTGTATGGCAATACGGCATGTGTGGATCGAAAAATAGGCGATGTGGTGTTAGAATACATTGCTTAGCAAAATCAGGTAGATAAAGAAAACTTCAATAGTGGCTAACGATCCATTCCAAACCCGCCAACTCATGGACACCGCACTGGGCAGGCGCGTGGTCTATCGGCTCGATGCACTTGAACGCGCCGGCTTGGGACGTGTCGATACGCTGCCTTACAGCATCAAGGTGCTGCTGGAATCGGCGTTGCGCCGTTTTGATGGGTTTGTGGTTACTGAGCAGCATGTGCAATCGCTGGCCGGTTACGACGCGCGCAACGTCGGCGAACAGGAGATTCCGTTCATGCCCGGGCGCGTTGTGTTGCAGGATTTTACGGGCATTCCGGCGGTGGTGGACCTTGCTGCCATGCGCAACGCCGTTGTAGATCTGACCGGCCACGCGCGAAGTGCCAAGATGGTCAACCCACTAGTGCCATGCGACCTGGTTATCGATCACTCGGTTCAGGTTGATGCTTACAACTCGCCCACGGCACTGACGATCAACTCGCAGAAAGAGTTCGATCGCAATGGCGAGCGTTACAGCCTGCTTAAATGGGCGCAGCAGGCGTTTGCGAACTTTCGCGTGGTGCCACCGGGCACGGGTATCGTTCATCAAGTCAACCTGGAGCGGTTGGCCAAGGTGGTGTGGGAAGGCCAAGCGGGTGAGGATCCCGGCCCGCCAATGCTCTATCCGGACTCGCTGGTGGGCACTGACAGCCACACGACGATGATCAACGGCTTGGGCGTGATGGGCTGGGGGGTCGGCGGCATCGAGGCCGAGGCGGTCATGCTCGGCCAGCCGATTTACATGCTGATACCCGAGGTTGTCGGTTTTAAACTGACCGGTGAACTGGCCCAGGGCGCAACGGCTACCGACCTTGTGCTGACTATTACGCAGATGCTGCGGGCGCACGGCGTCGTCGGTAAGTTCGTGGAATTCTTCGGCCCCGGCTTGGACCGGATGCCCCTGGCCAACCGCGCCACGATCGCCAACATGGCGCCTGAGTACGGGGCCACCATGGGCTATTTCCCCGTGGATGAGCAGACGACCCGTTACTTGCGGTTGACCGGTCGTGACGAGGCCCTGGTGGTAACGGTTGAGCAGTATTGCAAAGCGCAGGGGTTGTGGCGTGATGATGCACGCGGCATTAGCTACAGCGACGAACTGGAATTGAATTTGGCCGAGGTGGTGCCGTCACTGGCCGGGCCCAAGCGGCCGCAGGATCGCGTGGCGGTGACCGACATGAAATCGCAGTGGCATATGGACCTCGGCAAAACCTATAACAAACCTGAGGCCGCACAAGCTGCCAACAAGCAGTTGCAAGCCCAGTCCACTGCTACGGCGAATCCGGACGTGGACGGCGTTGAAGTTGAATACGACGGCCAGTCGTTTTGCCTCAAGCACGGGGCCGTGGTGATCGCGGCGATCACCTCGTGCACGAACACCTCCAACCCTGAGGTCATGGTGGCCGCAGGCCTGGTGGCCCAAAATGCGAGGCAGCGGGGGCTTGCCAGGAAACCCTGGGTCAAGACTAGCCTGGCGCCGGGCAGCCAGGTGGTCACTGAATATTTGCAGGCCGCTGGCCTGCTGGAGGACCTTGAGGCGATCGGGTTTTACATCGTCGGCTACGGGTGCACGACGTGCATCGGTAACTCAGGGCCTTTGCCCGAACCGATCGTCAATGCTATTACGGAACATGACCTTGTCGCTGCAGCGGTGTTGTCGGGTAATCGTAATTTTGAAGGCCGGGTCAACCCGCATACCAAAGCGAACTACCTGGCGTCGCCACCGCAGGTTGTGGCTTACGCGTTGGCGGGTACGGTCAATATCAATTTGGTCGACGAACCGCTGGGTACGGACGATTCTGGCCAGGCGGTATACCTGGAGGATATCTGGCCGACACAGCAGCAGATCGATGACGTCGTCAGCCGGTGCGTGAAGAGGCATCAGTTTGTGGACAAGTACCTTGAGGTCTTCAAGGGTTCTGACCAGTGGCGAGCCATTGAAAGTGCAACCGGTGACCTGTACGCCTGGGA
>CAUZAW010000398.1:0-2932 GCA_963577735.1 Phycisphaerae bacterium | reverse complement strand
CGGCGATCTGGACCAGGGATCGGGAACGGCTGAGATTTTCACGCTAACTGCTTACGACAGCACGGGACAGATTACGACACCTTGGCTTGACGAGCCGGCGTGGGTGTCGGGTACAGGTACAGGTACAGGCGGTGCGGTAACACTTAATGATATGCCCAGTTGGAGTTACTCCGCTGGAGTTTATACGTTTGATGGCTCAACCGTTTCCGGTAACCCCAATATCAGTTTCATGCTGACCAACAACACGGCCATTACTCAGCTGGTGGTCACTCGGCTCAGCGGATATGCCAATTTCTCGCTGTTGGCGCCCATTCCTGAGCCGGCTTCATTAGCCATGCTGACACTCAGTAGCTTGGCCATGCTCAAGCGAAGGCGAATGGCCTAGGTTGATTGTCGTTGTCCGGCCTCTCTTGCCAGCGTGGAAGGCCTTCTGGCAAGAGAGGCTGTGTCAAGATTAAAATGTTGATTATCACGGTTTCTCGAGGTTCACTGATCGTCAAGCGAGCCGTCCAACATGTCGACGCGGTCGAGCGCTTCCCAGTAAGCACTGTCAGCAAAGTGCACGAGCGTGTTCTCAAGGCTCCGCTTGACCAGTTCACCTTCGCCCGAGTGTGCGCCCGCCGTGTGGGCAACGGCCTCGGGCAGTCCGACGGTCAGTGCAACGTGAACACCGTACACCGAGTGGCGGATCGACGGGTGGCCTGCCGCTGCAACATTGCCTTGCCACCGCTGTTGGTTCTTGGGACTAAATTCGAACGGCTTGCCTACATCGTGGCACAGCCCACAGGCCCAGAGCAGGTCGCGATCGATGCCGATGTTGCCGTGCACCGCCTCCAGGCCATCGGCCAGCCCCTGTGCCATGCATGAGACGCCACGGATATGGTGCGATTGTGTTCCATCTTTTAGCGGCGGCGAGTCCGGATTGCCTGACGCCTTGATCTGGTCGATGCTGGTAAACTCGCTCTGCGATAGTGCATAGGCCCACGCTTCAACAACCTTGTTGCGTAGGTCGTCGTCGGTGATGTTTGATATCTCTGGCAGGTTCTGGCGGATTTCTGCCCGCAGTTGATCCATTGTGGCCATGATTATTTACTCAATTTAAGTTGTATACTAATATTTTTGGTGTACTAAGCATTATTTAAATTAAGTTTTGTGATCAATGTATCAAGGTCAAGTTTCTAACCACAAAACATATTATTTCTGATGCAGACATGTTAACCATGCAAGATCGAAAAGCCCAAATGCCATCACGCGGGCAACCGGTATCGGTCGTGTCGCGGCCCAATGCCACCGGCGGATTTACCCTCATTGAACTGCTCGTTGTGATCTCCATTATTGCCATTCTCATTGCCATTCTTCTGCCTACGCTCAAGACCGCCAGAGAAAGCGCCCGGCGTGTAATGTGCATGAGTAATGCCAGGCAACTTAGCTTGTCCTTGAGTATTTACGCAGGTGATTTCGACAATACATTTCCCGCCCATACGCTGACGCCTATAAGTACCCAGAGCCGCTCTGGTGCGGCCCATCACTCGCTCTGGGGCGATGACGAGGCGCCCGCTGGTGGAGAGCCTCAGTGGAAGATTGTTAATTCCTATCACAACAATGATATGCGACTGCACCGTTGTCCCAGCGATGCCGGTGCGAACCCGGGCGCACCACAAACACTTCCCTGGCCGGTCGGTGTGCCTGCCTGGCAGTATTGGGGGACAAGCTATTCGTTCATGTCCGGGGCCCCGATTTTGTCAGAAACGGCGTTGTCGGGTACACCGATAGAATTGTTGTGGACCCGTCAGGGTTGCTGGGGGCGTAATGTTGATGACATCGAAAACCCCGTCCGCCAGGTCTTGGCTATCGAGCACTCATGGCGGTGGGCATGGAGCCGGCAGTGGGACGCTTGGTGGGACCAGGCCTACCTGCTATTTCACGACCTGAGAAGCCCGGTGATGAACATGACCTTTGTCGATGGCCACGGAGTGTTCTTGGAAATGAAGGAAACTCCTTTGCACTACAACAACGAAGAATATCAGTTGGCATCGCCATAGCAGTGCAAGGACATGTCCTCCAGCGTGATGGGACCTGGTGCGTTTTCTGGGATGGTAAGCATTAATTGGTTGTTGCCTTTGACGATCATTGTCGGCGACGGTTGGTATTGCAATTTCCAAAGACCGTCGGTGGGCGCCTGTTGCTGCTGGCTGTACGGCGGCGTGTGACCATTGAGTTGCACGGCGATGGCGTCGGGCGAATCCAAACCCGCCACACGCAGTGTCAAGGTTAATTTATTTAACCGCTGTTGTGGCGAGGACAGGTCGTCACTAACGGGAAAGCAAACGTGCAGTTGATTTTCGATTGCAAGGGGCAAGCGGTTTTCAGCAGGTGATGCGTTGGCCAGGAACGACGGGGTTATCGCCTTGTCGAGGCCATAGAGCTTGTCCGCGTGTCGTAGCGTTGTGGGATCGCCGATCTGGCAGAGCACGTCGCGCCAGGGCGGGTCGTGGGTCATGGCAAAACTGTCTTCGCGGACGCGGACGCGGTCTGAAGGAAAGAGGTTGAACGTATAGATGCCATCGGCCCCGGCGTCCCAGGCGTTGGCCGCGGCGGCCCGCCAGGCCGAAGGTGTTCTGTGTTCGCCCTCAAAACCCGAGTCACTGATGCACGGATAGACCGGAACCTCGTGGGCGTGGCCCAGGTCCACCCCCTCGGCCACGGGCATGGTCAGCGGTTCGTAGCCGCCACCAGTGAACATGATGTCTACCAGGCGGCCGGCCAGCCAGGCCTCGATGTCAATGCCCAGATACCGACACAGCTTCACGGTCAACGGGACACGCACGGCTACGAGTATCACCTTGCCCCGCCGCTGTGATACCTGTCGCACCATGTCCACAATTCGCCGCTGAAACACGGTCAGCAAGTCGAGCTGTTTCTGTTCGGCCGC
>CAUZAW010000397.1:0-2933 GCA_963577735.1 Phycisphaerae bacterium | reverse complement strand
ATATACGCCGGTGCTAATCGCGGAAAAAGCGATCGATTCGAGCTTGTGCTTGCGCGCCAGATCAAGTGACTGCTGATAGCAGGATGCCAGCAGTACATCGTCGTGATTGTCACCCAGCTTGGCTGACTCGTCACCGTGCCAGATAGGCCCGACGCTGTGGATGACGTGGCGAGCCGGTAAGTCATAACCCCTGGTGATCTTTGCCAAACCGGTGGGGCAACCGCCCAGTTCTCGGCATGCTGCCAGCAACTTGGGCCCGGCAGCCCTATGGATGGCGCCATCTACCCCACCTCCGCCCAGAAGCGACTCATTGGCGGCATTCACGATAGCATCGACCGACAACGCCGTAATATCACCGGTCATGATCTCGATGCGATCCAGTGGAAGTGCGTCCATCACCTGATTCTAGCAGAGCAACATTTTATACATGTTATTATATCCCGCGCGGTTACCTGAAGACGGGCGATGCCACGGAGGCCCCCAAATGTCGGCAGAAGACATGGAACAAAAGTCCAGTGCCAGAATCGATCTGCCCAAGGTAGTGACAGAAGCCCAGGTGCAATCGTATATCGACAACGGCTACCTAGTCGTGCCTGACCTGATCGACGCCGCGGAACTGGAGGAACTCAAGACCGATATTACCAAGCTGTCCAAAGGCGAATACCCCTGTAAAGACCTCGAACCGCTGCCGCCCGACACGCCCGATGACGAGATACTCAAACGCGTTCTTTGTATCCATCAGCCGCACTACATCAGCCCGGTGATCCTCAAGTACATCAAGCACCCGAAGATCTGCGGCGTGCTTTCACAAATTGTCGCCGCCCACCTGCCCTGGTGGGACGGCAGCGTCAAGTGCATGCAGTCGATGTTCTTCGTCAAGCCGCCGGACTTTCAGGGCCAGGCATGGCACCAGGACGAGATTTACATTCCCACGCGTGACCGTTCGCTGCTGGGCGCCTGGATCGCCATCGACAACGCCACCGTGGAAAGCGGCTGTTTATGGGTACTGCCCGGTTCGCACCAGCGGGGCTACCTTTACCCGCAGCACGAACACAATAACCCCGACGAGTTTGATGTTGCCAGCGAAAGCTACGGCTTCGACGACCGCAGCGAGGTGCCCGTCGAGGTCAAAGCCGGCGCACTGGTGCTCTTCAACGGCTATCTGCTGCACCGATCTCGCAAGAACCGCAGCAACCAGTATCGGCGAGTCCTAGTCAACCATTACATGAACGCATGGTCGTTTCTGCCCTGGATCGTGCGGGAAGACGAGACACCCGCGGCTGCTGACCGCCGCGCGATCGAGCACGTGACGGGCGTCGATCCCTATGCGTGGAAAGGCATTGAAACGTCGCACAAGCACGTTTACCAGCGGATGTGCAAATCCCGCGAGCAACTGCTCGAATCCGATACTGACCCCGACTCGTAAAAATTTACCGGCCCGCCACGATGATTCAAAGCTGTTCGCTGCGCAAGGAAATCGGCTGATCGAGTATTTCCTTGATCACTATCGCGCTGCGCAGCGAACCGCTGGCCATGAAACGTGCCAGCGGCGCCCGCCGCTTTGCACGTCTTGGCATTGGCGCGTCGGGCACACGGCGGTGTGCTAACTGGCCGCCGATACCGGCGGCTGACTCGTCCACCTTGGTGACGCCCTTTCCCGGTCGGTGGGAACCCAGATCAGAGGCGACCGTGGTTTCCACAGACTGTTGTCGCGTCGGTTTAGATCGCCACTGGGCCACACCCGCACGCACCAATTCCCTTTCCACGTCCACACCATCAACAAACACGCTGGCTAGCAGTCGTCCAAATTTGTCGCGCTTCCTGTCGGAGGTAAAGTTGATTTGCACGGTCTTTCCGTCAACGAGGCTGCGTAGTGCGTTCGTTGCGGCCGATCCGCCGTGCTGGTCACGTTCTGGGGCGTTTATGCGTGACAGGCGTGCGTACGTATCCTCGCCATCGTAGTGGATCACCAGTGTATCGCCATCGACAACTCGGATAACCTTGAAATCGCCGGCATGCGGTGATTCACGCCCGCTGCCTAGGGCAGCGGCACGGCGTTCATAGGTGGCCCGGGCCTCATCGCGCTGCGATTGCTGATCTGCCGTGAGATTGACCGGTTGTGACCGGCTGGACCTTGACTGGCCAGATGATTGCCTCTGCTCGCCGCTGCGCTGACCAGCCAATTGCTCTAACTGGGCGCGGCGACGAGCGGCTAGCTCGGTAAGGCGAGAACCTGACGATGCCGAATCCACCTGACTGGACTCACGGCGGCCCAACTCGGCCCCTTGCCGAGTCTGCCCTTTCTTCTTCTGTTCCTTGAGGATGTTGCTGACCCAACTGCCGACGACTATGACGACGAAGATGACTATGCCAATCCATTCCATGGGGCTTTATCCGCAGCAAGGCAAAGTCGACCAGGATCAGTCAAGGGACATTGTATCTTCAGGATCGACAATGAACAGTGGCCGGTCGCCCGACTGCGCCGCGACGGTTTGCAGCGATACACCGTAAACCGGCTCCAGCACCTCCGGACGTAACACCTGCTGCCACGGACCGGAAGCGGCCAGAGCGCCCTCGTGCAGGAGCCAGACATCGTCGGCGTATCGGGCCGCCAGATTCAGATCGTGCAACACCGCCAACACCGCCTGCCCTTGGCTGCGCAGTTCAACAAGCCGTCGCATCGTGGTGTGCACGTGCCACAGATCCATGGCGCTGACCGGCTCATCCAGCAGCATCACCTTGCCACCGCCATAGCTTTGCGCCATGGCTCTAGCCAGGGTCACGCGTTGCTGCTGGCCGACCGAAAGTTCGCTGAAAACCCGATGGCGCAAACCGGACAGGTCGCAAAACACCAACACGCGTTCAACGACTGACCCCGTCGGTGGCAGAGCGAATCGGCCCATGGCCACCACCTGCTCGACCGTGAAGGCACA
>CAUZAW010000396.1:0-2934 GCA_963577735.1 Phycisphaerae bacterium | reverse complement strand
AGGGATGAAGCTGATTCAGCAGTGCCGGGGCATACTGGGCAGGGCGGAGAAGCGGATCGTGGAGTTAACCAGCGACGGGCAGGGGAATTTGGACGGATGACGCAAGGGATTTTGGACATCGCGTGCGGTTGGCAGTATGCCCCCATTCGGATTTTGGGGCGGGCCTCTGCCAGGGACAGAGGTATTTGGCCAGCCGTGGATGACGGGGCGAATTTTGTGGTGGAGGCAGCAACGCGCTTCCCTTCGGGGCGTGGCTAAACGGATTTGGCTGGCGCATGCTTGATTGGTTCTGGCTGATTTTGATCACGGCTTACGGCGCTTGCGTCGGCAGCTTTCTGAACGTGGTCATTTATCGTTTGCCCCGCGAAGAAAACCTGGTGACGCCGCGGTCGGCATGTCCCAAGTGCGGCCACAAACTGGCGGCGTGTGACAACGTGCCGGTTCTGGGCTGGCTGTGGTTGGGCGGCCGGTGCCGGTATTGCCGTGAAGCGATCAGTATTCAATACCCGATCGTCGAACTGATCACAGCGTCATTGTTCGGCGGGGTGTTTGCGATTTATTACATGACGGACCTTTGGCCGCTCTGGAATGAGGCGGGGTTGTTGTCGACTTGGCCGATGATGTTTGCCTACCTGATGCTGGTCGCGGCGTTGGTGGCGGCGACGGTGATCGATGGCAAACTGTACATCATTCCGCTTGCCATTCCGCGTGTGGTGACCATCCTGGCGGTGGTGGGATTGCCGATTGGTGCGTATTTTTTTGAGGACACGATTGCGTTGGGACCGGCGGCGGGTCTTTGGGGGCAACAGCAGGCGGCGGGCGCGGCCGCGGGGGGTGTTATCGGGTTGGTGATTGCCAATATCCTGTTGGCAGTGGGGCTGCTGCCTGTCAGCTTCAGCAAGGGGTACGAGATCGAGACGGACCTAAGCGTTGGACAAGACGATCAACAGCCACGCCAAGAGCAATCAGCAAGGGGCGAGGAAAGCGACAGCGAGCAGGAAACATGGAACCCGTGGATGGGGTTCGGCAAGGAACTGCTTTTCGTCGCGGCATTGTTGGTATTGGCGGCAGTGCTGTACGTGTTACAGCAGGCGGGGGGGTTAGGTCCGGACGGCGTAGGCCGCGGCAGCGGGATAGTCCTTGACTGGGTGCATGTGCTGATGGCTGTGGGGGTGCTGTGGGTGCTGTGTTTGGTGGTGGGGCTGCTGTGGTTGTGGCGTGGTAGGGTCGGGCGGTTCAAGTTGCCCGGATCCCAGGAAGGGGATGTGGTGCGCGATGAGATAGACCAGTGGCTGGTTCACCCCAATGCCCGTCGTGAAGTGTTGAAAGAGTGCCTGTTTCTGGCCTGGCCCGTCGCTGGAGTGGTGCTGGGTGTGGTATTGCTGTCCAGTTGCAGCGGCGGGTTGCCCGGGCCGGTGACGGTTTTGGCGGCCAGCGTGTGCGGCTATCTGGCCGGTGGCGGGATCGTGTGGATGACGCGGGTCGGTGGGACACTGCTGTTTGGAAAGGAGGCGATGGGACTGGGCGATGTGCATCTGCTGGGTGCTGTAGGGGCGGTGCTGGGTATTTCCAGCGTGTTGGAGATCTTTTTCGTCGCACCGTTTTTTGGCATTGCTGCGGCGATCATCATGGCCGTGCTGGGTCGGCTGTACCGGGGGCGGATTCGGGTCATTCCCTACGGGCCCTACCTCGCGGCGGCGACGGCGGTGGTATTGATATTCGGTGCTCCCCGGATTTTTGATTTTGCCATGGGTTTGTTTGGTTTTTTAGGTATGATATCCAGCTTAGGGGCTGGCCAGTAACGGTGTTGATCGGATGTCTTCTTTGCGAAAGGATGTTGCAATGGTGATGAGTCACGCATGGATGCGAACGGCGATGGTGGTGCTGATCGCTGTGGTGTTGACAGGCTGTTCGACCGGTAAGCTTCAACGTGAGAGCAACGCGCTTCGCCAGGAGAACTTGGAACTGCGCGACCAACTGGACGAAACCCGCAGTCAACTGGATGACGCGATCGCTTTTGGCAAGGACATGGAGACGCAGATATCAGATAAGCAAACTAAACTGGCACCACCGCCAGCGATGGCAATTGACGCCAACCGCAGTGGCTTTGCCGCCATCAAGGGCGTGCAGACAACGGCCGAGCATGGGCGGGTGACGGTGCACGTGCCTGGAGATATTCTTTTTGACTCGGGCAAGGTGAGTCTCAAAGGATCGGCGAAGCGGACGCTTGATCAGATTGCGCAGGTGATCAACAACGATTATCGCGGCAAGATAACGCGCATCGCCGGCTACACGGACACCGATCCGATCCGCAAGAGCCGCTGGTCGGACAACCTTGAACTGAGCAGCCAGCGTGCCATGGCGGTTCACCGTTATCTACAGAAGCGAGGCGTGGACCCCGAGCAGATGAGTGCTGCCGGCTATGGCCAATGGCATTCGCGCGGTAGCAAGGCAGCGAGCCGGCGAGTTGAAATTATCGTCGAACTACAATAACCGACTCAGACCAATTGCCGGCAGCCCATTGGACAAGGCGAATTGCCCGTCTACGCTATCGGGCCGGTTGTTTTCAGTAATTGACGATCGGTACGCGCATGATCGGCATCATCAACTATCGGATGGGCAACCTGCGTAGTGTCCAGAAGGCCTTTGAAACGCTGGGCGTCCAGGCGGTAATTTTGTCTTCGCCGCAGCAGGCTGGTGAGGTGGATCGACTGGTGCTGCCGGGCGTGGGTGCGTTTGCCGATGGGATGAAATATCTAAATGAGATGGGCTTTTCGGACGCGATTCGTGATTTTATTTCGACGGGCAGGCCATTCCTGGGTATTTGCCTGGGGATGCAGTTGCTGTTCGAAGGTTCGCAGGAAGATGCGATATCGGCCGGTGAACTGGTGGACGGATTGGCGGTTTTCCGGGGTCATGTATTACGCTTTCAAG
>CAUZAW010000395.1:0-2954 GCA_963577735.1 Phycisphaerae bacterium | reverse complement strand
GACCTTGGCATCCTCGGTGCCAACTGGACTGCGTCGCAAACAACAGGCAACGCGTCAGCCTTGGTTCCTGAACCCACAACGCTATCGCTTCTTGCGATGAGTGTGTTAATGGTTGGGCGCAGGCGGCGTTGAGGGTCACCGGGTCGTGCCAGTCTTAAACAAGCTAGTTACAGCCTGAATCGGCTCGATGAGTGATGTCTGTGCGCAGAGATTGCCCAATCGTATTTCGGCGAAGTAGGTTAGGGACTCATCTCGAATCTGTTGGATTATCGGAGATCGAGGCCAAGCTCTTTCAGCTTGGCAGCGATGTCGGTGCCGTGTGATCCGGCATTGACCTCCTTGTCAATGTATAAAATCTTTCCATCTTTGGCGATGTAGAACGTCCAGCGTTCCGGAACACTTCGTCCTTCATGGACCACGCCGTATGCTTTTGCTACTTTCTGGCTGGGGTCGCTGAGGATGGGGTAGTCCAGCTTGAGTTTTTGCGCGTAATCTTTGTTTATATCTTCTTTGTCGCAACTCGCGGTGAAGTAAGCCACGTCGAATGCGTCCAGACCGGATCCCTTAGATGGCTTTACCTCGAATGTCCGGTTACCCGATAGCGAGACGGTGAAAGCTGTTTCAATTTCGCTGGCACGCAGCGAATCACATTCGGCCGTTCAGCCGCCGGTAAAAGCTTTTGGGAACCAGGCGATAACGACCACTTGTTTCCCTCTAAAGTCCTTCAGTTCATATGTCTTGCCGTCGGTGCCCGCCAATTTGAAATTAGGGGCCTGGACACCGACGTCCAACTCGGCGATCGATCCTTGTTGGCACGCTCCGAGTGCACACGCCAGGAGCGTACACAGGCAAATGGTGGTAAGAATGGTCATGACTTGGTTACTCCTTCGTCGTTTAAGGAAATTATGTTAGCCGAGATTTCCCATTTGACCACACCCAGTCGAAACCGCCTTCTTGTGCCTTTGAGCTGCGATCTGTCGCCAGAAATCGACCTGATGGCCCACACCGGGCCGAAAGGGACCGGTTTTCGTTTGGATATCGCAGGGGAGGTGTTATGTTAGTGCCCGATTGGCGAAGCGGTGGAGCCAGGCTGTGGTCAAATGGGAAATCTCGGCTGGTGGATCGCCGGCCAGTTGAATACCCCATGTTTCCAGTCACCGTCTGCCCACAAATCAGGAATTGAATGACGAATAACGGTTATGGGCACTGCCGCATTAGGAGATAGCTATGACTGTAGACCTCGCGTTGATTGAACAGTTACACGAGTTTGACACACCCTCCGTAGCCGAATCGTTATTACCCCTCGGGTGTTCGGACAACTACAAATATTACATGGGTAATGACCTCCAACTCATGACTGATGTGCGCGCCCCAATGGTTGGTGTAGCATTGAATCTGGAGGTCGATACGAGTTCGCACGGGGTCGAGATACAACGGGAGGGGCTCACCCAGGCTAATAAACTCATGCGGGCATCAGCAATCCCCACCGTCATCGTGATGAAATGCGTGGGTGCACGTCTGCAGCACGAATGCGTCGTTGGAGACGGAATGGGTAAATCCTTCAAGGTGTCCGGCTGTGTGGGCCTTGTGACCGACGGTGGTGCGCGAGATCTGGATGGGCTGAGCCAGTTGGGTTTGTCCGTCTTTGCGGCAGGCGCCGTTTCCGACCATGCAACCTTGCACTACAGACAGGTGGACAAGCCCGTCACCATTAGTGACGTGGCCATCCACCCAGGCGATCTGATCCACGGTGACAAAAACGGCGTGCATGTAATTCCAGCGATCTATCATCACGCGATTGTCGAAGCCTGCTGTCTGACCCGTGATTTCGAAACACGCGCCCATATTCTCTTGCGCCGATCTGATCTGAGTCATCAAGAAGCGTCTAGCCGCGTCACTGAACTGGCCCAGATTCGAAGTGATAAATGCAAGCAGCTCATGGCAACAGTGCCGGCAGAGTGATAAATTTCGACGGTGAGTTTCGGTGAAGCGAGGCCGTCTCGAGTTGAGAGCATGTATAACGGTGAACCGATCCACCATTAACAAAACAGAGCTCATTCGAAGCAAGGTCGCCAGTGGTCAGCCATAGGATCTTCTCGACGCGTAAAGGTTACGGGAAGAACCAGAACCATGACCGTGGCCGACCTTCTGGTTAAAGAACTGCAAGCCCATGGCGTAACGTTCATCGCGACACTCAACGGGCACGGACTGGACCCCTTCTACCTGGCCTGCCAACGTGCTCGACCAAATCCGGGATGCGAGCCACCACGATTATGGTCCGCTCGCTACGCAGTGGCTTGATGAAGCGAAAGCTCGCCGCAATGTCCATCGCCAGCGATGTTTGGACACCGCAGACAAGCTTGTGTCCGGTACGAACGGCAAAAACGCCGTATTGGCGATTCGCCATTATCATAGAACTCCGACAAAGAAGTGGGCGAATGTGCGTTCCCTGACCTGACCCCTTTTGCTTGCACGGGAGTAGGGGCTTTATGGGGCAAGAAGATCCCATCCCGGCGCTGATGCCCAACGCCGGCGTCCAGACCGGTGCCCGGATTCGAGGGCGAGCACTCAAAACTCGTACGACAGGACGACTTGTAATACAGTATCTTCTGGCAGAGCAATGGAACCGGGCGGACACTTGGCAATGCGGTGGCGCATCAGCCGTTCATGATGCGTTTCACATTGAACCAGAGGCCGCTCTTCGCATTTGAGGTAAAGCGACGGTCCCGCAATCAACCGGCCGCATTGATTACGGCCAGGAGGCAAACGACATGATCTACCAAAGAACAGGAATGGCCCGTGTCATGGCGGCAATCGGGCTCGTAACTCTTCTGGGCCAACCGGTCATGGCAATCGAGTCGAGCGTGACCGACGCCCAGTGGCAATTCAAGATCGATCCGAAAGATGCCGGTGTCGATGAGCAATGGTTTGACCCAAAACTTGATGACCATGAG
>CAUZAW010000394.1:0-2955 GCA_963577735.1 Phycisphaerae bacterium | reverse complement strand
CACATTCTTGGCGACCAGGACCATGCAGCCGTGCAGCAACAGCATCAACAGGGCCGCGCCGACCAGTGCGATTATCCAAACGGGCATGATGGGAAAAATCATGGACTGCATGTCACGAAGCACCGGTTTGGCGAATGTGATTGGCGGCAATCACCGGGGTGGAAGTTGCTCTGGGCGTTGATGCGGGGCAAAGCCAATGAACGAAAAACATTTCCGTGATAAGGGCTAGGCAAGCCAGGGCAATCAGCCAGGGAGCTAGGGCCCCGTGCCTTTCGGCCGGTGCCATGGCGCTGGCAGGGGTGTTGGATCTGAACAGGCGCACGTCGGCGGGCTGCCACCAGTTGCGCAGGGTCTGCTCGTCTATGCGGGCCATACCCGCTGGTTGATTTGCCGGTTGCACGACAATTGGAAAATCAGTCTGCCCTGACATCTGTGTGTGTTTTACCCAGTACACGCCGGCCTGCTTCAAGTTGTCTATACGGATTGTGTTTCGGCCGTCAATGGAGTGTCGCGATACCTTGATCGTTTGGCCATCGGGTGCCGTGATTTTTACCGTTGAGGCATCCGTTCCGGTCGGCATATTCAGGATAACGGGCAGGCTTAGGTCAAACGTACCACGCCGCGGACCGGTGGTGAGATACTGGATAATACTGTCGATCAGCGGTATGAAACTCTTGCGGCGGGGCAGGTCGCTCCATGCGTCGTTAGCGGTCGTGTTCAAGACAATCACTTTGCCGGCGCCGAGTTGGTGGCTGACAATGGCCGGCGAGCCTGATTCGATAGAGGCAAGTGCCTCCGTGCGGTCGCTACGGTTCACCAATTCAACTTGGTAATAATTTTTGAACCGTACTTGTCCTAGGTCACCGTAGATCGGGTCGAAAAGAGTAATAAGCAGCGGATGTGACCATTGAACGTCACTGATGCGTGGCAGTACGCGGTCAGCACGCCGATGGCGGACGCGGTTCTTGATGATCATTGGCAGCAGGGAGTCATGCGGCCGAATGGGATTGTGCATTCGGTTGTTGTAAAACGGACCATTAATCGACGGGCCAAGGAAAACCAGCAGGCCGCCACCCCTCTTAACGTGTCGTTCAATGGCTTGAAGATTTTCACCCGAGAGCAGTGGCACATCCACCATGATGATCAGGTCAGCCTCACTGACCTGGACAGCGAGCACGGCGTCATGTGGGCGCCGCGATATTTGCAGGCTGCCCGGCGCGGTTGTTGCGAGTGATTCAAGCGCTGCCCGCAGGTGAAATCCCTGTTGAAGTGTTTCAATCTGGCCGCTATCAGCCTCCACGATCAGGACACGGACTGCGCCACTTGCGTCAAGGTTGAGCCAGTAAACGTCGTCGTTTGGCATGGCGTCGGCGGGCTCGATTTGGATTTTCGCCACCTTGCCTTTCAGGGCGTATTCGTAAGGAATATCAACCTTCAATTGCGCCTGCCCACCCTTGTCGGGGCGAACTTGTTCGAGAACATCGCCAAGGCCATCCAGTCCGGTGATGTGAACGGTTCGCGGTTTGGGTTTGCGGCCTGTCGTGGTGATGCCGACCTGAATGGTGCGGCGGCGTGGATGCTCGTTTTCAACCAGGCGTGCAGCGGTGATCCGAGCGTTCTCGATATTTTCGTCGCCAAGGTCGAGGATGTTGATGTACAGTGGGCGCTGTGTCTGGTTCACATAGCGGGCAATGAGCGGTTGAGACCAATTGCGGGAGTGGTTGTCGGTGAGAAAAAACAACTCCACCGCCGCATCTTCACGCCCGCCGATGTCCATGGCCCCAATGGTGGAGAGTATTTGCGACAGGCCGATGTCCAACTGGCCAGTCGCAACCTTGCGCAACTTCGGAAGATGGACCCCTGCATCGGTAACCAGCGGACCGAGTAACCGTGGTACACTGCCGGCCAGCATGATCGCCGTGCGGTCACCGGCGATCGATTGTGAAAGCAACTGCTGGGCCACTTCTTTGGCCCTGTCGATCGGCGCACTCGCCTCGCCTGCTTGGTAACCCATGCTTCGGCTGGTATCGATGACGATGAACCTGTCAGCCGGTGCGCGGCGGGCTCCAACAGACAGGATCGGACCGGCCAGCGCCAGCACCAGCAACGCTAAAAAGGCCACGCGCAGCAGCAATAACAGTAGCTGGTGCCACTTGATACGCCGTGATAGGCGATGTTCGCTGCCGCGCAGCCAACGCAGGCTGGTAAACGGCACCTGGCGCACTCTTTGCGGCTTGAAGATGTGCAGCAAGATGGGGATGGCCAGCAGTGCAAGGCCCGCAAGAGCAATAGGCGAAAGAAAACCGAACATCGGCTATACCCTATAGGCCGCACGCAGTCATTTGCGCAGGCTCGTGCGTGTTTGTAGGTAGGTCCGCAGTGCGTGGCCGTAGGGTTTGCGGGTATCGACCTGCTGATAGTCGATGCCGATTCCCGTCAATTGCTTGTGGCAAAGCTGCGTCCAGTCGTGCATCCTGTCCAGGTAGTGTTTGCGTACTGCGAACGGGTCTACTTCCAATTGTTCGCCGGTTTCCACGTCACGAAAGAGCGTTGAGCCGTTGAAATTGAATTCCAATTCGGCCGGATCCTGTATGTGGAACACGACCACGTCGTGCTTGTGACTGCGTATCAGGCGGATACAGCCAAGTGTCTGGTCGGGGTCGTCGATCAAGTCGCTGATGATTACGACGAGACTGCGGCGCTTGATGTTGCGCACGACCGCGCGGAGGCTTGTGGCCAGGTCCGTTGTTCCAGAGGGCGGGTTCTGGACCATCACGCGCATGAGTTGATTGAGGTGTGAACTGCGGCCACGTGGCGGTACAAGCATGCCGGGTGTGGCGCCGAGCAAGGACAGGCCCACGGCATCCTGCTGCTTGAGCATGAGGTAAGACAAGCAGGAGGCAAGAAAGCAGGCGTAGTCCCACTTGGTCAACCCCACGGTGCCGAAAGCCATCG
>CAUZAW010000393.1:0-2981 GCA_963577735.1 Phycisphaerae bacterium | reverse complement strand
GGTCAACTGTTGGGGATGAATGGGTTTTCCATACGCTCGCGGCCGATGCTGGTTTCCATGCCGTGACCGGGAAACACCCGCGTTTCGTCAGGTAGGGTCATCAACTGACGGCGAATTGATTTGATCAGTTGCCCCAGGCTGCAGCCTGGGAAATCGTGACGCCCGATCGAACCTGCAAACAGGACATCGCCGACAAACGCGACCTGTTCGTTGGCACTGTACAGTGTGATTCCACCGGGGCTATGGCCGGGGGTGTGACGCACTTCAAAGGCAGTGTCAGCTAATTTCAGTTGGCCACTGGAGTCAATCGTGCCAGTCGCTGCCGGGGCAATGACCGGTTCAGCCAGTGCCGCTGACAGGTTGCCTATGGGGTCAGTCAGGGCCGACTGTTCGGCCGGGTGAACCAGTATCGGCACGTTTGGCCAAGCGGTGCGGAGGGTTTCCAGTCCGGCAATATGATCCACATGCGCGTGTGTCAATATGACCTGCTGCGGGTGTAGTTCGTGTGAGCCGATGTAATCCAGCATCGACTGGGGCTCGAATCCGCAGTCGATGATCCAGCAGTTTGATCCCCCGCGGGTATGGACGACGTAGCAGTTGGTCATCCAGTCGCCCAGGCAAAATGTTTTAATGGTTAGCGTGCTCATATATCGTTAGGTAATAAAACTCTTGCGTTTCTTGCCCGACAGATAACTTTCAATGACGGTTGAACTGAGATCGTCGCTCGAGCAATAAAAGGCGACGCCGTGGGTCAGGCGTGTTAGTTGGTTCACGAAGCTGACCCAGCCCATGCCCCAATAGTCCTCGATCAGAGCGAAGGTGGCGATACGGATACCCTGTTGCTGGCAACGCAAAGCCTCCTTGAGAGTAGCCGTGGAGGTGCGTTCGGTGGGGGGGTAGAGCAGGTACAGCATCTCCGCATCGGTTTCCTCACCGGGTTCCACGTGGGCGGTAGGTTGACCGTCAGTGATGACAAAGATCTGCTTCTCGGTCGCTCCACGCCGTCTTAGTATACGCCTTGCCATGCGTAGACCAAGTTGCAGGTTCGTAAAGTGCTGGGGGATATTGTCCTGGTTTTTTTCCGCTTGATCCAATGGGACACGTAACCGCACCTGGCTATCGTTAATACTCACGGGCTTGGGCATCACCAGCGGCAACTGCTGTGGCGTGATGTGGCTGGCCAGCGAGTAAAAGCCGACGTAGTCAATCGTGTCTTGGGGGAACTTGCTGCGGATCAGCGCTTCCATGCCCAGCGCGACACGCTTGGCATGGAAGAACCGGCCCCAACGCATCATTGAGCCGGATAAATCCAGCAGGATGCAAAGAGCCACGTCCGTCTGGCTTTCACTCTGGTGAATCTCGAAGTCGTCAAAACGGACGTGAATAGGTGGTTTGATCGCCGCAGGGGTTTTCATGGGTTGATCGGTTTGCGTACCGTGAATCGCGTTACGCAGTGTGGCGGCGAGATCCACCTCGCTGACCGGGTCGCCAAACTCGTACGGCTTGGTGCCGTCGCTACGCTCTTCGCCCTTGCCTGCGTTGTGTGTTTCGTGCCCCTCGCGCGTGCCCCGCTTGACACCCTGGAAGATTTCCAGCAAGAGCCGGTGTTGAATTCCGCGTAACATCTTCGGCGTCAGCCGCAACGCGCCCGTTTCTTTATCGCGTTCGAGCAGGCCGGCCTCAATCATCTGCTCGATCAGTTCCTGGTATTCATCCTCTTCAAAGTTATCCATTGCCTCCAGGGCCTGGTCGCCCCATTGGAGAATAAAGTCAATCACTTTGGGCGATGGGAATAAATCGTCGGGCGAGGGGAAGGGCACACCGTCAAATTGGCCATAACGATAATCCACGCTACACCATCATAGCCCCTGCAGCGGGTCGCTGCGCGGTACGCCGGGTAATCGCGGGTAGGCATTGTCCGTGGGCAACTGCTTGTTCACGATGACGACGACCGTGTGTTTGTTGAAATCAGGCGGGTAGGTGTCATACACTTGCACCTGGCCGCTGCCCAGCACGTCAAGGGCATCGCCGGCGGCATCCAGTTCGCCTTCGACTTTGGGCCCTTTCATCGCCAGCACGACTCCGCCGACGCGGATCAGCGGCATAGTGTATTCCAAGAGTGTCGACATGGTCCCGACAGCGCGGCACACGGCCGCATCGTAACGTTGACGGTGATTGGCATCGCGGCCCAGGATTTCAGCGCGGTCGTGAATCGTTTTGACGTGATCGAGGCCAAGCTCTGCTATGCACTGGTCGCAGAACTTGGCCTTCTTGCCCGTGGCCTCCAGCAAGGTGACGCGTAGATCGCCCCGCGCCAGTGCTAGGGCAATGCCCGGCAAACCGCCGCCGGTGCCGACGTCGATCAGTTGCGATTCAGCCGCTAAACGCGCAAGAAAGGGCATCAGCGTCAGGCTGTCGATGATGTGTCGCTCCCAGGCTTGATCGCGATCTCGCACAGCCGTGAGATTGAACTTGCGATTGGTCTCCAGCAGTAGATCAACGTAGCGGGCCAGTTTTTCCAGCGTGGCGTCATTTAGTTCAACACCAAGTCGATGCAAGTCGCGGTGGACGAAACCGGGGACAGGATCACTCACGCGTGCACCGCTTTATACTCGTCAAACTCGAAACTCGGACGGGAGATAATGGCCGGTTGCAATGTGGCAAAGTTCATGGCCAGTCCGATCATGGCGTACGTGGCCACCAGGCTCGACCCGCCATAGGACACGAACGGTAACGTGATGCCCGTCACCGGCAGCAACCCAAGATTCACCGCGATGTTGATTGCTGCCTGTGTAAAGATCAGTCCGGCAAACCCTACCGTTGCCAGCCGTACAAATGGGTCGTGGCTTTGGCCGGCAATGATAGACAGGGAGGTGATGATGATCATGTATAACCCGAATATAACCAGGGCCCCGGCAAGTCCCCAGCGATTGACGATCACGGCAAAAATCATGTCATTGTGTGCTTCGGGCAGTTTGTGC
>CAUZAW010000392.1:0-2995 GCA_963577735.1 Phycisphaerae bacterium | reverse complement strand
ATCGTCAACATTGCCTCCGTGCACTCCATCGCCGGGCAGCCCGGCAACGGGCCGTACGACGCGGCCAAATGGGGCGTTGTCGGGTTGACGAAAACGCTGGCGGTCGAGTTTGGCACCCGTGGCATTCGCGCCAATGCCTTGTCCCCGGGCTTGATCGATACGCCGTCGGTGTGCGCGGGCCTCATCGCCGGGGGCGTGGATGCGGAGACGTGTCTCAACTCCTGGAAGTCCAATATCCCCATGGGGCGTATCGGCAAACCGGAAGAAATCGCCAATGCGGCGGTATTCCTGGCCAGCGACAAGGCCAGTTACATCACCGGTTCGAACATCCTTGTAGACGGTGGCATGACCAGTCAGTTGATCAGCCGGCCACAGTTTGAATCTGCGGCGATCGAATGAAACACCGGAAAAGTTCCGTGCTGCCCCGTGCTGCCGACATGTGCAGTAGAATGGCGCTTGGATAAGGGCTGATACCCCGGCGCCTGGCCGGGGTATCACTGTGGTGTTTACCACGTTCGCAGGATTTCCGCCAGACGGTCCACCACGAACTTGTGCGACACCGTCTGCGACTCGACCGTGACGCCGCCGAGGTGCGGGAGGATTACCACGTTGTCGTGTTCCCGCGACAGGGCGATCAACGGATGATCAACCAGATCATTGCGCCATTCGCCGTCGATCACATCGGCCCCGAATCCGCCCACTTTGCCGCTGTGAATGGCATCGACCAGGGCCGTTTCGTCGATGATCCGTCCGCGGCTGGTGTTGACCAGGATGACCCCGTCTTTCATTGCCTGCAATCGTTCCGCATTGATGAACTGTTCGGTCTCCGGTCCAAGGTGTATATGAATACTGATCACGTCGGCGCGCGCCGCGAAGGCGTTAAAGTCCAGGTACTCCAGATCCGCAAGCGGTCGCAGCGGATGTGGATCGCAGCCAATCACGTTCATGCGCAGGCCGCGACCGTATTCTACCATCATACGCCCCAGGCGCCCGACACCGAGCACGCCCAGCGTCTTGCCGGAGAGCTGCATGCCGCGATAGATATCGCGGGCCCAGTGCCCACTGCACGCGGCCTGATTTCCCGCTGGAATCTTGCGCGCCGACGCCAGCATCAAGGCGAACGCCAGCTCGGCGGTTGCGGTGATGTTGTCCAGTAAATCATATTCCGTCTTGGTGCACCGCATCTCGATGCCGAATTCGGCCAGGGCCTCCAGGTCGAGATGGTCGAGACCGGTCGACGGGGTGTACACCAGACGCAGACGGCCTTGGGCGCCGTGTTCGATAATCTGGCGATCGATCGGCATGTGCAGCGTTGCCAGATAGACGTCATATTCGCCGATGTGATTGAGCAGGAACTCACGGTCCGGCGGTTGAATGTCGAGGTCTGCCAGCCCTGCCAGGGGATCGTAGACTTCGGCAGCAATGCCCGAGTCCCACATCGATAATACACGATAGAAGTTTTCCATTTTCAGCCTGCTGGTCAAGGAGATTTTTTTTTGCGGTCTGGCGGAATGAATATACCACTGTATCCCATCGGATGTAACCGCAGCGATATCCTCCTCGGCCCGTTATCCTGACGAAACCGAAGCGCAAGTTTTAGTCGTCAACCCCGCCAACTTCGACGACTGGCTGAACTGCCGCTGCAGGCGACAAACGAGACGGTGCGTTTTCGCAGCTACAACCAGGGCCGTGGCAAACGAAGTTGTCAGCGGTGTGTTTGGCGTTTCGCCAGTCCGTTAGTTGATAACGGCCCGCACATCCTGATTTTTCCCATTGCCGATGGACCGGTCCTTCCTTCCGAGAGTGCCACGATGATTCTGCGCTGGTCATACAGCCCCTTTCAACACCAGTCGCTGATTTGATCCTTTCGTTAAAAC
This sequence comes from Phycisphaerae bacterium, assembly GCA_963577735.1. Taxonomy (GTDB): domain Bacteria; phylum Planctomycetota; class Phycisphaerae; order Phycisphaerales; family Phycisphaeraceae; genus CAUZAW01. The sequence continues at coordinate 1,118 of CAUZAW010000392.1, read as the reverse complement.
AAATCGCCGGGCGGCGGCGGCAGGGGTTCGATGCGTTTCAGCACGTGGACGCCGTGCTGCTGGTAGATGATTTCGTATGCGCCCGAGGCCATTATTTTCTCTACCTGGGCGCGGACGACAGATGGATTAGAATTCCAAAACCGCTCCTGATAGACATGGTAGTCAGTCTCAAAATAGGGATCGAACTGGAAGCGCCGCGACAACCTGCGATCCAGGAATTGGCAAATGCTCCGACCGTCGCCTGTAACCGTGGCATCGGCCGGGATCAACTGTACAATGTCGCGGCGGGCCAGGTAGTTTTGCATCAACTGATTGTTTGGCGGCACGATGCCCACGTTCTGTTTGGCCCACGGAAACAACGATAGAAACAAACTTGCATAAACCGCCGCAATTAATGCGCCGGTGATCGCCGCACCGGGCTTGATCCTGCGAATCCAGGCGCAGCTGCGGTCGTACCGAGCCTGTAACCGTTGCCAGGGCAGGGCCAACGGTTCATCTCTGCGGCTGATACCGCGAATCAGAGCCAGAAATAGAATGCCCATCGTGCACACATGGTAATGAAAGGCGATGCACTTGAACGGCTGCCCTTGGTGCAACCAACTCATTCCCAGGACCGGCAGCACTGCGATCGCCACCCGTGGTGCCAGCAGACACATGCAGCTCATCGGCAAGAGCAGTTCCAGCACCAGAGAAAAATTGGCAGGCGCGAAGAGCAACGAAAAAAAAGATCCCGTCTGGGTAAACGGTGCCAGCACAACGTCGCCCAGCGAGCTGCCCAAAGTGCTGTAACCCCGCGCCATGTGGTCGTATGCCGACTGGCTGTGCCATGGCATGAAGACGAAGGAAATCAAGACAAAATACAGTACGCCGCCAGCTGCCATGATGGCTCCGGTTCGCCAGCGTCGGTGCAGGGCCAGCATGATCCCGAGGCCGACGATGTAGATCGCCAGATATTCCTTCATGCTCAAGCCAAGCACCAGCAGGATGGTCGCGGGGACATGGCGGCGTTCGAGCAGGCAGTAGCCGCCAGCCACAAAAAACGGCAGAGCCAAAGTATTCGGGTTGAAGCCGTACGAGAAGTTGTAGGCAATCTGCGACGTCGATGGATACAGCAGGTC
>CAUZAW010000391.1:0-3035 GCA_963577735.1 Phycisphaerae bacterium | reverse complement strand
TGGGCCGTGCGGGGCGGGCAGCGGTTGAACGGGAGTACGACATCGAAAAACTCAATGACAAGTTGGTAGATAAGTATCGCGACCTGGTCAAGCAGGTAGCAGAGGGTGGCGTGTTTTCATGAGAGAGGGGTCACTACCACTGGTTTCGGTGATTATTCCGGTGTACAACGATACGGATCGGCTCAAGAAGTGTCTTGAGCAATTAGAATCGCAAACTTATCCGACCCAATCCTACGAAGTGATCGTGGTGGACAACGCCAGTGACGAGAGTCCGGCGACTGCTGCTGAACCATACGCACACGTCCGTCTGATCGGCGAAACCAAACCCGGCTCCTACGCTGCCCGCAATGCTGCCCTCGACCAGGCCAAAGGTGATTTTCTTGCTTTTACTGATTCGGATTGCCTGCCGTACCCCGATTGGCTGGCACAGGGTGTCAAGGCGTTGATGCGGATGGAAGGTTACGGCGTCGTGGCCGGCCATGTGGAGATCAACTTTCGTCGTTTGGGCAAACCCAATTGGGTTGAACTTTACGATTCTGTAACCAGTCTGAACCAGAAGCGGTGGGCTCAGCAACGTCATTTTGCTGCCACGGCCAACGCGTTTACCCATAAAAGCGTGTTCGATCGCATCGGCCTGTTCAACAAGGTCTTGAAATCCGGCGGTGACAATGAATGGGGCAATCGCGCCGCGGCGGCGGGATATCAGATCGTGTATTGCCCCGAGGCGGTGGTGACGCACCCGGCCCGGTCGCGGTTTGGACAGGTGCTCGTTAAGCGGCGAAGACTGGTTGGCGGAGAACTGGAAAAACGGCTCGATGGTATATCTCGCCAGGATGATGCTGGGCGATTTTTCAGGCTAGGTCACTTGGTCAAAGTCGTGTGGCGGAGTCTGCTGCCACATCGCGATGAAATGGATATCATTTGCCACGATCAAAAATTGAGGGGGCGATGGCAGCGTGTCAAAGTAGCAACAGTATTCATTGCGTTGCACTACATGACCGTCTTAGAACGCATATGCCTCCGGTTGGGGCGCGACACTGAACGGCGATGATCACGCGGCACAATCTATACCACCAATCAGTATAATCATGTTGAAGTCTGGGTGGTTTTTCGTGGGAATACGGGTTTAACTTATTCCGATGTGATATTGGATGTGAATTGTCATGATGGAATACACGAAGCTGGGTTCGACAGAATTGAAAGTGTCCCGCATTTGTCTGGGCACGGTCTTTCGATCGGAAATGGACGAGGGCAGTTGTATCGCGACCATTCACGAGGCGCAGGCGCAAGGGTGCAATTACCTGGATTGCGCCAATGTCTATCGCAATGGTTTGTCCGAGCAGATCGTGGGCAAGGCGATCAAAGGCCGCCGGGACCAGTTCGTGGTGAGCACCAAGGTGGGTGCGGAGCCCACCACGGGTGGCGCAGCAGGCAAGGGTGGGCTGGGTCGAGAGTCAATCACCAACGCCATCGAGGACAGTTTGCAGAGGTTGGATACTGATTACGTGGACACTTACTTGTGCCATTTTCCAGACCCTGGCACTCCAATCGAAGAAACGCTTGGGGCCATGGAAAAACTGGTGCAACAGGGCAAGATACGCTATCCCGGTTGCAGCAATTTTGAAAGTTGGCGATTGTGTGAGGCGTTGAATGCCTGTAGAGGCGATGGCCTTGCCTCCTTCGTTTGCAACCAAGTACCCTACAGCCTGCTGGACCGGCAGGTGGAATATGAGACTATCCCTTATTGCATGCGGCGAAGCGTGTCCGTGACGGTCTTTGCCACGACATTGATTGGCCTGCTTTCGGGAAGGTACCGCTTTGGTAAGGCCCCGCCGGAGGGTACGTCGTGGCACCGCGGCCCGTACAACTATCGCGCTGCCATGACCCTGCACACGGACGGGGTTATCGCCGCGGTCATCGATGTTGCTAAGGCGAGAGGCAAGACCCCGACGCAGGTAGCCATGTCATGGTGTCTGGCTAATCCGGGGGTGACCTCCGTCATTATCGGTGCCGATACTGTCGAGCGTGTTCGAGAAAATTGGGGTGCAGTCGGCTGGCAATTGACTGAGGAGGAATTGGATCTTCTCAACAAGGTATCTGAAGGTCACTGCTTGAAAGTTCGCAAGGACTGTCCCGACGGATGGCAGGATTAACAATAAGCCTGTAGATGCATTCTCTTTTGCGACATGGTGGCAGGCGGTCAACAGTCCATGCCGTTCGAGTTTGGATGGTGTGAGTGTAGCTGGGCTGCTTCAGTTGCTGGCAAACACGGCCTTGATCAGATTAAAGCCGAACCACATGGCACCGTTGAACAAGGTCAACATCGCTACGTATCCCACCAGTTGGCGTTTGCTTTCGGATAGACGGGAAATTGGCAGGTTTGTCACGTAACTGCCGTGTTTAACTACCGCCGTGAGCACTGCCACGATCGGTTTTTTGCCTAATTCTTCTGGGTCGGCGTTGTCTTCTAATATGCTTTTCGGTCCGGTGGATTCATCATTTTTTGATGCGTCAACCTCAATGGCCTCGGGCTGCTCATCCAGTTCCCGGGCAATTGATTGGCTACTGCCCTCGACGGGTTCCTCCTCGATCACGTTTTTAGGTGTGTCGAACGTCCCTTCGAGGTACTGTTCTTCCTCGTCCTGTGGTGGTGGATCGGCCCCGTGCCTTTCAACTGGGAGCTGATCGGTAAGCGGTTGATCCGTTCTCCCCATTTCAGCTTGCTTGGCGGCAAGCACATCATTGATCGTCTCGAATTCCCCCGTGACGGTGTCATTGGCCTGGTCGGCCAGCAACGCATCAATCGCATCCATGGTTAACTGCTCTAGATCTGCTTCCGAAGCCGGCACGCTGTCGTCCGTTGCTTCAGCAGCCTGCGGTGGTTCAGTAACGTTCGGTCCAGTGGATTGCTCCGGTGACTGGGAGGGGGGCGTATCAGTAACCGTTTCAGGTAACGGGGGGACGTCTGATTGCTCCTCGCCTGGGTTTAAAGCGTTTTTTACGAGGTTCGGTTCCGCGTGACGCAGTTGACCGGC
>CAUZAW010000390.1:0-3036 GCA_963577735.1 Phycisphaerae bacterium | reverse complement strand
GATCTTGATTCCCGAATGGTGAATCACGCCAGCCGAAGCGAAAAGAAGCACCAGCCAGATCACCATGTAGTGCCTATCGGCAGTCGCTGTCAGAATCATCGATTTAGTGACAAACCCACTGAAGAGCGGAAACGCAGAAATCGACGCTGCGCCAATGATACAAAACGCCGTGGTCCAGGGCATCGACTTGTAGAGTCCTCCCAGTTCTGAAGCGTTGATCGTCCCTGTGCGGTACAACACCGCACCCATCGACATGAACAGCAAGGCTTTGTAAAGGATGTGAGCAAAAGCGTGGGCAGCCGTACCGTTGAGCGCCATCTTAGCGATCTCCGGATGGTCCACGAAGTTTGCCAGGCCAATGCCGACCACCATGAAGCCCAGCTGGTTGTTGAGACTGTAGGCCAGCACTCGCCGCAAATCATTTTCGATCACAGCAAAGAAAATCGGAAAGGCAGTCATGATAGCGCCGATCCAGATCAATATCTCTGTTCCTGGAAAACCACGGGCCAACACGTAAATGGCCAACTTGGTGGTAAAGGCACTCAGGAATACCGTGCCCGTAACGGTGGCTTCCGGGTAGGCATCTTCTAACCAGCTATGTAGCAGGGGAAAAGCCGCCTTGATACCGAATGCGAGGAAAATCAACATCGTCCCGGGAGAATTCAGTCCGAGGAGATATCCTTCGGTCGTTGGCAGGAGCTTCCAAAAAGCCTCGTTAAACGTCACCGAGCCCGTGTCTCGCAAGTGCAGCAAAATTCCCGCCAGCAGAATCACTCCCGAACCAACCTGAACGATCAAATAACGCATACCGGCACGGTAGGAGCGTTCGTTGCGGCTGGCCCAAATCAAAAACACCGAAGAGACAGCGGTCAACTCCCAGTAAACAAATAACGTAATCAAATCACCGGCACAAACCGCGCCGATCGCTGCACCGGCATACACCAGTCCCGATACGTGCTGTACCGAATCCTTCACGTGCAACGCAAACAAGACGCTTAGAATTGCGGCAATATGGAAAATGGCCACCCACACCAGGCTGAGGTTGTCGATCTGAACCAGTTGGAGCTGACAACCCATCAGCTCGAAGGCAATCTCTGTGGAATGATCGTACAAACTCCAAAGGTGCCAACCGCTCAGCACCGGTAATATCAACATCCAGGCCAATTTCAATCGCCCCGGCAACAAAGGCAGCATCAATGCACCAAGGATCAAAATGACGCCGGGAGGCAAACTATTGATCATAATAGTCCTCCTCCCGTTTCAACGCCTTGCGCAGCACCCGGGCCGTTAACACCAGAGAAACATATGCGATAAAACCAAACCAACCAAAAAACCCAAACCATTTTTCAAATTTGAAATGATCGTGCTTCTCGTAGAAGAAATCGGCCACCACCAACAGGGCACATACGGCATACAGGCCGTACAGCACCTTCTTGATATTTCTCGGATCGTCGAGCCAGTACTTCTTGTCCATAGCATCAGTTTTGGGCAATAGGAATTAATACCTGAACCATTTTGTCCGCCAGAAAAAAGAGCACCACACCGCCGATGGCGGTGATGCCCAAAGCCAGCAGACAAAACAGCGGTGCCTCGTTGATCGCAGGTCGCTCCGGACCTTCGGCAGGCGGCAGAAAGAAACCGCGCGCCACGATTGGCATCAAGTAGGCAATATTTAATAGCGAACTGATCATGAGCACCGCCACAAGCAGCTCGTGACCGGCCTCTGCGGCTCCTAATGCCAGGTACCATTTACTCCAGAAACCGCCAAACGGCGGCAATCCAATCACACTCAACGTACCCAGCAGAAAAGCGAATGTTGTAACCGGCATGGTGCGGCCAATGCCGCGCAGTTGACTGACCTCTGTCTTGTGAGTCGTGACGTAAATTGCTCCGGCACAAAAGAACAACGTGATTTTCCCCAAGGCGTGCATGGCGATATGCATGCTGCCTCCAATTATCCCCGACGCGTTGGCCAGTGCCGCACCAAGAACGATATAAGACAGCTGGCTGACCGTTGAATAGGCCAGTCGCGCCTTGAGGTTATCTTTGGTCAGGGCGACCAAGGACGCAATCAGAATCGTCGCCGCAGCAAGATACATAAGCGGAACACTGAGCCCCTTACTGGCCAATAAATCAGTACCGAAAATGTACAACACCACCTTCATGACCGTGAAAACACCAACTTTCACCACGGCTACCGCATGCAATAACGCACTGACGGGTGTCGGAGCTACCATGGCGGCTGGCAACCAGCGATGAAAGGGCATCAGTGCCGCCTTGCCGATTCCGAATGCGTACAGCGTCAATAGCACGAACAGCTGGCCGTCGCTGGCCTTGTTCTTCAAAATGCCCCCTACCCTGAAATCGAGCGTGCCGGCGATGCTCCAAGTCCAAACGACGGCCAATAACAAAAAAGCCACCGACGTAAATAACAAGATGCCAAGATACGTCCGCCCCCCCTGCCGAGCTTTCTCGTCGCCATAATGGGTAACCAGCGGATAGGTCGAAAGCGTGAGCACCTCGTAGAATACAAACAGGGTGAACATATTCTGGGCCATCGCCGCTGCGATGGCGGAGAAAATCGCCACCGCGAAACAGGCATAGAACCGCGTCTGATGGTCCTCGTTGTGTGCGCGCATGTAGCCAATCGAGTAGCAGGTGGTCACGATCCAGAGACCAGAAGCGACCAGCGCAAAGAGCATCCCCAGTGGTTCTACTTCGAAGGCGATCGCCAGCCCCGGCATCACCTCCAGCAGCGAGACCGCGGGCCGGCTGCCCGCGACGACTTCAGGCGTGAGCGAAGCCACTGTCCAAAACAAGGCTCCCGCCGCGAGCAACGTGAACATCTCACGCAGGTTGGCCCACTTGGCAAGAAATACGGTCATGACCGCCGCCGCCAACGGCAAGGCCAGCGCCAGCTCGATGGCTCTCGCAGGATTCATGACCGCACCTCCAAGAGTGCCTCGGCAGCCTGTCGGGCCACACCCGCGGAAAGTGAAGTCCAGATGCCGAAAAATACCGAGCCGCCGATCAGCA
>CAUZAW010000389.1:0-3045 GCA_963577735.1 Phycisphaerae bacterium | reverse complement strand
CTTCTCGTGTGGCTTTTTCCTGGTCAGCTGTGTGCAGTGGCATTGCGCAGATCGCAATACGCTCAGGCGAAGAAAAAAACCGCGCCTGCCGCGGGAACCAGTTGATCGTATGCCCGATCTGCGCCGCGTCGAAGTGCAGGTAATCGACGCCTGCGAGTTTGAGCGCGGCCGCCAGTTCGAGCCCGAGCGGTCCGGCACCGATGATCGCGATAGATGCGTGTGTCATAACGAATCGCCCCAATCAACGATTGATCCGTGCATCCCCAGGGCCACGCGGTGGATATTGCCATCGGAAACATTCGTGAAGATTCCGTCTGCAGGTGCATCGCTGACCTGTTGAAAACTGTCGAATCCCCAGGCCGCGAGTGAGCCATCTTCACGCACCGCCAGGCGGTGATATTCTCCGGCAGCAGTTGCGACAAAATTATTGCCCGCGGGAGCCTCGGTGCTATTTTGCGATTGCTGGCCGTCCCAGACCGGGATCTCCCGGGCAGCGGCGTGCGCCGCAGTAAGCAGAAGCAGCGCAGAGAGGGAAACAGTTTCCCCCGCAAGCAGAAACAGGTTAAGTCCACGCATCAATTCAGCCCTTGGGTTGCCTTGCCCAGCCTCCAGCCTAGTCCGCAGTGACCGTTGCTGCACTTTTTAGTGCCGAGCCCCTGGCTGCTTACCGCCGCCATCGCACCGGCAGTTGGGCCAGACCCAAAAGGCAGAGCAGTCAAGCGGCCTGTTCCCGGGACACTATTGCCGCCTTCATCTTCTGAGCCAGGTCGAGTGATACAGAGCTATCTGGCCTTTGGCCGACTGCCGCAACATTCCGGATCCGGCGAACCTTGCCGCGTCGGCTGGGCGGGCATCTCGAACCCGCAATTGGCCAAATGGATTGTGGCAAGCCAGCAGATCCCGGGGGTCAAAGATGGTCGAGTCAACCGCTGGAGAATTTGCAGATGTTTTGAATCGGTTGATTGTTGTTCTGGCGCCAATCAGGCTAGTAGAAAAAACATTGTTGCCGGCGCTGAATTGACCTGGGCCGGTCAGATCACTAAGCAGCCAGCTTTTGCTTGCGTCGCCTGGCGTAGCCAAACAGACCGGCGGCTCCGATGCCCAAGAGGATCACTGAACTCGGCTCGGGCACCACGGCAGCAGAGTCCAGTCTGGCGATCCAGGCCTCGGCGTCTGCATTTGTATGTTCGCCATAGCCCACGACCGTCAGGCCATCGGCGGGAATGCCATAAGCCTCTGGCAACAAGGTCCACCCGGCCAGGCTGCTTCCCAGGCCATAGCCATTGATCAGGACATCCTTCAGGTTGCGCATGCCGTTGAGGTTATCCCAGATGAACGCCTCGTCGCTGTCTGGGCCGGGTCCGCTATATCCCACGGCAACCAAACCATCGGCCGAGACGCCTGCTGCTTCGCTGTAGACGTCACCCTCGGGCAGGTCGCCCAGACCCATGAAAAGCGGACCGCCCTGAGCCCCAACGCTGCCACATAAAAATGATCGAGCAACCCAGCAGACATCCGGTGGTGCGTAACATGGCGAGATTCCTCCAGGCAGTTCATTTCCCGCATCCGCGCGGGTTCTTACGCGTTTCCTCTGCACCTTCTCAGAAGGGCCAGAGCACCGATACCAAGCAACTCCACCGCCGCCGGCTCGGGAACCGCCGAGGCCGGGGGACCGTAGATCGCAAGCGCGCCTTCAATATCACCACTACCGAGGTTCCATTCGTACCCGACGTTCATCACGGAACCGGGGATGTTGTTATGGCCAAAACCCAGGGCATGCCCTACTTCATGCAGTGCAATGTTGCGAAAATGCAGCGTGTCGGGAACCTGCCCCTGCTCCCCCCAGATCGAGTGACCCGCCTTGAATCGAACGTCCCCTGCTTTACGATGATTGGATGCGTTATCGACATTTGAGCCCGGTTCAGGAATATATGTTGCCGACGCAGACACGTTCATCCAGTTTGAATCATACGCCATGAAACGGATATGTCCGACACCCGCTTCGGGGCCGCGATCCGTGATGTAAACTCCGTCACCATCAGTGTCAACAATGCCGCCTACCAGCACGGATCCATCCTCGGCCACGTAACCGAGGTTGGTGATACCGCACACACGCGCCCACTCATCGATGACACCGCCAAGGACGGCCTGATAGTCTGCGAACTCCGAGAGGCCCGACGCACCAAGGTCCGTGATAGGCCGCGTTGTTCGGTTTGCATTGATCCAATCGGCGACACCCCCGGGAACAATGCTCCAGCTCAGTCCCGTCGGTTGTGGTGTATCGACTGGAGAACGAATCGTCGTGCTGTCCGGCCCAAGCACCCAGGCCATGCCATTAGGGTAGTCAAGTGCCCCGCCGGGGTCTGGTGTTGACCCCCATGGGGAACTTTTGATGTTCCCACGGAGTAGCCTGTGCCGCCGATACGATCGCCAGCACGGTCATCATGACGCACATTGTCATGAATTTCGTTTTTATCACTTTATGCTTCTTTCCTGTGTCTGCGAAGCAGGGCAACGGTGCCAGGGACCAGCAACGCAATCGTCGCTGGTTCGGGAATGACCGTCGCAAAGTAAAGAGTATCTATCCCCCAAGTCCCCATTTCAGAACCAATGTTTACAAATTCGACCGCCTTGAATTTGAGAGGCGAATTCTTATCCCCTATCCCAAAGAACCCCGTGTTGGAGGCCGTATCATTTGACTGCGGAACCATTCCACTGAGCAAAGGGATCTCCACGCCAGACAAATCAAACACTTTCATTTCAATGGCCCCGGATACCAGGCTAAACCCGTTACCACTTTGCGCGTAATCAAAGCCAAAGACCGCTATTTCCTGATCAAAGGCAAATCGCACAATCTGGTAGGGCTGTAATTCCGCCCTTAATCCCCCTTCGTTGCTGACGTTTAAGCTCCCACCTGTCTCCAATGTAACGCCGTTGACAATCGTCGCGCCCGTAAAGACTGCTGTTACCAATGACCAGCCGCCCTCTTGCATATCAGCCTTAAAAGTGTTAAAATTGGTATAGTGGGGGTTGGCTTGTGTCGGC
>CAUZAW010000388.1:0-3048 GCA_963577735.1 Phycisphaerae bacterium | reverse complement strand
CGCATATCGGTCAAATGAGCATCCCATGCGCGAAAGCCGCCCGCAGTTGACGATCGAGTACACGCTGGGCGCCATCCTCGCTGGTGATGCAAATGGTGATGGCACGGTGGACGTAGCGGATCTTGGAATCGTCGGGGCAAACTTTGGCCAGTCCGGAAAAACATTTGCCGACGGTGATTTCAACAATGATGGAAGTGTTGATGTCGCGGACCTGGGTATCGTGGGCGCCAACTGGAGTACGGCGCAAGCAACAGGTAACGCGTCCGCCTTGGTACCTGAACCCACAACGCTATCACTTCTTGCAATGAGTGTGTTACTGGTTGGACGTAGGCGGCGTTAAGGGCTGTTAATCTGTCTAAACCTCTTAAATTACCCTGCCTTTTCTGGTATAATTTTCGGTGTCTAAAACGTGTGTTCTTCACGTTTTCGTAACGCAGTGGAGGTAGAGGATTGAGCATCTTGAGATCTTCTGTCACAACCCTGATATTGCTGACGGCAGCAGCCGTGGTTTGGCTGCTATCTGTCGTTAGCCCGTTCGCAGCGTCGGCCCGGGCGGGTGTGATCACGACCGGTGATGTCTCTCCAGGCGGGGCCGCCAACCCGCACTCGGACCCTTGGGCAGTGAGGGGGCCTGCATGTGGCCTACGACGAAGAGGGTGTGCTGTACGTATTTGAAGGTGGCGTGGTTTCCAATACCAAGGGTTACATCGGCCGCTCTTTCGGCTTATGGGGCGGCGTGACCGCACGTCTCGCATATAGCCGTGTGCGCCTGTGCCTATATATATTGATACCGCCTATAGCGCCAGTGATAAACAGGGCATGTAACAAAGTCGCTGGGCCGCCACACCAACTGGACAAGGATTGCGGTAAGTAAAAACCCGCCAGAGCACGTTGTGATGTTTAACAACCCAAAGCGATATGACGGCGATGAGGTGACAAAACATTCCTGATGCGCCGCAGGTATTCGACACGCCCCTCGTGTCGTTGTTTGGTTTCGCCCAGTTCGATCGACTTGGGCTGCATACCAATGATCAGTGTCTTGCGATTGGTCCGGCCCACATTGGTTGACGCCCCGTGTATCGTCGCCGGGTTTACGGCGGTGACTTGTCCTGCCCGTGCGACACACGCGACCGGATCGGCGTACTCCAGATCCGGCCATTGATCGGGGAACGTACCAATGCCAACCGGCAAGGAACTGGCATCGGGCACGTTGACGAATTCCTCCTGTTTCCAGGGGCCGTGGATGTATCGTGGGTTGTCGCCCATGAACTGAGCAATCTGGCGATGACTACCAGGCCGGATCATCAAGGGGGCGCACTGCTCATCGACATCGCTGATCCACACAAACAGACCCACGCTCATTCGACGCGGTCTCGATTCGAGATCCGACAAGCTCAGCGTCATATCCGTGTGCTCAGTCATCTCAAACTGTGCACCCGGTTGGGGATAGGTGTTGCGCAGAGAGGCTTCTTTCAGAATAACTGAGTCGGTATGCAACAGGCGCTGGGCGAGTCGTTCCAGGAAGGGTTCTTCAACGATCCGGACAAAAGGCGGGTCAAGCGTCTGGTTCTGCTTGATCCGAAAGCGCTGCGGCACGCTACCGGGCGGGTTTCTCTTATCTGAGCTTAAGCTGAGCCGTTCGTCCATGAGACGGGACGCGGCGTCCAAAGTCTGCGTGGTCAAGGGGGTATCTACGGTGACCGACCCGTCCCGCCCGAACGCCTCAACCTGCTCGTCTGTGATGTTAGCGATGCCCATGAAACTTCCAGCATACAAGATTGGCGTATTCTACAAGGCAAACGAGGGATCTGAAATGAAGGCATTTTATAACGAGGGAAAAGTGCAAATGAATAAGAGCTATTGTACCGACGACCTTTACTTCGGATAAAATATAACTTTTCGGCTCACCGGCGTGGCGGGTTCCACGTCACGTTAATGGGCCGGAGATTTGGGACCGGCACCATGTCAAAGACTATCAAACGCGCTCGGAAATCCAGAAAATACGGTCGCTAGCAACTGATAGACCAGATTGTCCATATGCACCAGAATTGGACTTTGGACGATGTCTGGCTATGGGAGGAGTTTAGTAAGTTGGTGCCAAAACTAGAGTCCATGAACGTCGCAGAACTCGAACGAATGCTTGAATCGTCGAAAAGAATGGATCGCATCGTAAAACGAGCTGAAACCTACGGTGCCAAATTTGACAATCGCTTTGACCGGCTGCAAATTTCTGACAACGCTATTCGGAGGCGAGGTTCAATCAACGCTGCTATCAATTATTTGGTTGACAATCTCGATATGACGCATGCACAAGTGGCTCATACTACAATGCGTGAGATCTTGGCGTTAATGGCGAGGGCCGTTAAGCAGAGAACCACTGCCAAGACCCTACATCCTATTGCTCTAGAAATTCTTGCGGTGTTGGTTCAGAGTTAAGACTGTTATGACACAAGACGAGATTAGCCGAGCACTTGCTGACCGTAACGTGCGATGTGACCGGTCAACTGTATCAAAGCACGTCAAATCACTGTCTGAATTGAAATATGTGTCACCACCGCCAAGCGGAATGTACAAAATAGTGATTACCGATAAGGGCGAGGATTCCTTAAGCCCGGATTTCCCATATGAAACAGGCCAAAAGCAACGTAAGTCATTGTTAATAATTATATTATGACAAAAACTATTGAAATCCGATGGGTGAAACCGTTTTTCGCTGCAAACCATGGGTTTCCGTCGAAAATGACGTAAAACCAACTGAGTGTTCGAATTCTATTTGGGCAATCCGGGTGAAGAACATTCCCGAGCAGGAAGGAACTCAGCCAGGCCCTCTACCCAACACGCATACTTGGGACGGCTAACGGTAGAACGATGTACGGGCGTCGGCATGGAATGTGCGTAAACGGACAACCGACGCACCAGGAAACTCATCTTGGCAGCAAGAGATTCCCCTCAATTGGGACGAACCGTGTTGCGGCTTGAATCAAGGATGCTGCCGTGAGCTTCCTGACGCCGTACACTTCAACCTCGACGCCGTGTGCATCTCGAAGC
>CAUZAW010000387.1:0-3062 GCA_963577735.1 Phycisphaerae bacterium | reverse complement strand
CACGGCTGGCAGTTCAACGGCAAGGGTACCGTGGGTGACCAGACGGCTGTGCAAGCCCAGTTTGTTTTGGAACCACTTGCCCGGCAACTTGACATTACCGGCAACTAGGTAAGGATAACTCCTCCCGCTACCGCAACCCCCAAAACGGAGCCGATGCGACATGGCACTGACCCAGGATGATGTCTTCAGCAAGGTTCAACAGGTGCTCGTCGACGCCCTAGGCGCTGACGACGATGAAGTTACCACAGACGCCAAGCTCGTGGCCGACCTTGGCGCCGAGTCGATTGACTTTCTCGACATTGTCTTCCGGCTCGAGAAAGCGTTCAATATAAAGATCGAACAGGGCGAAATGATTCCCGACAACGTTCTCAACGACCCCCAATACGTCACAGACGGCAAGGTTACCGACAATGGCATGGCAGTACTCCGCCAACGCCTGCCCCATGCCAATGTCGACGAATTCGACGCCAGTCGTCGCGTCGATGATTTTGTTGATATCTTCACCGTGAACACCATCGTACAGTTCGTGCAATCGAAACTGGACAAGGGATAAACGATCGGCTGTACACCGGCCAGTCGCCACCACGCGTCACCACTGATTACTGCCTTGCACCTTCATGCGCTGGATCTGGATTGATCGCATTCTGGAGTTGGAACGCGGCAAGCGATGCTTAGCGATCAAGAATGTGACGCTGGCCGAGGACGTGCTGCACGACCATTTTCGCGCCACTGCCAATCACCCGCCCCAGCCGGTGATGCCCAACACGCTGATCATCGAGGCCATGGCCCAGACGGCAGGTATCCTCGTCGGACACGCCAATGATTTTACAGAGAAGGTGATCCTGGCCAAGATCACCACAGCTCGATTCTGCGCCGTCGCACCGCCGGGCTACTGCCTGAAATTCACCGCACAGATCGAACGTATCGACGCTGCCGGCGCCGCGACTACCGGTACTGTCGAACGCATCGATGTCGCCACCGGCAAATCCCAGCACTTGGCCGATATAGACCTGATATTCAGTCACATCGATAAAAACATGTCCGGCCTCGAGTTTCCCGATCACAATTTCGTCTTTACTGACCAATTTTTTGATATCTTGCGGCAAAGCGGATTTACACCGCCTGGTGGTTAACCCCAAGCCCCACCAGTTTTGCGAAATTGGTCAAAACAACAGCCATTGGCCTACAATTGCCTGCCAGATGCCATGTCTCTGAAAATACTGCAACCCAGTCGTACCACGATCATGATCAAGCCCGTTGGGGCATTGTGCAATCTTGATTGCACCTATTGCTATTACTTGCCTACCAAGACCGTCTATGACGGCCACGAACATAAAATGACCATGCGTACCCTCGAGGACGTGTTCGCTGGGTTTCTTCCTCAATTCGGCGACGAAGTGACCATCTCCTGGCAAGGTGGCGAGCCGACGTTGGCTGGCCTGGAATTCTTCGAAAAGGCCGTCGAACTGCAAAAACGCCATGGCCGGCCGGGCCAGACCGTCAAGCACGCCATCCAGACCAACGGGACCCTGCTGGACGAAAAATGGTGCCGGTTTTTGAACGAACACCGCTTCCTCGTTGGCCTGTCCATCGACGGGCCGCCCAAGTTCCACGACCACTATCGTGTTAATAATCACCACCAGCCATCGAGCAAAGATGTGTTCAAGGGCTTGAAGCATTTGCAGCGCAGCCACGTTGAGTTCAACCTCCTGTGCGTACTCAATAACCTCAACGTCCATCACCCCGACGAGATATTTCAATACCTGCTGACACTTGGCACACGCTGGCTGCAGTTCATCCCCGCCATCGAATGGGAAAAAGAAACGGACAACCCAGCCCAAAACGTGCTGGCCCCCTACTGCCCCGAGCCCCGAGCCTACGGTCAATTCCTCTGTCGCGTATTCGATCTCTGGTTCGAACGCTACCGCCAACGCGTCAGCGTCCGCATCTTTGACGCCGTGCTCATGAAACTCGTCTCCGGCACAATGCCATTTTGCATTCTCGATGGATCCTGTCATACCCAACTTACCGTCGAGCACGACGGCGCCGTATTTCTGTGCGATCATTTCATAGAGCGCCGCTGGCAAGTCGCCCAGGTCGGCGACCTCAAATGGCAGAACCCGGTTAATCCCGACGCTTCGCAAAGCGTCGGGCTAACCGTACACGGCACTGGTTTTACGAAGGATGAATCTCACGTCGGCCGCGACATCGACGTTGTCGATGATGTGCCGCTCGGAGACGAGAGGCAACTTCATGGCAGCGATGACGGATGGTTTGGCCGCGCCGACGGTGCCCGCTTGGCAACCTTCGCGCAACGCAAACAACACCTTCCAGAAAAATGTCGCCAATGCCAATGGAAGCCCTACTGCCACGGTGGTTGCCCCAAACACCGGCCCCACGGCGGCGAAGTGCCCGAACCGTCGATCCTTTGCGAGGCCTACATCATGTTTTATGAACACGCCATGCCCCGCCTGCAATGGCTGGCCGACTTCCTGCGCCGAAACGAACAGCCACCACTTCCGCAACCGCAGAAGCGATCAGGCCGGACTCGCAAGAACAAGGGCGCCCAACCGGCTCGCACCACACGTTAGATCATCTGGCGATGATCTTGCATGGTAGCGGGCAACAGATCGGCCAAGTCCCGCGCTGTCAGGCCACTGGCCCCGCAACGGGCCGACCAATGATCTGCGGCCCGACCGTGCAGGTAAACGCCCAACACGCTTGCGTCAAACGGTGACATGTGCTGAGCGATCAAGGCGGCGACAAGGCCGGTCAGCACATCGCCGGTCCCGGCGGTGGAAAGCGAGGGATTACCCGTGGTATTGATATAGGTGCGTTGACCGTTACTGACGACACTGTGATGGCCCTTGAGTACCACGACGACTTGGTAAGCGAGGGCCAATTTTGCCGCCGCCAAGGGACGTGTATTGGTATCAGTCGGGTCATCGGTAATGCCAACCTCTGCGGCCAGTCGGCGAAACTCGCCCGGATGCGGCGTCATCACCGCCGGCCCGACGCCGGGTGTCCCGGTTACACCACCTGCAGCAAGCATATTCAACCCA
>CAUZAW010000386.1:0-3066 GCA_963577735.1 Phycisphaerae bacterium | reverse complement strand
GTTGGGTGGCGCCCTGGCCGTGGCCAACGTTCGCAGCGGACCTTCCCACAGACCACACGGTTCGGTAGATGTAGACCAATAGGTTCTCTGCCGCCGGTCGTCTCCCTGCCGCCAAGGCGGAAGAGCACCGTTCGAGGTATTGTATGGCAGCCTCCTCACCTTATTATTCTCACGATCTATCACGGGATTGCCGGGAAGTGCTGCCAGAGTTGCCGCCGGTAAGCCTGGTAATAGCCGTGCATCAAGAGCCGCTTGGCCAGATACGAAAACCTGTCGTTGCCGGAATCCGAACGCCTAAGCCCTTACATACCCACCCCAGTCGAGAGGGGGGTGTGATTGGAGATAGGCAGAGATGTAGAATCGTCAGTGTTTGATGCAAAATCGCTGCGGCTAAGGTGAATGATTCCCATAGGCACATGGTGATCACGTACCCACTACGACTCGTGATAAATTCGTCCACAGCCCACAGAAAGATCAGTGAATCATGCAAGAGCGCGATGAGCTATTTAAACGATTTACGAAGGGTTATGAGATGTACGCTTATGAATTGAACTTGATAGTGACCGACCTAACGGAAAACAAACAGCTGTTGCCAAAAGAAACAATGGAGAACTGGCTTGGCGGCGGACGTTTATTAACCATTCCATATAGCTTACCGATCCGCGATGATTGTGGCAAGTTGACCGACTACAAACTAGTACGCTGGCGTGGTTTCAACAAAGAAGAACCAGCCTACAATTATTGGTGTGACTTGGCCGCAAAAGGGGGTGCATGGGTATTATCCAATGGCATCGTCAGGGCAACACCGGCTCCTGGCCCTATGTCACTATGGTTCATTTTTGTACATGGCACACTATCGGGCGATACGGCTGAACAAGTCGACAATGCATGGAGATATTGTCCGTTTGCCGCTTCGGTACAAGCGTTGAGTGTATACAAGGAAAACGAGGCACATCGCGACGATGAAGAATCTGAACCGAAAACCAACGCAGTACATTTAACCGATTTTCGATCGGTTAAATGGTTCGGTAAAAAGTACACATTTTCTGTGAATCAAGCTCGGGTTATACGTCTGCTATGGGAAAACTGGAAAAATGGAACGGCAGAAGTAGGGCAAGAAACACTACTTAATGAAATCGATCACGCGAGCCCACCTGACCGGTTAAATAACGTATTCCGTGACCAACCAGCATGGGGAGAGATGATTGTATCGGGCACAACCAAAGGCACTTTTCGATTAATCGAACTAAGCTCGGATTTAGATCTCGACTAGCAGAATAAAAAACACGTAGTGAGTACGAAAAACACGTAGTGAGTACGAAAAACATCACGTAGCGCGCGGTTGGCGCGCACCTGTCTTATTTATCATTCATTGCAACGCTGGCTGATGTGGCTGGCAATCCTTCAATCGATAGGACAAATGCAATGAATGAACTGCTCTCTCTGTCTCGAATGGCACGACGAATTGGCGTCACCCAGAAATGGTTGCGCGAACAAGCTGACACTGCCAAGATTCCCTGCCTTAAAGCTGACAACCGTTACCTGTTTAATTTGGAAGCGGTGCAGGAAGCCCTGACTACGAAGGCCTCAAAGGCGCAAAAGGAGTTGCGTGATGCGAGATAACACCAAAACCCTACTGTTGAACGCTAGAGAAGCCGCTGCGGCCCTGGCGATTAGCCCCCGCAAGTTGTGGGGCATGACCGCATCGGGCGAAATCCCGCATATTCGGCTGGGCAGATCGGTGCGTTACCCACTGGATGATCTGCAATGCTGGATCGACGGTCAAAAGAAAGGCGGCGATCGTCATGAATAAAACGACCACCGCCAATAATGGGTTTGCTCGGCCCAGAACCACATTGTACCGCACCAGAGGGCCATCGTCGACGTTGTTGCACTCGCACTGGGTCGCAAAGATCATACGCGCCGAGTTGATCCAGCACGGCCTGGTAGGTGATCCGATGCACCCCATTCGGCCCGAGATTGTCGGAACATTCGGCCAGCAACGGTTCATGGCGGCAATTTACGGCAGGCTGGTAACGGACTTTGGAACCGACCCGCAGTGGTGGCCGATGGTACAGGCGGCCGTGCTAACGTCACGGCCGGCTGCACCTCTGGATCAACTTTCCATGGAAGGGGGTCTGCGATGACAGCCCCCCTGGAACGAGTTCTGTCTGCTTTGGAGAAGCACGGACGCAATCCAAGAAAAAATGGCAGGGGATGGTCGGCCCTATGTCCGGCGCACGATGACCGACGCCCAAGCCTGGCGGTGGCTGAAGGCGATGATGGGCAGGTGTTGCTCAAGTGTCACTCCGCTACCGGCTGCACGGCCGAATCCATCTGTGATGCGGTGGGGTTAAATGTATCCGATCTGTTTCTCAACGACCCGTCTACGTTGTCTACGTCTACACAACCATCCCAAACCCGGGAAAAAGGGCAATACCGTAGACAACCTGGCAGCAAGCCGGCTCCGACCTACGAAACTGCCAAAGCGGCAATCGAGGCCCTGGAACGCAAGCACGGCAAACGGTCGGCCCAGTGGGCCTACCACAACGCCAACGGCGATCCGGTGGGCGTGATCGTGCGATGGGACAAGGCCGGCGAGAAGGACATACGCCCAGTAGCCCGGCGCGGTGATCGGTGGACCATCGGCGGGATGCCCGCTCCGAGGCCCCTTTACCGCCTGCCCGACCTGGCTGGCGCGGATCGGATATACGTCACCGAGGGCGAGAAAGCAGCGGCAGCGGCCGGTCGCTGCGGGCTGACGGCAACCACTTCGGCCCACGGCTCACAAAGTCCGGATAAAACCGACTGGTTGCCACTGGCCGGCAAGGAATGCGTGATCCTGCCCGACAATGATGACCCCGGCCGCAAGTATGCCGATACGGTAGCAGCAATCCTGAGGAAGCTGAGACCGCCGGCGGCGGTCAAAGTAGTTCATATACCTAACCTGCCGGATCACGGCGACATAGCCGACTGGGTGGAAGCCCAACCCAATACCGCCGACAGCGAACTGCGGCAACAAGTGGAAACGTTGGCCGATAAAGCCGAGGAGATCCAAGCTGGTCG
>CAUZAW010000385.1:0-3073 GCA_963577735.1 Phycisphaerae bacterium | reverse complement strand
TTCTGATATCCGCTGACGTCTGGGCTCTGTCATCCATCTGGTGATCTTGCTTCTATATCAATGTTTCATCGCCAATCAGACCCTACCACCCCTACTAGTCGATAACATCTTTTGCATTACTTCGAACACCAGGCATAACAGTTTCCCACTGCAGCAATGGCCTGTGAAAGGCCAACGAAAATCTCTACGACAAAATATGGATACCTGTCCCAAGGATATTGGGACAGGTTATTGAGGACTGTAGCACCGAAGCTTAAATTGGATATCTCCACCTCGCCTCCCACCTGCAAATAGTGAATATTGGTTACCAGCAGTACTGGGCCAGCCAACCACAATCCTCTCCCAAAATTGGGCAATAACACCCAATTCAGACATACAAGAAACTAATCATATGTACGCAACATATGTATTTAGTTGAATTTATATATTCCCATAAAGTGATGGCATACGCATTGCGTATAGAAGAGTAATGCCCATTTGGTCTACATCATCATAAAAAGGAATGAAACGATGGTTTCTGCAATTCAAACCAAATCACCCTTGCCATTTACCACAACCTGCTCTCAGTCCGACGATAAGTACGACCCTGACAAGCTGGTTCTTGATGTCGAGGAACTAGCCCGGTCTAACTTCGCACCACGTGCAGCTTGCCATGACCAAAATGGATCCTTCCCGCGGGAAAATTTTGATGATCTTCGCCGCGCAGGCTTACTTGCCCTGTGCATCCCCCGTGAATACGGCGGGCTTGGCGCTGATTTTCCAACCTATGCACGTGTTTCTACGGCCATCGCAAAACACTGTGCGGCAACTGCCTTCACCTTCAATATGCACAGCTGCAATCTTATGTGGATTGGAATGCTGGCGGACCAAGTTGCGATGCAACCTGCAGAACGCCGGTTACTTAATTTATTACGCACCAGGCACTATAAACGCGTTGTTGAAGACGGTGCTATTTTTGCCCAGCCAATATCTGAAGGTGGGCCTGGCGTTTCCGTTGGTACACCTTACAGCACCTCTGCAAAACCGGTCCCCGGTGGTTGGGTTATCACAGGCCGTAAGATATTCGCCTCATTGGCAGGTGAAGCTGACTACTACGGTACTGCTTGCACGGAAGTTGGAGGCACAGATACTGCAGACACCCTCTATCTTGCCGTGGCGGCAGATAGTAACGGCATCAAGGTTATTGACGACGATGACCTCGTAGGAATGAGAGGAACAGTATCTCGAACGATTATCTTCGATAATGTATTCGTACCTCATCATGATCAACTCATGCCCCGTGGTGTATATCACCGCGTCACCCAGATCTGGCCGCACATGTTCCTGACCTTGACACCCACTTTTTTAGGCATTGCCGAGGCCGCATACAATTTCACACTTGGCTACCTACGTGGCACAACACAGGGCGATAGTAATGTTGAGAAAACAGTTAAACCCATTAAACAATTTGCGGTTGCCGAAATGTTCATTCTCCTTGAACAGATGAGGGCTCTATTTGATCGTGCTTTCAAAGAAGCCCATGCTTTACCCACACATGAACAACGCATGCGAGCCTGGGCCTGTCAATACACCATCATGGAACAAGCAAATGAAATCTGCCAACGAGCAATCCGTACATGTGGCGGACGTTGTCTGCTGCAAAATATGCCCTTGGAACGATATTTTCGAGATGCTAGGTGCGGAGCGGTACTGAGACCATGGTCGGCAGACCGGTGCCTGGAACTGCTGGGCGAGGCCGCTCTAAGCGATGAGTTCTAAAATACCTGGAAATGCAGCCGTGTCATGACAGGTCAACCAAAGACTACTTGTAATCCCCCGGGCGCCAACGCACGACTTGCGCGTACCACTTCCCGTCTACGGTGCCCGCGGTCTCTGTGCTCAATGGCGTATTGCCGCAGACGGTGACAATAACACCATCGCTGGTGACGCTGCTGGCGCCGTAGCCGGTCCCGGAGCTGAGGCGGTAGATTTCCGGCCGCCAGGTTTCGCATTCATCTTCACTGATACGCGCCCAGACGCCGCCTTCGTCATACGGATAGCGATGGTCGTACGTCAGAACGACGCGGCCGTCGGCCAGTTGCAGCAGTTGGCCGTGCGCGTCGCCGTGCGGGTGATCGATCGGACCACCCGTTTTGCGCCAGATGGGCCGGAAGTTGGTCCAGGTCACCCCGCCGTCGCGTGAATCAGCAAAGAAGACCCGCTTGCCGACGATACCGCCTTCGACCGCGTCGATTTCGGCAAGGTCGGGCGGTTCGTAATCCGGGATGGGCGATCCGGGCGGGCCGTGGCGTTGGTAGCGGATGGCCGCGACGAGCTTGCCGCTGCGCAGCTCGGTGATGCTCGTTTCGGTGCCCCAGACCTGAAGCTCATGCTTATCCGGCCACGTCTGGCCGCCATCGGTCGAGCGATAGACCATGGTTTTCATGAAAGGCTTGCCGTCGTATGGGACGGCGCCGCGTTCGCGTACCTCCTCCAGATATTCCTGGCGGGGCCCGACGCGGCAAGGATAGAGCACAGTGCCATCAGCCAGTTGCGTCATACAACTCTGGTTGCCGCCGCACTGGTCGAACGGCGTCTTGTCGAGTCGCACCGGATCGGACCAGGTCTTGCCGCCGTCGTGGCTACGGGCCACGCAGATGTCGCACGTCGCATCAACGCAGTAGCCCCACAGCAGCGTGCCGTCCCGCAACACACCGAACGAGTCGTACTGAAAATTATCAGCAACCACGATGGCCGGCGGCGGATTCATCCGTTCGATGTCGACCTTCAGCCCCGACCAGCTTCGCCCGCCGTCGTCTGATACGAAGATGCGCCGGTGCATCACCGCGTAAATCGTGCCGTGACTATCCATCCCGATCGCCGGATCCGCGCGCATCGGCATGTCTGGATAGTCCAGCGGGATGAATTCACCGTCGATTAAGCCGACGACGTTGTCGTCCACGGTTATGTTGATCGATTGGATGTTCGTTTGGGGCATCCCGGATGTGCATTCCCTTTTGGCGGGCTGTGCCAGACTATCGCAACGATAGCCTGTGGGACAGCAATACACCAGTATCAAGTCCGGTGAGTATCA
>CAUZAW010000384.1:0-3083 GCA_963577735.1 Phycisphaerae bacterium | reverse complement strand
CAATCCAAATCAACGCGCTTGATGTAAAACAACGAATCGGCGGCTCGCGGCCCGACAAGGTGCCAACTGAGCGGAAACTTCGGCTTGGCTGCTAGATAGGTTTCAAAAATCCTGTGCCCCCATTCGAACTGTTGATCGACGTTACGCTGCAGTTTGGTGGTATCAGTCGAGGCAATCATCCGCTTGGCCGCGTAGTCCCAGTAAGGATCGAGGCGAACCATCAGGTGCCCCTCGTCCCATTCGATGGGGTAGCCCAGCACGTACCCCTGTCCGGTGCCGGGCGTGTGGAACCAGTAACAGATGAACCGGTCCTTTTCAGAGGTAGAGGTGTCCTGCGTGCCGCCAACGAGCATGCGCGCGTGGCTGATGCGGATGGCGGGCATGTCGCGGCGTTTCTTGGCGACCCAGATATTGTTTTGCTTGACGTCGTACAGCCCGACGTGCGCGTAGTCGGTGCGGACGCGCTGCGTACTGTAACGGTGATTGACTTGCCGGTCGTTTGGCACGTCCAAAAGCGTAGTCGGTTGACCCACCAATACAAATACGAACATTATCGGCCGATCGCCGCTCGGCGGCTGGTAGTGGTATTCTAATCCGGACTGGCAAAGTTTGCCTCCCGATGCAGCCGAAATAAGTCACAACGATGAGCATGGAAACGGCAACAGGTGACGTGGCAGCAGGCATTCTAGAAAAAAGCGAAGAGGGCATGATCGTGCTGGCACTGCCAGGTACAGATTATCGGCTGTATCTTCAGGTGACTGGACGGCTCGAAGCGCCATTGAACAGACCGATTGCAGGCCGCATCATGGCCAGGGCGCGACGAGTGGACGTCATACACCGCGGTGGGCGATATATCGAACCGTTATACGGCCGGCCACGGCGGTTACAAGGCACTATCGTCGCCACCGATCCCCACGATAACACCATCACGGTCAAATGCGGTGGTGGATGCCCCTTTGTCTGCCAACTGGTGGCTGGCCAGCAGGCGATCAATTTCGACGTTGGTTTGTTCGTTGGCTTCGATGTCGAAGCCAACGCCAGTTTCGAAACCAAGACCTGACGTTCTTTGCAAGTATAATCGCAAAATGGACCTACCACTACGACGTATCCTGATCACCGGCGGTGCCGGGTTCCTCGGCTCGCACCTGTGCGACCGACTGGTCGCACAGGGACATGATGTGCTCTGCCTCGACAACTTCTACACCAGCCAGAAAAATAACATCGCCCACCTGTTGGGCGCACCGAACTTTGAATTGATCCGCCACGATGTGACCCACCCTATTTGGCTGGATCTGGACGAGATTTACAACCTTGCCTGCCCCGCGTCACCAGTGCATTACCAGTTCAATCCGATCAAGACACTCAAGACCTCGGTCATGGGCGCTATCCACATGTGCGGCCTCGCCAAGCGCACCAAAGCCAAGATCCTGCACGCTTCAACCAGCGAGATCTACGGCGACCCCGACATGCATCCTCAGCCCGAATCCTATCGTGGCAACGTCAACCCCATCGGGGTACGGGCCTGCTACGACGAAGGTAAAAGATGCGCGGAAACCTTGCTCTTTGATTACCACCGCTCCAACGGCGTCAACATCCGCGTGGTGCGGATCTTCAATACCTATGGACCGCGTATGCACCCCTACGACGGTCGGGTTGTCTCCAACTTCATCCTCCAGGCCTTGGCCGACCAAGACATCACCGTCTACGGCAACGGTTCGCAGACACGGTCTTTCTGCTACGTCGATGACCTGATCCATGGCCTCATGGCCATGATGAATGGCCCCGATGATTTTGTAGGCCCGATTAATCTGGGCAACCCCGGTGAGTTCACCATCAATCAACTGGCTCAGATCGTCATAGAGATGACCGGTTCCAAGAGCAAGATCGTCCAACTTGCATTACCCAACGACGATCCGACGCAACGCTGCCCAGACATCAACCTGGCCAAGCAGAAGTTGAACTGGCAGCCGCAGATCGACTTGGAGACTGGGTTGGCCAAAACCATAGAGTACTTCCGCACCATTGATTTGCGCAAGTTCCGCCGGCCGACCGATCACACTGCACACAAGTCGTCGCTGGTTTAACCCGCCTTCCCACACCCACACCAGATCACCTTTCTTTTGCCCATGGCGGCGAGACGCTTATAATCACTGTCCGTTGAGGTGTTCGATCGAGACGGAATTACATGAGGCAAATTTATCGTCATGCCGAATGGCTGGCGGCTCTGGCGGCATTGATGGCGCCTGTTGCTACGGCTAACTGGGCTTGTGCCGACGAAGGCTTGCGCCTCCCGTCTTCAAAAGCGCCCTTCGCCGAAGCCGTTGTGGATTCAGACGCCCAGTTCAAGGCTGGTAAGGCGACCGCCTGGTCGGATCAGGCCGTCCAATTCCTACTGCTGGAGCATGACGTAACCCTCGAGGTGGGCAGTTACGGCTTTCGCGCCCGACGCACCCTGGTGCGCATTGACACCGAACGCCACCCCGGCCGCGTAATCCGTCACCTGTCGATGTACATGGACGACGCCAAGCCACTGCGTGGAAAGGGGCAGGTCACCGCACAAGCACAGTGGTTGCTAGTCACCGTGTCGACGACTGGCGTGATGAACTTGTCGGCCGACCTGCTAGAACGAGTTGATGGTCCACCACACGATGTACTGGTG
Organism: Phycisphaerae bacterium; assembly: GCA_963577735.1. Classification (GTDB taxonomy): domain Bacteria; phylum Planctomycetota; class Phycisphaerae; order Phycisphaerales; family Phycisphaeraceae; genus CAUZAW01. The sequence continues at coordinate 424 of CAUZAW010000384.1, read as the reverse complement.
GACGCTGCTGCCGATCGCATCCGCCGATACCGCACCGCGCTGCTCCGCCCAGTGGGGCAGGTGCCTGACGGCCCACCGCTTATCGATCCTCAGGCTGAGGCCACTCGCCAGACGCGGCGACAGAACGTGCAAGACGATCTGGCACAACGCCGCCATGAGCCAACCGCCGATGACCCGGTCACGGACCAACCTCTGTCGCCCGAACCTGCCGCGCCGCCACGACCCCATGCGTCAACCGCCGACAACCTGGCCACGGACAAACCGCCAACGCCCGACCCCGCCGCGCCGCAGCACCACACCGAAGGCGTGTTCATTCCCGACTGGGAAAATTTCCAATACCGGCCCACAGATGACGGTGGCATGCTCGTGCTCTACGGCGGCGCCAGCATCACCTACGCCAATTACGAGGACAACATCTCCATTA
>CAUZAW010000383.1:0-3085 GCA_963577735.1 Phycisphaerae bacterium | reverse complement strand
CGGCGTGATTGCGCAAATGTCGGACTCTCGACCCATTGTCACGTATCGGCCCCCCAAACTTGACTCGTCGTCCCGACGATAAGTCTTGATCTTCCTGCGAAATGCCCTCAACGCACGCTTGAGATTGGCTTCTTCCAGTGAGTCATAACCGCCCTCCGCTGCCTTCTCCTGGCGCATCTGACCGACGGTTCGACCGTCAGCCAATGATTGAACTCGCGGTTTTGCTTCGCCGGGCGCCGGCGCAGGGACCGTGCCCGCGTCGGCCTGTGCCACCAGTCGCGCCAGCGCCTCAAGGTCACGTTTGCCGACGACTTTCGCCACTTGTGTCGCGTCAACCCCCATCCGCATCAACGCCACCTGTACCTTGCCCCAAATCTTGACTTTCGTCTTTTCATCGTCCGTCAGCCACAATTCAGAAACCATTTCCGACAGCCGATTGCTCTGAATCGTCTCGTGATGCTCGTAGTAGCGTTTGATGATGTTCTGCTGATGCCGGGGATCTTTGGCCATGGAGAAGCTCACAGGTTGGTGGACGACGAGGCTCAGCCTCGCCGTGGTCACGCGGTGGGGATTTATTGCACTCTTCTTCAGATCATTTAAACCGGGATTTTCTCGATGCCCCATGGCCAGAGACCACCTCTGGACCATCAACACTATGTTACCGCCGTCCGTTGCGGCAATTTGGCATCAACCGAAACAAACGCCTTCGTCCTCGACATAACCGCGTTTCTTCCACCACCGGCTGGAAAAACTGCCGCATTTCGCCCCCGTACCGGCACCGCTACAACCGAGGTGCATATGCCGGTTGCCCATCGCCTCAAACAGCGGGACAGCGCGAACGTAAGCCTGTTGCTCGCCACCGACCTGAAACCACAACTCGGCGCGCCTAGCATCTTCGCTGTCGCTCATAACCGGAGCATCAAGGTAATCGATCCCTTTGTCCCCGAGCCTTGCCGCCAGGCGCTGTGACGTGATCGGGTGGATGGTCGTCGAATCAATGACCAGCAATCCGGGACAACCCGCGGCCAGTACGCCGCCCGGACCGAGTACGACTTCACACACATCGCGATCCACATTCACCATGATGACGACCGCGTCCGTGCCGGTCACAACCGCCCGGATCGAATCGGCCACGCCGGCCCCGGCGTCTGCGGCCGGCTGACACTTGGAACGTGTCCGGTTAAAAACCGTGACCTGGTAGCCCGCCTTCAGCAGGTTCAGCGTCATGGGTCCACCCATGACGCCGACTCCGATGACACCCACCTTTTTCATCTAGCTAGCCCTTTATGAACACGAAGGGATGGGTTGAGCAACGCCATAGCTTCTTCACACCTTACCGAGCCACCGAGTCGTTTTGACCAGCACCGGCGGATGATACCATTTCCCAAATCAGTTCACTTTCCTTGCCTTTTCGCATTACGTCCACGCCTGAATCTCTCACATTCAACCAGGAAGCAAGGTCACTCGTCCCCCCCCTCGGGTCCCAGTCACATGGTCAGACGGAATCAAATTTCCTATTTCTCATCGACACGGACACATGTCTCTTGGAACTGGTAAATACTCCGCAAGCCCTCCTACTCAACTTGGGGATTATCACCCACTTATTCCGCCGAGGCACTGGACATTATATTTCCCATACAACCATAATTGCCAAAAACACATAGACTTACGATATATCTTCATCATCTGTCTCACCGAGTGGCACTGTGGTTGCGATAGGACAGATATGAACAACCACCTACAACAAGCAGGCCACAAAAACCGACCGTTGGGCGTTTACCAGTTCTCAAGCAGGTCGCGGCTTCTGGCAGCCATGGCGACCGTTGTGATGGCAGGTTTGTTGGGCGGATGCTACTCAGAGCGAGTCGGCCAAGTCGTGGACCCTGCAGCGTTGGAGGCCCCGCCAGAAGCCATCGCAACCATCTTTGCTGATCAACCCAACCGCGTACTTGTTATAGATGCGATCGACCCCGGCTCGGCTTATCGTTTTGATCCATCGGAGAAGGACCGACAGTTCGCCAGCGAAGATAACTCGTTGCGTTTTAGCCGCGTGGAAATGTCTTTGTGTGACCGGATGTCGCCGGGGACCGTACTGGTGAACATCAGCTTCGTGGACGGGCAAGGCACCCGCGTTTCCGCCATGTCCGTTGACCTGATGCGTTTGACACCGAAGTTGGACCTCTCTGGTGACATGCAGTATCCCGAAATGCTGTTGGAGGAATACGAGCGGTTCGGAGTCAGTTTCCGCCGAGAGCATGACGAGTTCACCATTTGGTTAGCAGAGGATGCGGACCATTCCACCGCAGACGCCGCCCGCCGCGCCTACCGTTTGGGCATCTGGAACAATTGCCTAGACCCCACCAAATGGGAAATGGTGCTAGCCTCGGAAGATTACTCGGACTTCAGCCAAAGAGTAAACGGTGATCTCTACATCAACCAGCAGAGAACCCTGTCGCACAATTGGTTCTATCTGGACGCAGATCTCTACAGTGCCTTGGTTAAGATCAAAAATCCGCACCTGGCCATTGACCCTTTATTGGGTTACGAAGAGCTTTCACGGCGGGCTGAACAAGTGGTTCCCGAGCTCGCCCAGTTGAGAACGATTAAACGCCGCGTGCCGACGAATACAGTTGAGATCGGACATCAGAGCGGTAGAGAAATTGTCGCCCTTGATACCGAGCAATACTACAAGTGGCAATACGGTCTTGCAGTCAATCGCGAGGAATTTGCAACGTACGCTGAAGTGCTCAACCAGCCGGTGGTGCTGGCATCCTTTGCCGATCGCGGCTTCTATCAGCCAGAACAGTCCAAGCAGTTCGATTTCAGCTGGCTTCGTCAACTCGACCAGGTATCCGTCGATACTCTAGACGTGCCTGGGTCAGACTGTTATGTCCAGATCACTCTCAAGGGTGTAGACTCGCCCTACACGGTGATTGTGGGCAACATAGACATGGCGTTGTTGGATGAACAGGAACTGTTCGGTATGCCGTTCGGCTTCAACCCGTATCCCAAGACACGAAGGCACAACCCGGCGCAGGATACGATCCATTACGAAACGGATCGGATGCCTGAGAACATCAAACCG
>CAUZAW010000382.1:0-3085 GCA_963577735.1 Phycisphaerae bacterium | reverse complement strand
GCTTGAACGTAGATCTCGTGCAACTGCACTTCCTTGGCTTCCCATTGTCCGCGTCGCCGAGTTACCCTCAGGTCTCCGAATAGCGCCTCGGACGTGGTCAGTGGAACATAGACATCGCGGTTCAAGTTACGGGCGGTGAGGGATGTCCCGGTCTCACCCGCAATACCAATGGGTGCCATTACGCCAACGACGGAGAACAGGTTGTTTCCGAAATGGACGCTCTTACCGATAGGATCGCGAAAACTGAACAGTTCAGCGGCAATATCGGCGCCAAGCACACAGACCCTTGCCCGGTATTGCATATCGACCGGTGATATGAATCGCCCTCGTACCAAGTGTAAATTGACGACCTGCAGGTATTCGGGAGGTGCGCCAAATGCCCGTGCCGCAGCGTGCTCCGTGCCCGCGTATATGTCACTGCCGACCTCGCGGATAGCCACCACCCGACGAGTGTTGGGTACAATATTGCGAGCCCGCTGAAAATCCTTCCTCGTCAAGCCATAGCGGCGAACGAGCGATCCGCGACCACTTTCCTGGGCGCTGCGACTGGGTTCAACGCTGCGTATAATTACGTTCTGGGCGCCCAGGGCATTGATCTGGGCAAGAACCTGGCTTGATGCACCTTCGCCAATGGCCAGCATGCTGATAACCGCGCCCACTCCGAAAATCACGCCAAGCGCGGTCAGTACACTGCGCAGCTTGTGCACGCTGAGATTCTTAACTCCCAGGCGAAATGTCTCCAAGAATTGACTGTCAGTAAAGATCATCAGTTATTACCCATTGGCAAAAGCCAGCCTTCCAAACCGGCAACAGGCTATTTCGATGTTAACCCTGCCTCTTGTCATCGATGACCTTTCCGTCGGCCAAGCGGATCGTGCGTTTGCAACCATCGGCGATATTGGGATTGTGGGTGACCATGATGATGGTTCGCCCCTGCTCGTTAAGCGAGTCGAACAGTTTCAGAATATCGGCGCCTGTCTTTGAATCCAGGTTTCCCGTCGGCTCATCTGCCAACAAGACAAGCGGGTCGTTGATCATTGAGCGTGCAATGGCGACCCGCTGCTGCTGGCCGCCGGACAACTCGCTCGGCAGGTGGGTGGCGCGGTCGCTCAAGGCCACCGCTTCCATCAGCGTTTCCGCCTTCTGCCTGCGTTCAACAGCCGGGACGCCCTGGTATAGAAGTGGAAGCTCAAGGTTCTCGCGTACCGTCAACTGCGCAACCAGGTTAAAATCCTGAAAAATGAAACCGAGCTGGCGACCACGAATCTCGCTTAGCACGTCGTCTTCCATGTGGCTTGTATCTTGTCCCCCCAACAGATAACGCCCCCGAGTTGGCCTATCAAGACATCCCAGGATATTCAGAAGCGTGCTTTTGCCTGAACCTGAAGCGCCCATGATCGCCACATACTCGGCCGGCTCAAATTCCAGATCCACATCGCGCAAGGCGTGCACCTCCACCATTGACCCCGGCTTGCGGTAGATTTTGGTCAATGAATGCAACGCTGCGATAGGCATGGGAAGAACCTGCATCTAGCCGCCAGTGGACAAGTAGGCATTACGCAGAATCAGGAGAGGATTCCCGGGCGCCAGTTCAGTGGCATTAAAATGGGCCTCTGGCAATAGAAAATTGGACGCCTGGTACCCACGCATTGGCCTACCCGATGGCCCAGTCACTCCGGCTCCCCATCCTGCCGCTGCTGCTCCGCCTGTGCCTGATCGCGGCGGAGTTCTTCCAGGCCGCCGGGATAAGTGCGCAGCACTTTTTCTTCGGACTCGAGGCCGTCGATAATCTCGACGAAATCATTGTTGGATCGCCCCAGCTTCACCGGGCGGCGTTCCGCGGCGCGGCCGGAGCGGCCAATGAATACGAAAGTGTCATCCCCCAGGGCGAAAATCGCTGTCACCGGTACCACCAGGGCATCAACAACCTGCCCGGTGATGATTTCAACAACAACCGTCATGCCGGGCTTCAAATTGGCATCCGATGCATCCAGCGTGATTTCGGTGGCGTATTCCTTGATGTCCCGAGCCCACCAGCGGTTTGAATTGGCTAGCACCCCGATCTTGCTAACCTTGCCGCTCAATGTTTTATCCAGGGCTTCCACTGTAATGGCGGCTTGCTGCCCAACCTTGACCAAGCTGGTTTGGCCTTCCTTAACCGCAATGACCGCCTTCATCGCCGACAGGTCCGGCAACCTCATCAGGATCTGATTTTCGTTTACGCGTTTCCCGACCACGAGGTCTGACTCATCGCTCCAGCGATGGGGCGCCGGGTAGACCACCAGTCCGGCTGTGGGTGCCCGGATCTCGGTCTTAGCCAAGTTCTCTTCGAGTTTTTTCAGGCGTGATTTGCGCAGCTTCAACTGCTGTTGCTTGGTCCTCAACTCCGCGGTCTTATGGCGTAGTTCGCTGGCAGCAGACAGGCGAACACGCTGCAGTTCCCTCTGGGCCTCTTCCAACGCCGCTTCCCGCTCCTGTTGAGCCTGCGGATGTGTATACCGCTTGAAAATGTCCATCTCGCCACGCGCGACTGCTAATTCAGTCTGTTGCTCAATGTGGGTTTTCTCGGCCTCGCTGAGATCCAGCTGGCTGACATAGTTTTTGTCGAAAAGCCGACGCTTGCTTGCGACATTGATGCGTGCGCGTTCCAGGTTGCGCTCAGCCTTTTGCACTGCGACCTGTTTCTGCTGAAGCTGCAGGGTGTAGTCGCCTTGCTGGTATTTTTCCAGCTCCGTCTCCGCTTTCTGCCTGGCCAGCTCGGACTTCTTGATCTCGCTGCCGTTTTGACTTTCCTGAATCTTCAGTTGTTCCTCAGCATTGATCATCTCCGACTCTGCAGGCGCCACGTCGAGTTTTGCCTGATCAATCCGATCGATCAGTTCATCAGAGTTGAGCCGGAGCAAAAGGTCGCCTTTTTCAACACGGGTACCTTCATCGACGAGTTCCACGACGGTTGACTCGCCCTCGACTTCACACTTGATCTCTATGTTCTCGATACTCTTCAGCTCGCCTTTTTCACGGACGATTATGGGAAAGCTTCGCGGGCGGACGACGTAGCTGCGAATGACCCCCTCTTCGTCCTGGC
>CAUZAW010000381.1:0-3088 GCA_963577735.1 Phycisphaerae bacterium | reverse complement strand
AGCAATCTGCCAATACAGTTTTCATCGTACCTACGAAAATAAAAAATGGACGCCCGATTGATTTGCCGCCCAGGTCAATTCGCCTTGCCTTAAGGCCACGATCGACGTGGCAACTACATGGAAGGTGGCCAGGAGGGGTCAACCTGTTCATTCGCCTTCAGTGCAGGCGAGTAGGTATGCGGCGAAACCGCATCAAGCTGCCAAGTCCACCAAGAACGACCAAAGATATGGTTGCCGGCTCGGGCACCAGTGTCGCGCTGCTACCGGTTGCGGCTGCGGTCCAGTTGGCGCCGACAATGCCAAGATCCGCCACGTCGACCTGGCCGTCACCGTTAAAGTCGCCATCACCGGCCGCTGCGTTGGTGCTACCGAAGTTGGCGCCCACAACCCCCAGATCCGCCACATCCACCACGCCGTCGCCATTGGCGTCTCCGGGTATGGCGGAACCGCCAAGCTCAATGACCAGCATGGGACGGGTCGCAATGTCTGCTGCCGAGGCACCTGAAATCAAGTTGCCGTCCCGGTCGTAAACATCACCAAACTCACTGGAGCGATAGGCGTTGCCGTAATTGATATCAAGGGTAGGCAGTTCACCTTCCGGGCTTAAGGCGGTAATGAAAATGCCGTCACCCGTGATAAAGTCGATCAGTCCCGTCACATCAAATTCCTTGAATCCTTCGGATGCATCCTGGAAACTTTCAACCGCACCAGGATGGCTGGAGTCGTATTCTTCTTGCCCGGGTTGAATTTCGGGGTCACCCTTGTCTGCTGGTCCGCAATTAAACGCCAGCGCAACAGGATCATTATTCCATGGCACCAGCGGGTCGCGGGTTGTGCCGCAGGGAGCAAATGCACCCATGCTCCTTTGTGCCCAGGATTGCTTGCCCCGCCTGCGTTCTTTTGCGGTTACCCTGCCCTTGGTTGCAGTACCGTTATCAAAGCCATAGCTGATCGGGATCAGCAACGGATAGATGCCGATCGTGCCGGCGTTCAGTTTTGGCTGGCCAACGATGTTCGGCTCGGTGGTGGTCACACCGCCGGGCCCCACAACAGTGACGGTATCACCCATATACGCGCCACCAACAGATACTTTCGCGCCGTCATCTTCGGTGTTATACAGTTTCAGCGTGGCCTTCTGGATCGCAGCTTCGGGTAATACCTGTCCCGGCCCGGTGCCGAAGACATCACGGAAACGTAAAAAGACACGCGAGTATCGATATTTCGGGCCGGCTTCCGGACTCATCAAGCCGGACTGGACCGTTCCCAGGATACTTTGAAAAAATTGCCCCACCTCCATTACAGTCGCACGGCCGCTGTTGGTCGACCACAATTCGTAGGCGCCCGGATCGCCTCCGTGTGGATCATCAAAGTCGGCAGTATCGGCGAAATTAGTGGTATACGCCCAGCGGATGGATGTGTCCTGAGCGCGGGCATATCCGCTGGCACCCTGCTGGAAATTCGCAACCTCAGCAGTGGCCGGGGAAATAAACAGCATGAACACAATAGCCGGAAGTGACCTGGTTATAAAAGTATTAACCCGCAACGCGCTGCACTCCAGTGTGTATCCAAGAGGTTCTGCCGAATTTCATGTTACCCAGCGAACGGCCAGATCAATGGATTCGACTGCGGCGAAGCAGTGCCAAGCCACCAATTCCAATAAGCCCAAGCGTGGTGGGCTCGGGAATGAAATCAATGAGGAGCTTCGGGCGGGTTGCGATGTCGGCCGCGCTGCTACCAAACTCACTGGATCGATAAGCCTGTCCGTAGTTGATGTCCAGTGTCGGCAACTCACCATCTGGGCTGATGGCGGTTACAAACACACCGTTGCCGGTAATGAAATCGATCAGGCCGGTGACGTCAAAGGACTTGATGCCGGAATCCGCATTTTGAAATATATCAACGGCGGCGGGATGTGATGAGTCGTATTCTTCGGTTCCGGGTTTGGAATCAGGATCGCCCACATCGGCGGGTCCGCAGTTGAATGCATTTTCAAACGGATCATTCGGGGTTCGTGGCTGGCTTTCACAGCCAACGCCTGTTCCGGAGTTGTGCGGGGGTGTGGGGGAATGGGGAACAACCTGTGACCAGCCTTCCTTGCCCCGTCTTTTGGCTTGGGCGGTGACAACACCCTTGTTGGCCGTGCCGTCATTATTGCCGTATTTGATGCTGGTCAGCAATGGATAAATTCCGATCGATCCCGCGTTGAGTTTTGGTTGGGCTTGCGGATTCGGCAGTTTGGAAACTCCAGGTCCGGGGGCCGGGTCGGGCAGCGCTGCGGCCCCAGCAGCGGCAACAGCACCGAGGTCTTCAGTGTGATACAACTCTAGGGTGGCGCTGCGAATCGGTGCATCGGACGGTATCTGGTTAGCTCCAGTGCCAAATACATCTCGAAAACGCAAAAAGAACCGTGAATACCGGTAGGTGGGACCCGCTTCCACGGTTGATCCGTCACCAGTGCCGCCCAATACCCGTTGGAAGAAATTGCCAGCCTCCAAAATGGTTGCTGCCCCACCGTTGGTAGACCACATTTCGTAGGCGCCTGCGTCACCTACATGGGTTGAATCTTCTTCGGGTGTATCTCCAAAATTCGAGGAATAAGCCCACCGGATGGCCGAATCCTGGGCACGTGCATAACCGTTGGCACCCTGCTGAAAGGTCATCATGTCTGCAGTAGCAGCACTGCTGAGAACAAAGGTTGTGATGATGCATGACAATACTAGGGTTGCCGAATTCTTGCACTGCATAATGCTTGTCTCCATTACGACTTTTTGTGGATTGTTACCTACGTGACTGGATCAAACCTTGATCTAGTGTTAACGAATTTTATTGCGGCGAAGCAGTGTCAAACCACCAATCCCGATGAGTCCCAGTGACGCTGGCTCGGGAATCGCCGTCATCGTGATGTCATCCATCCGTCCGCCATTGCCATTCTTGTCAAAGAATCCCCGGACACCGACAGCCTTTTCAAAGGCATTTCCCGCTCGACCCGCCGTTGCAGATGTATGCACGACGTTTCCATTGATCAGAAATTTGGTGTTGGATTCATCCAGAAGGATCGACATGTCAAAAATGTCCACCCCACTTGGAA
>CAUZAW010000380.1:0-3105 GCA_963577735.1 Phycisphaerae bacterium | reverse complement strand
TGGGCCAGGTCCGCGAAAATAACGTCGGCTACAGTGACGGCCACGTCGAGTCGCATGGCGGTTCGCTTTTCTACAACAGCCAGGGTTACCTTGTCTGGCCCGGCGCCCATACCGTGCTCAGGGCGTTCGGTTACCCGGAATGGTACATTTATTAACCGCCCGAAAAGCGACCCTCGTCTTCACGCCTCGGCCAAAATTGGCTGCGGCTATCTCCGGCAGGCCGTTAACGAACTCGAGCCGATAGTCCGGGCCTCGCTAAGTGACTTCTTAGACCGTAGTCCATGTCACCCGCCCTGATAGACCAGCGGGTTGGTTGTCTTATCATCCAGCACGTCGCCGACCTGAAGCGTCTGGAGTTGCTTGTCGGTAAGGATGTTTTTCTGTCCGTTAAACGTGGCGCCGTCTGGCATGAAAATACAGGTCATGGCTCGCCGGTGCCGTGCGGTCATATTTGGTCCAGCTGCGTGTGGCATCAACCCGTTGTGGAAGGAGCAGGAACCGGCCGGCATCTGCACCGGTACCGGTTCGATCTGTGCCCACTGGGGGTAGTGTTCGAACAGGCCTTTCATATTTGGTCCGAAGGGTACGGTCGTGAAATCCGCTTGCTTGTGGGTCCCTGGCAGGAAGTACATGCACCCGTTCTGTACGGTTACATCGTCCAAGGCGATCCAGATCGTGATCGCGTGCCGATCATGGAATGACCAGTATGCACCGTCCAGGTGCCAGGGCGTGGGGTTGGCCCATGGCTCTTTGATCAGGGCCTGATCGTGCCAAATCCGTAACCCGTCAAGGCCTTCGAGTTGGGCGGCCAGGGCGCCGATGCGTGGGTCGACGATGAGCTTGCGCATGCCTTCGTGCGTCTGCCAGAGATTGACACGTTGGGTGAACACATTGGAGTAATAGTCGCCAGAACTGGGCGGTGGTCCCGATCGGCCGGGTAGTCGCGTCGATCGTTGGCCCACCGAGTCGTCGACCATGGCTCGCCACTGTGCCAGTTCGTCGGGCGTCAGCCAATCTTCGATGATCACGAAACCATTTTTGCGGTATACCGCAATCTGCTCGTCCGTCAGTTCAGTTTTCATGGCTGGGAACCGGCTTTGTGAGCCAAGTGTTATAGCTCTACATGTCTTTAACTAACGGTTGTTACGCCCTTGCAACTGCCATTTTTCGTCGAAAGTCGAGAAAACAAGTTTGCTTGATGCCGTATTTAAGCGAAGGGATTGTCCTTGAACGTGGATTGATCCAACACGCTCTGGTTTTCATAAATAGATCCGCCTCGCTTGGGCGGCGGTAGCGGCAACCGGACCGGTACCTCGGTTACCCTCGCCGCTTTTATTGGCTCGCCCCGCAGGAAACTGCTGCAATATGTTTGCCAGTCACTGTCGACCAGTGGCCAAGCGTCTCCGGCGCAGTACTGGAATAGCAAAAGAGCTCTGGGGTGCTGCGAAGTGTTGGGCAGCGACCCGTGCAGGGTACGTACGTGGTGGATGGAAATGCCCCCCGCTTTTAACTCGATAGGCACGGCCGTTGAATCATCAAAATCTGGCTCCGTGACTGCACCGGCAAAATGGTCTTCGAAATGGTGGTCCAGGATCCTGCCGCGATGAGATTTGGGAATGACTTGGAGGCACCCGTTCTCGATCCGCATGTCGTCGATGATTACGCCTACTGCAAGGATATCATCATTGGTGTGCGGGTAGTGGGCCCAGTCCTGGTGCCATTGGACGGGACTGCCGAATTCAGCCGACTTCATGTTTAGTTTATTGCCATTTGTAAAGATGCTGGGACCGATCAACTGGGCAACGATGTCCAGGATCGCGTCATGCCGCAAGGCGCAGTTGTAAACCGGATGCTGCTCGGCCGGGCTCTTGACCCTGCGTAATTTGGGCGTCTGTGGGCTGTGATCGGGTTCGAGGTCGAACACGTCATCGTTTTCGGTCACTTGACGTGACCTTTCAATAAATTCGTTAGTTACACTCCGCAGTTCACTTATCTCCTGGGGCGAGATCACATTTTCAATACCGAGATAGCCCTGCTCATGGTAGAATTCAATTTGTTCACTGTTTAACATGGTGAGCTCTGCTATTCCCTATATGGTCGGCCCAAGGCTTTCGATAAATAAATATGGCATTAGTGTACCGCATCAACCAGCGGGGCGATTAACGAATCATATAGGCTATTATTATAAAGTATCGTAAATACCGCATGTCGCAGAAAGGCAAGGACCATGTTGACCGACGAACAGATCAAAGGATTTGAAACGTTCGGCCTAGTGCTGATTCGGGAGGCGTTTTCGCCGCGGGAAATGGCGGCGATCATCGAGGCCAACGGCCAGATATGGGCCAGCGTGGACGCCAACGAGTCGAACTATCCCGTAGATGAGAATGGCATTATCGTGGCTCCCATCGAAAGAAATGACGACCTGCGACCCCTCATCGAAGACGACCGCATCTACCAGCCCATGGCCCAACTGCTGGGTAGCGACTTTATTTGGGGCGGCTCGGAAACCCAACGCACAATCGATTCGCCGGAAAGAGACCACACCTGGCATTCTGACCGCCCTGGCGACCCCGAAGAACTGGCCTACACCCGCATCAAGATCATGCTCTACCTCCAGCCCATGAAAAAGGACCACGGCGCCTTGCGCGTGATTCCCGGGTCGCATCGGTACCCGCTGCACGAACAGATCAGTTTCTTCCAAAAAGAACACCTTACCAATCCCAACCCCACCTACTTCGGCATGACCGGCGACGAAGTGCCCTGCTTTGCCGTCGAAACCGTTCCTGGCGACATGCTCATGTTCAACCAGTCGCTCTACCACGGCGCCTATGGCAAATCGCCCGGTCGCAAGTACATAGCCCTAAAATTCGCCGCCCGACCCAGCACCGACAAACATATCCATTCGCTCAAGCAACGCTCGCCCGGCACCTTTGGACCCGACGAGTCTATGGTGAACAACCTTAGCCCGCGCATCCAACAAATGCTCGAAGGCATTCCCAAAGTCGCCCATTGATACCGAACTGAATGCTCACGCCAACTCGCCACAACCGCGAGGGAGGGGTCCGGTCTATTCCGGTTCGCTCCCATACCGCAGCACGTGCCCGT
>CAUZAW010000379.1:0-3113 GCA_963577735.1 Phycisphaerae bacterium | reverse complement strand
GCCGTTGTAGAAAGCGCGGTAGGCGAATTGCAGGGTGCGGCGCAACTTGGTGCTGTAGTTACTGCCCCAGTGGAGCAGCGGGGTCAGGTAGACAATGCCGTCGCCAGCCTGCAACTGTATTTGAATACCACTATCAAGTGGATGGTATTCACTGATCGACAGTTGCCGATTTTCGGATTCTGTATTGAATCGCCGGTGGCTGCCGGGAACCAACTGAAAAACATCATCGTCGTACAGGGCAATGTTCCACTGCGTGTAGTTCGGCGGATTGTTCAAAAAGTCGGTGTAGTACGCTTCTACCGGGCCATGTGCGGGGGGGCGAATATCGCGGTGCCAGTCTGCCGGCCCATGGTCCCGACGTGGGTTGCAGAACATGGCGATCTGTGAGGGCGCCACGTTATCTGTCTGCATAATCTGGCTGCTGATTCCGTAGGTGTTCTCATGGAAAAAGAAATCAATCACCTCGTGTACTTGGCGGTCCACCACGCGGTCAAACAGGACGCGTGGCTGTACACCCATTTCCCACTCGCCTCCTGCCGGTTCACCGGGTTTTCGATTGTCAGCCCACCACTTCTTGTGGCGTTCGAGCATTTGCTCGCAGTGCGCCCGCAACGGCTCCAACTGGGCCGGCGGCACGCACTGGTCAATGATCAGATACCCCTGGTCGAGTAGTTTTAGGATATCAACGGGAACTATCATGCGTATTAACCTTGGAGTTTATAGGTAATGGATTTCATCAAAGCCCGCGAAGCACAGGGGCTTCTACGCCCGGGGTGCCCGGGTCAGGTTCATGACTCTGCCTAATAGGATAACGCGTCGCTGGTAACGGGTCGATTGCCAGAAAAAGAACCGGTTGTAAATAGAAAAAGTTTGGGACATTGGCAGGTGCAAGAGAGCATTTTGGCAATTACGTATTGTAAAAGAGCACTGGTCATCGATACACACACGTGGAATTAGACGCAGACTTATTCAAATCCCACAGCTGGTCCCCAGTATCGGGCGGTGGCCTCGTAGAGACTTGCAAGCATGGCCGCGGCGCTGCCGGTTGGTTCGAGGGTCGCCAGTTCGTCGAGTCGTGAGTGAAACTGTTCAAAAAAAGTGTCGCGAAGGGCGGTGAGATTGGATGCGGTGGGGGCGGTGGGATACCAGTAGCCATGGCTGGGCCAGGGTTGCCAACCAAGGGCGACGTCGGGGTCGAGTGCGGGGTCAATCTGTTGCCATTGGCCGGGGAGGGGTTCGTAAAGGCTTTGCCGCCAGCGGTCGCCCTGTACCCAGCGCCAAGCATTGGCGTAACGCCATTCGTGTTCGATGCGGGTGTGGCCGTGCCGGACGGGGCCTTGGAACTGCCGCCAGAATGGGACGGTTTCATCGTGGCTGGTGGTCAGGCGAGCGTGGTGGCCGGCGGGCAAGCCGGCAAACAAGCGTGTAGCATAATCTTGCGTGTTGGCGTTGAAGAGCCCTGATTCAGCTTCGAGCCGGCGTTGGGCGTCGTTGGGAAAGTAGCCTGACACCTCGGCTTCAATTTCTAGGGCATTGCCTGCGAAGAACATCTGGTTGAGTTGACGCTCGTAATAATCGTCGGGCGGATCGACGGGTGGCGCCGGCCCACGACCGACCTGCTGCCAGGCGGCAGAACGATCCATCACCAGGGCATGCTGGACACGTATAAGGTCGCGTCCAAAGTAGAGGATCAGGGCCAGGATGATCACGAGAAAGGGCATCACCAACAGGGTTTCAGACATGCTGGCGGCACAGGTGGAATGGAAACGACGACGGCAGATGTGCCTGCAGACGTTCGGTTGTGGATTTGTGTTACGTCTATTCATGGCACTAGTGAGCGAGCATGATCTGTTCGAGCGGCTCAAGGCCGGTAAGTAACTGGTGCAATTGTTCGTACTGTTCCAGTGAAATCAGGACAGACTCGTCGGCATCGGTAGTGGATGCTTCCATGGTGGACAGCCACTGGTCGTATAGATCCACGGGTTGTAATTGCGCGTGCCACATCTGTGTCCACAGGTCCCATGAATGGTTGTTGAACACATGCGCTTGGGCAAGGGCGACGATGCCGGGATAGGGGTTGTTGGCGTCAAACCGACTGGGCCAGAACATGGCCCGATCCCCGCGGCGGGCTATGGCGAGGAAGGTCAGGTACTCGCGGCGGTCGTCGTTGCTGGAATCGACTTGGGTGTGGTCGAAATCGGTAGGTGACGGAGCGTTGTCGGCGGTCGGGTCAAAACCGTCGTAGGGATTGACAACCATGGGGACAAGGTCCGGGGTGGCGGTAATGCCACTGGGGTTGGGAGGATCACCCGGGTTGAACACACCGGCGCGGATGGGGTTTCGATTGACACCCGCGTAGATGACTGTCTGGATGAAGTAGGCCGTTTGCGGCACGGGGTTGTCGTCCTCGTCGAATATGGGCGGCAGGCCGATCTCATTGTCAAAAAGCACATGGTATTGATATTCGTACAGCCAGGCATGCGTGCCGATGCGGGTGGCCTTGACATTTTCCACCTCGTCGTTGATCTGCATCGGATCGGTGATGCGAAAACCGGTAGGCAGTGAATCCAGCCACCAGCCGACACATCTGTTCACGCGGGCATGGGTGTCGTGTCGTGTGCGTGCCGGCTCTTCGTAGGCCCATGACCCGGGCGAAAGAAAGGCATTGTGGCCGCGTTCGTACGCGCTTTTGATATCGAGACGTAGCCATGCTGTTTCCGAATAGGCAACAGGTTGGCTGCGGTCGGGCGGAATGTCGTTGGGGTAATCGTTGTTCCAGTCAGGCAGCGCGAACTGTTGCAGTGGTGTACCGGGCCAGACGTATTGCAACTTGGCGTTGGCCACTTGGCCGGTCCACTGGCTAAAGCGGGAGAAGTACAAACGGTCGGTGTTGAAGTTGGAAACGCGTTGGAGGATCCATTCCTGCGTACCGTCGTTACGGTAGGCGGTGTATTCGAAGAGGGTGCCGGCCCCTTGACTGCCGGGCCCGCCGCCAAACGGGTTGGGCACTTGGCCGGTGTCTACGCCACCGTTGTTGGGCGGTTCGGAGTCGGGATCTATTTCAACGCCCTGTCGCGTAATGTGACGCCAGCCGAAGATGGTGTCATAAGGGC
>CAUZAW010000378.1:0-3124 GCA_963577735.1 Phycisphaerae bacterium | reverse complement strand
ACCTGCTCGGCATCGATATCGGCACCTCAGGGACCAAAACGCTTATCTGCGATTATCGAGGCCGCGTAAAAGCGACGGCTACGGCAGAGCACGATATTGCCACGCCCAAGCCCGGCTGGTCGCAGCAGGACCCGGTGCAGTGGTGGCAGGCAACATGCAAAGCAACCAAAGCGGTGGTGCGCAAGTCGAAAATCAAGGCTGACCAGGTCGCCGCCGTCGGCCTGTCGGGGCAGATGCACGGTTCAGTCTTCCTGGCGGATAGCGAAAAGCCGTTGCGGCCAGCGATTCTCTGGAACGATCAGCGCACGGCAGTCGAGTGTGGCGAGATCGAAAAGATAGCGGGGGGCAGGCGCAAGCTGATCGGCATGGTAGGCAACCCCGCCCTGACCGGCTTTACCGCGCCCAAGATCCTCTGGGTGCGCAAACACGAGCCGCAAGTCTACGGTAAAACCAAACACATCCTTTTGCCCAAGGATTACATTCGTTATTGCATGACAGGTGAATACGCCACGGAAGTCGGTGATGCTTCGGGGACATTGCTGTTTGATGTCAAAAGACGCAAGTGGAACCGCAAGCTGATCGAACTTTTGAAGATTGACCCGGAGTTACTGCCGCGGTGCTATGAGTCACACGAAGTCAGCGGCGCGATGAGTCGTCAGGCTGCGGCGCAACTCGGCTTGAAGCCGGACACGCCTGTCGTCGGCGGTAGTGGCGATCAACCGGCCGGGGCAGTAGGCAACGGCATTGTCGCCTCTGGTATTGTAAGCGCCACGTTGGGCACCAGTGGTGTCGTGTTCGCCCATGCTGACAAGCCGACGTACGATCCCAAGGGGCGGGTGCATACCATGTGCGCTGCCGTTGCCGGCAAATGGTGTGTTTTCGGGTGCATGCTCGCTGCCGGTGGGTCGTTCCAGTGGTTCCGCAATCACATGTCAACTGTCGAACTGGCTGAGGCAAAAAAGAAAAATTGTGATCCCTACGAATTGCTGATCAAACAAGCCCGCCGAGCGGTGCCGGGTTGCGAAGGCCTGTTCTTTTTGCCTTATCTCACTGGGGAACGCTGTCCATATCCCAACCCTAACGCTCGCGGTGGATGGATTGGCCTGACCTCGCGTCATAATCGGCAGGCCATGATTCGTTCCTTGCTCGAAGGCGTAACTTTCGGCATGGCCGATGCACTGCAGATCATCCAACAGATGGGGTTATCCGTCCGCATCGTGCGTCTCTCCGGTGGAGGAGCCCGCAGTCGATTCTGGCGGCAACTGCAGGCGGATATCTACAACAAACCCACCGTCACCATCAACACTGAAGAGGGGCCAGCCTACGGTGTCGCCCTGCTCGCCGGCGTCGGCATCGGTGTCTGGTCCAGCGTCCCCCAAGCCTGCCGCGCCGTAATTCGTGAAATAGAAAAACGTCGTCCGGATCGCCAGTTAGCTAGGATTTACACCGCCGGGCACGAGCAGTATCAACGCCTTTACGCGGCCTTGGAAAGCGAATATGACCGCATTTCAAGTCTTGAGTAGTTTGGACGATGTGAATCCATCAAGGAAGTATGAATAGATTCTGGCCACGCACTGTTCTACGATAGACCATGTCCCAAACACGGCTGCAACTGGATAAGATCGATCCTACTCCGCAGCAACAATATCTCAATCGGCGATCCTTTCTAAGAAAACTTGGATATGGCAGTCTGATCGCCGCCGGTGCGGGGGTTACGGGGCATGGTGTCGTCGATGCGAAAACTTCTCAGCATGAAGCGTTGCAGCCGGGCCTAGATAGTCATGAGATATTAAAACGATTCTCCGCTCCGCGCAATAAGAAGTATGACCTCGATATCAAACTTACCGACGAGCTTGTCGCCGCGACGCACAACAACTTTTACGAGTTCCTGCCCGGTCAGGCAGGCAATCTCTGGCGGATCACCGAGAACTTCACCATTGACCCATGGACCATCGAGGTGACAGGTCGCTGTCGCCGGCCACGCAAGTTCGACATCGAGGACCTGTTCACGCTGCCGGGGCTGGACCATGAGGAGCGGACTTACCGTTTTCGCTGCGTGGAAGCATGGGCCATGGACGTGCCTTGGACCGGTTTCGAATTAAACAAACTGATGGCCAAGGTTGAACCGTTAAGCGACGCTAAATTCGTGCGGTTCGTCACTGTTAATCGCCCGCAGCAGATGCCTGGATTGCGCAGTACGCAGGGCACCTATCCTTGGCCCTACTTTGAAGCGTTGCGCATGGATGAGGCGATGCACCCATTGACGCTGATGGTTACCGGCGTGTACGGCCGACCCCTGCCCCGCCAGCACGGTGCGCCGTTTCGCGTCATCGTCCCCTGGAAATACGGCTACAAAAGCCCCAAGTCCATCGTGAAAATTGAACTACTTAGTCGCCAACCCAAAACTTTCTGGGAAACCATGCAGCCGGACGAATATCCGTTTTTGTCCAATGTCAATCCCAATGTGCCGCACCCGCGTTGGAGCCAGGCATTCGAGCGTGTCATCGGCACCCGAGTGCGCAGGCCAACGCAGATTTATAATGGGTACGCTAAGGAAGTGGCCCAACTTTACGTCTAGCCGGGGCTCTGCGGTCAGTGCTGCCCCGCATCGCATCACTCGGCTCACATAGGTGGCATCAGGCGTTGATCCCAGCGAACGTTTCTTGCGGTCCTGCTTTGGCGGTCGGGCTTGCGAAAATGACTCCGGTGATACCGCAGCCTGTTTCGCTACCGGTTGCCCCGTATTTGGGAACGATGCCAGGCGTGCCCGGGCTCTGCCGCTCTCCCATCTCATTCGAAGGGGTGTTTATTGTGCGTCTTTGACGAACTCCAAACGTCGTGGATCGCCCGCCAATTCGCTGATCAGGGCCTCAATTAGCGTGATGATCTTGGCGCCGCCAATGGCGTTGATCTTATCTATTGTGTCAGAAGGCCGGTGGTAGTCGCTGTGCATTGCAGTAAAAAAGTGTAGAACAGGAATATTCTTCGTATAAAAGTGGAGGTGATCCGAAGGGCCGATGGCTGACTTGCCAAAACGCAGACGAAGGTTTGTCTGTCGATTGGCGCGGCGCAGCAGTTGTTTCCAGCGGTCACCCGAACTGACGCCGAACACAACCAGTTGATC
>CAUZAW010000377.1:0-3129 GCA_963577735.1 Phycisphaerae bacterium | reverse complement strand
GCCAGCCGGCATCACAGTGCAGCACCTGATAAGCCTCCAGTTTCATGCTTTTACCTATTTCCCTAATATTTTTGTGTAGAAGGACCCCCGCCAAGGCTGGTATCCTCCTCGACTGCCATATTCTTAATATAGACGTCATTATTAATCGAGGTTTATCGCAATGTACGATATTCTGCTTCAATCCGCTCGAGTCATCGATCCTGCAAATAAACTAGACGCGGTCGTGGACATCGCTATCGCAGATGGTACGATCGCAGCGATCGCGGAATCGATCGACTCCACCGAAGCGAACCAAACTCGGGACCTTAGTGGTTGTCTTGTGACGCCGGGGCTGATTGATCTGCATACACATGTCTACTGGGCCGGAACCTCAATCGGGGTTGAACCAACCCGGTACGCCCATCAGGCGGGCACTACCACCTTGATCGATGCAGGCACTGCCGGGGCTGCAAACTTCCTGGGCTTCCGGAAACATGTGATTGAAACAGCGCAACCTAGAATCCTGGCCTTTCTTAACATCTCTTTTCCGGGCATTTATGCCTTTAGTGAATCTGTCATGGTGGGTGAGTGTGCCAATCTGGATTTACTCGATCCCAGAGAGTGCTTGGAAGTCGCGCGCGAACACGCTGACCTGATTGTCGGTATTAAAGTAAGAGTCGGACGCGGAGCCAGCGGTGAACAAGGCATTGCGCCCCTTGATATCGCCATAGAAGTCGCCGACGAGCTTGGACTCCCTGTGATGTGTCACCTCGACCATCCACCACCCAGTCGACTTGATGTGGTCAGTCGTCTGCGGCAAGGCGATATCCTTACTCACTGCTTTCGACCTTTTCCAAACGCACCTGCGAGGCTACGCGATGCGACGGTTCGAGAGGAGATCATTGCCGCCCGCGAACGTGGCGTGATTTTTGATATAGGCCACGGGAAAGGTTCCTTTGGCTATGCGACGGCAGAAGTCATGCTGGAATGCGGATTTGCCCCTGACTGTATTTCCAGTGACGTGCATATTCTCAGCATTCTAGGGCCGGCACACGATCAGCTCGTGACCATGTCAAAATTCCTTGCTCTTGGAATGTCCCTGGATCAAGTGATCGCCGCGAGCACCTGTGAACCTGCCAAAGCAGTTCGCCGACCGGAATTAGGCCATCTCGCTATCGGAACCCCAGCTGATATTAGTGTGCTGAAACTTGCGGAGGGAAAATTCGAGTTCCTTGATGCTGAAGGTGAAATGCGCATCGGAAAAACACAAATCTGCCCACACAGTTTGATGATCGGTGGCAACTGGTTGCCCGCGCCCTGACACGCCTCGCTTACTTCTCAGACTGCAATCGCTTCTTCCAGACGCGTAAGCGCCTTATCGAGCGTGTTGATTTCACTCGCAAAGCACAGCCGTAACCAACCTTCTTGGGGCGCCCCAAAGGCGCTCCCGGGAACCAAACCAACTTTTGCCGTTTTCACTAATTTCTGACAAAAAGCGAGATCGTCTTCGATCCCCTCTATGGCAAAAAATGCGTAAAACGCCCCACGCGGTCGTGCCACGCGTATTCTTGTATGGTTGACAAGTCGTTCGTAGACATAATCGCGGGCATTCTGGTAACGAGCTACCTGTTGTGAGATAAAGTCCTCACCATCACGCAAGGCCACTATCCCAGCAAGCTGGACAAATGTCGATGCACCGGCCACGTTGAATTCATTTAAGATTTCTAAACGCTCACCAAGCCGACCGGGTGTCGTAAGCCACCCCAAGCGCCATCCTGTCATCGCCCACGGCTTAGAAAAGCTGTTGATGACGATCAGACGGTCGTCTGGTTTTGCATGCTCAAGAAAGGAAGGCGCATGTTTCATACCGTAGACAATGCGAGCATAGACTTCATCTGCCACCAGCCATAATCCCTGTTCTCGACAATACTGCAGCAAACGTTTCTGTTGTTCCCTTGGCATTACCCAACCCGTGGGGTTACCCGGGGAATTCACAAATATCATTCTGGTTTTGTCATCGACCGCAGCACACAGGGCATCCAAATCGAGTTGCCAGTCATCACCAGTAAAGTTAAGCGGGACTGATCTAAAATCGCCGCCGAGAACATCGACCGTACCCTTGACGTTTGGCCATTGGGGTGTCGGGCATACGATGTTGCTGCCAGGCTCCACCAGCAGCTGATGAGCCAGCATCATTGCACTCATGCCAGAGGCGGTAACCGTTATACGGTCTTCACCGATTGGAACATCATAGAGTGTGGAGCTATAGGCAGCCAAAGCCGTACGAAGCTCAGGAATGCCCCGATTAGGGGTGTAAAAAGTCTCCCCATCAGCCAGCGCCTGAACCGCGGCGTCGCGAATAAACTGTGGGGTTTCTACGTCTGGCTCGCCAAACCACAAAGGAATAACATCAGCCAATCCCATACTCTTATTTGCGACCTCCCGAATTCGGGATACCGGCATCCGCTCAATTCCCGACCGCAATCCTGAAGCGTTCTTCACCGTACTATTCTCCCTCCTGCACCTCAGCTTCAGCCTCAGCCTCAGCCGCACCCGTACGGTCGGAACCGTGTTGCGAAAAAAAGTTACGCGTCGCCTCAGCATGGGTCGCTACCGCCTGCGCATCATACGCCCGTAATGGCGGTGGCTCTGGTCGAAAGTGTCGGTACTCATCGTCCCCACGCACCAAAGTTGCACTCAGTGGTCCTCCGTGGGTACACCTAACGCGCGTAGGGATATAACTCACTCCGATGCCTATGCGTCTTTCAGAGCTTTGGTTCGGTGCGGACGAATGAACCAGATAGGTGTCGTGCAAACTAAAATGGCCGGCCGGCACTTCGAGAAATTGGGTTTGTGCGGTTTCTCCTGAATCCACGAACTGTCCATTAGATAAAAGATTGTTTTTCGTCTCACCTTTGCCGTGCTCAATTGCACCCCTTCGATGACTCCCTGGAATCACCCGCATACAGCCGCTTTCTTGCGTTGCGTTAGAAAGGGCTATCCACGCGGTGACATGTTCGGGCGGATCGAGGAAAAAATATGCCGCATCCTGGTGCCAAGACGTAAAAGCACCGTCACCGGGTTCTTTAAGCCAACAGGTGAGGTGATAGACCAACAGATTGGATCCGATCAAACTTTCAACCGCATCCA
>CAUZAW010000376.1:0-3132 GCA_963577735.1 Phycisphaerae bacterium | reverse complement strand
AGGTCGGCGAACACGTTGCTGTGATCGGGCCGGGCCCCATCGGGCTTTTGTGCGTTCAGTTCGCCAAACTGAAACAACCGTCCACACTCACCCTGCTGGGCACACGCGACGAACGGCTTGCAGTCGGCGCAAAAACCGGAGCTACCGATACTGTGAACGTTCGTCAGGCCGATCCGGTTGAGACCATCATGAAAATTACCAAAAATCACGGGGTGGATATAGTCATCTTGTGTGCGGGGGCCAATGACGCGTGGGATCTTTCCCACCGCATCCTGGCAGACGTATATGGACGGATCATCATTGAGGCGGTTCCGGACACCGCCGATACGAAATGGCCGGCCGCCGCCTTCGATTTGACCGGCAAACACATGAGTTACCTAGGCGTCCGGGGCTATACCGCCGCCCAATTTGGCAGCGCCCTGCGTCTTATGGAGGAAAAGAAGGTGGACGCAGCTTCGGTGATCTCGCATACCTTTCCGCTAGAGGACTACGCCGATGCTTTTGAGACTTCGGACAAACGATTAGACGGGGCCGTGAAGGTGGTCATCGAAGTCGGCGACTTTATTTAACCAAGAGAGACGATCATTGTTAGACAAGGAACCGATCAGAATGCATAACCGCACAAAAGCGTTGCTGGACGCCGGCAAAGTTGCCTTTGGTGTTCAGTTAAGATTTGGCACTCCCGCCATTGCTGAGCTGTTTGCCCATGCCGGCTTTGATTTTGTCATGACCGATGGCGAGCATGCTCCGCAAACGCCCGTTGGCGTCCAGGCACAATTCCAGGCGATGGGTTGTACCGATACAACGCCTATTGCCAGGCTGACCAGCAACGACCCGGACCTGATCCGGGTTTATCTGGATATGGGGGCTTTGGGGGTATTTGTTCCATTTATTACTTCCGCTGAACAAGCCCGTATTGGCGCTCAAGCGCTGCGCTATCCTCCCCAGGGCACCCGAGGATATGGCCCGGCACGGGCAAGCAACTATGGCCTCGATGAAGCGTATTTCAAGACAGCGAATGAGAACATGCTTTATCTGCCCAATATTGAGGACAAGGAAGCGATAAGAAATATCGATGAGATACTGGCTGTGGAGGGTGTGGATTCATTCATCATCGGCCCGGTCGACCTGTCCATATCTCTTGGCAACCCCATGGATTTTCAACATCCCAAGTTCCGTGATGCGGTCAATACCGTGCTCAAAGCGGCCGAGGCTCGCAACACACCTGCAGGCGCCGGCATATATGGAGCAGATGCAAATGATCCAGACGTACTCAAACGATTTGTCGACCAGGGATTCAGGTTACTGTTGGTCGGCGGCGACGAGTGGATGTTAACCAGCGGATGCAAAACCCTTATGGACAGTTGTTCGAAGATTAAGGACTAAATGATGCGAACCATCCACTTTGAATTGCTGCGGCCCGGGGAAATCGTGGTGGAACGCGACCGCTGCCCCCTTGTATATCTTCCGCTGGGACCACTGGAATGGCATAGCCTGCACCTGCCTGTGGGCACCGATCCGCTCAATGCGGCCCACGTCGCCGAACAATTGGCCGGGCGTATCGGCGGCGTTGTGCTGCCCACCTTCTACTGGGGAACCGAGCGCGAGCGCAGCGCTCGGGAGAACCGCAACCTCGGCTTCAACGAAAACGATACTATCGTCGGCATGGATTTTCCCCGTCACTTGATCAAGAGTCTTTATTGTCGGGAAGATTCGCTGGGACTTCTTTTGCGCGATGCGTTTAACGGCCTGATCCAATTGAAATACAAGCTGATTGTTATCGTCAACGGGCACGGCGCCCTCAACCACGTCGAGACGCTGCAACGCCTCTGCAACGAATTCAATGGCGAGTCCGCCGCTCACTGCCTGTTGGCCAACGCCTGGTCGAGTGATCCCTACGGCGGATTTGACATGTCACATGCCGAGGTGATTGAAACCTCCGAGATGATGGCCCTGCACCCTGATAGCGTGGACATGACCCAGCTGCCGCCTGCGTCCGAACCTCTGGCGAACACCGAATTCGGTATTGTCGATGCCCTGACATGGAAAGGCCAGCCAACGCCCGATCACACGGTCCGCCCGGATTGCGACCCCCGCCTGCACGCCTCCGCTGAAATCGGCCACGGCTTT
Source organism: Phycisphaerae bacterium (assembly GCA_963577735.1). Lineage (GTDB taxonomy): Bacteria > Planctomycetota > Phycisphaerae > Phycisphaerales > Phycisphaeraceae > CAUZAW01. The sequence goes on along the minus strand of CAUZAW010000376.1, from coordinate 1,002 downwards.
CTGCAGCAGACCATCGACGAACTCGAACCGATTATCCAAACGGCGCTGGAGAACCTGGGTGCACGGCCTTAGATGACAACCGCTACCGATACGAACCAACCCCCAGCTGCGGGCAACGGACCGATCCGCGAGATTGCGACCTGCCATGGCTACGGCTTGGCCACCGGCCTTGTGGGGCTGGGTCTGATACCGGGGTTGATTAGTTCCTTCGAAGAGACGTTCGCTCTTTCGCACAGTTGGATGGGAGCGATCCTGGCCGCCGGAGCGGCGTTATTTTGCGTATTGGCTATCGTTTTTGGACTAATCGCGGACCACCGAGGCTATCGAATTGTCTTAATTGTTTCGACGGCACTGATCGCCGTTTGCGCGGCCATGCTCTGGCAGTCGCCGACAAGGATCCTCGCCATTGCGGCGCTGCTGCTCTTCAACGCCTGTATGGGCAATTACCCGCTGATTAACAGCCTGGTTTTTAGCCTCTACGGTGAGAAATCCGCCAAAGGGATGAACCTTATACACGGCATTGAGGGGGTCGGGCGCCTGCTGGCGCCGTTGCTGATTGCCCTGATGATTGCGCTCACGCAGTCATGGCGATCGGTCTTTTGCGTGACCATGATCGTTTTTCTGATCCTCTTGGTACCGGTCAGCGTCATACGGAAATCCGCGGTTGCCGGACCGATAGGCGGCACATCCCTGAAAGAGAGCCTGAGAATCCTGAAGGTCCCGCAGGTGCTCCTGGGCGTCCTGACGTTTGTCTTTCTTACCGGTTGCGAAAACATGTTTATCAACTGGATTGCCAACTACCTCGAGACCGAATGTAGTCTTTCCCGCAGGCAAGGTCTTTTGGGCCTGACCGTTATGATGACGGGTTTCACCGGGGTTCGTCTGTTTCTGGGGCTGGTCCACCTTGAGTTTACTGCCGGTTGGGTCCTTGGGGCGCTGGCTATGGTCACGGCGTGCTACGGGGGACTGGCCCTGGCGTCGAGTCCGTGGCTGATCTATGGC
>CAUZAW010000375.1:0-3147 GCA_963577735.1 Phycisphaerae bacterium | reverse complement strand
AGAAGAACCTAACTGGCTTACTGTCAATTTCATTCTCCGCGAAACAACTCTATCTGCGATCAAAACCCACGGACTGTACTCGTGCCGAACTATTGAGTAGCACAACTCCAACCTGAGGTACAGCGTCTTACTGTGTTTCGCATGACGGTTCGAAGTCCGCACAAGGTTCTATTTGTTTCTATCTCTCATTGGATCTTTCCAGTCGCCGAATGCCAGCAGACACAAGGTGCAATATTAAAATCATGCTAATTGTCTAAGTTTTTCAATCATTATCGACTCAATAATTTTACCACGCCGTAGGGACCGATACAAAAAGCCTCATGAGTTAAAAGACTCAAAGTGATCGCCGCGAAAGTATGAAGCCACCAGTCGAGTCGTGACGAGCGGCCAACCATTAAACCGATATTTCCCATCTGGATGTCCCTGGAACCGTTCCAGATGTGGATTTCCCTATTGTATTGTAACATCATGCGGCTCCCTTTCGTATGTAGTACATCGAAAGTTTTCTCATTTTTTGACTGGCGACCTTGATTTCTAGGTTCCTCTGGCCGGAATTACGCCGGACAAGCTCCTTGGACGCCCGTTGTGCATAGACTTTCCCTACCGAAGCCGATGTTTTTTGCCACGATGTGACTCCTGCGCAAGTATCCGACTGGGGATGTCTGATGGCGGCAGTGCCAACTGCTCGATACGATCGAGGATCGCTGTAAACAACTTCCGCGTGATCGCCACTTCGGCAAGTTGGAACGTCACGTACTTCGCGTGCCGCGTGACCTTAGCCCCGATCTTCACCAGCTTCTCCTGTAGCGTGGTCAGCGACCAGTGCCTGATCTCCCCGGGCAGCGCCAGGTGGCGCAGGAAGTTCGCCAGATTGTAGGCCAGAGCAAACAGTTGCAGCCGCGTCTAGTTGTCCTTGTCGACGATGACACGTTGGTGGATTATCTGGACTTGGAGCTGGCCCAACGCAGGCAGAAACGAAAAGGTAGGTGACAAATGGCTACGGTATTCAAACGCGGCGGGAAGAAAGTGAAGGGCAATTGGTACATTCAGTGGGTGGACCATACCGGGCGGCGCCGAACGAAGTGCGCGTTAACCACGGACAAGGCCAACGGCAGAACGTATCGCACGCAAGCAGGAAGCCGATGCGGCCCTGCGGCGGGATGGTGTGATCGACCCGACGCTAGACGCAATCAGCAAGGAATCGCAACGGTCAATTGAATCCCATCTGGTCGACTACGAAAGCAAACTGCGGGCGGCAAACCGAACGGACAAGCACCACGCAATTCATCCGATGGATTGCCGACCACGCCGGATTCACAACGGCAGCGGATATTTCTGCCGATGAGGTGAGTCGTTACGCGTGCAAGCTACGGGATGAAGGGCGAGCGGCGCGAACGGTTCAAGGACATCTGAACGCGATCAAAGCATTTACTAAGTGGCTGACAGAACATCACAAATTACCCCGCGACCCCCCTGTCTTCGATAAAAACACCAAATCCTAAGGCCGACCGGAGACGCGAACGGCGAATCTTACTTCGAGACGAATGGCGACGACTGAAATCGGCAACCCAAAGCGGCCCGGAACGATACGGTATGACCGGCAACGAACGGTTGCTGCTGTACCACACGGTGATTCAAACCGGACTGCGATCAAACGAACTGCGAAGCCTGACCCGGGGCCAACTGTACTTCGATTCCAACCCGCCCTACATCACCTGCAAAGCGGGATCAACGAAGAATCGAAAAGACGCCCGGCAGTATATTCAGTCAGAACTGGCAGCGGACTCAAAAACGCACGTCGCAACGAAATCTCCAAAGGCGCCGACATTCAAGCTGCCTCATGAAACTAACCTGGCCCGGATGCTGCGGGATGATCTATCTCAGGCCCGCAAGCGGTGGTTATCTGAAGCGAAAAGCGATCCCCTGAAATACTCCCAGCGGCAGCAAAGCGACTTCCTATCCGATGTCAATCATGAAGGCGAGATCACCGATTTTCATTCGCTAAGGCACACGTGTGGCGCATGGCTGGCGATGACAGGTGCGCACCCAAAAGAAGTCCAGCAGATCATGCGGCATCAATCCATCACGCTGACAATGGACACCTACGGTCATTTATTCCCCGACCAAGAGGCCGAAGCGGTGGGCCGGGTGCGACAAATGCTGCTCGATCCCCCCGAGATCCTGCGGGCGCCCGGGACAAGTAACCAAGCGGCAGAGGCTCCGCATAGCGCGCAGCGTCTGGTGCAGCAAACGACACGTGAAACGCTGCGACCTGCTGCCAACGGGAAAGTGTTGGCCAGGCGGAAAAGAAAACGCCTAAGCCTTTGCAGATTGCGGACTTGGGCGATGGTATGCTGCTACGAGCGACGCATCGCGTAAGTAGCGGAGGAGGGACTCGAACCCTCGACACGCGGATTATGATTCCGCGGATGACCCCCGAAAACCCCGAGAAAAACACACATTCTGAGAACCGCGCAGCGCCAGGCGCAGCAGTCCAACACGATAACAACCCGCTGGATACATGGCTCAACGCCTGCCCGGTGGAGCTGGACGACAAGCGACAAGAGATCATCCGGCAGATTGCCCAATGGACTGCCCAATGAAGTGGAGTTGGCAGAACTAGCTGCGGCAGCTTCTACCCCGCGCAATCGCCAGGCAGCCTACGGCCAGCACCAACAGCAGCAGGCTTGACGGTTCAGGTACAGCCGCTGCTGCATTCCGGGCACTGGTGAAGTTGATAATCGCCGTGGTCAGGTCGACGGTGTCTGTGTCACCATCACCGTCGGTGTCACCGGTGAGCCATGTTGTGCCGCTGCCGGTGGCGCCGGTGTAGTTCATGATCATTTGCGTCAGATCAACCGTGTCGACATCCAGGTCACCGTCGGTATCTCCTGCGCTGGCCAGCAGGTTCTGCACACTGACTGAGGTTGACGTGTAAGTCACACTGCGGAACAGGCCGCCGGCTACATGGTCCCGAAACGAACCGTTGCCATCGGTTTCAACGTCCGGAGCCAGTGTCGAGCCGTCGTATTGGACCGTGCTGAAAGTGCCGCTGCGATCACCAGCGGTTATGATTGTAAAATCATCAGCCGTACCGCGCGTGGCAGGATCGGTGTAGGGCGCCAGGGGCAGCAGGTCCAACGTGCC
>CAUZAW010000374.1:0-3151 GCA_963577735.1 Phycisphaerae bacterium | reverse complement strand
ATAACCTGGGCGCCGCGTCGAACACATTCTCGTGTTGTTTCGGGAAATCGAAACCCTTCGAAACAGATCACGACGCCGACGGTCACGCCGAACAGTTCATAGGTGTCGCAGCTGTTGCCCGTCGTGTAAGCGGTGGCGTCCATGGGCGTCAGCTTGGATTTGTGATGAGTGCCAAGGATGTTTCCGTGCTCGCTGATGACCAGGGCCGAGTTGTAGGGCTTGCCGTTGGTTGGGTCGGACTCGAGTGGTATTTCAGTGCCGAGGATGCAGGCCATGTTCGCCTCGCGGCACCGGTCTGCGACCTTCTGGTGGACCTGTTCAAGTTGCTCGATGGGCACGGGCGTCTCGACAGTGGATACGTCCACTCGATAGCCGACGGTCTGCGTTTCAGGAAAGCAAATGATATTGACCTGCTGCTGGGCCGCTTCGTCTAGCTTTTCGAACACTGCCTGACAGTTGTCATCGAAGTTATCGGTTTGGCGGCATTGGGCCAGTGCGACTTTCAGGTTGGTCATGACTACTGCTCCTCTAAAATAATCTAGGGTTATTATAACGGCATAGGGAAGGGGATATGGTTATGATTGGCTGGTATTGGCAAGTTGTTCGCAGGTAAACGAACAACTGAGGGAGGTTCATTATGCATCGCTTCAGACTTATTTTGATTGTGGCCGTCGCGATTTCAGGATCGGCCGCGGTTACCTGGCTGGTTGCCCAGGACGAGCCGTCTGCCATCGCGACGGGCTGGAAGTTGGGCCAGGGATGGGGCGCGATCTGGGGCCCGGAAGATGAAGTCGGTTCGCTTAACGCCATGACCCCACGGACCATGGCGGCGGCAGCGCAACTGATTAGCAGTGGCCAGGTCTATGACCTTGGCGTCACCTACGATCGCACCAGTTTTAAGTGGCCCGGCCACAGTCCCGGCGAGATCATTACCTTTCGATCACCTGAGGGAGTCAAGCGGCAGCGCGATATCCCGGCATTGGCCGACGCGGCCGGTACCGTCTGGCACAGTTGCGCCCTGTTTATCAACGACAACGTGGCGACCCAGATCGACGGGCTGGGCCACGCCGTTACCGGCGATGACAACCACTGGTACAACGGGTTCACCGAAGCGGACTGGGGTGGCGACTGGGGCGTGCGTAAATGCGACGGCGTGACCATTCCCCCGATTATTACCAGGGGAGTCATGATCGACGTGGCGGCGTATAAAAATCTTGATGCCCTGCCCTCGCACTACAGTATTACCGTTGATGACATCAAGAAGACATTGGCCATGCAGAACGTTTCGCTGGAGGTAGGCGACACCGTGCTGATACGTACGGGCACCTTACGCTACTGGGACCAGACGGGGTCGGACCATAAGAAAATCGCCGAGCACGACAGTGCAGGGATGTCCCTTGAGGCGACTAAGTATCTAGTTGAGCAGCACGGCGCCATCATGGTGGGCAGTGACACCTCAGGTTATGAAAAATGGCCGGCCCCTGAGGGGTCAACCAGTTTCATGCCGGTGCATCAATATTTGCTGATCGAGCAGGGCGTGCACATCGCCGAGTTTCATTTTCTCGAAGAGCTGTCGCGGGACAAGGTGTACGAGTTCTGTTACATCGCACTGGTCAACAAGATCAAGGGTACGACGGCCGGTTTTGCCATGAGGCCGATCGCGGTGCGGTAGGAAACGCCGCGGGTCGCATTGGTATAAGGCGGTAATCATGTCGGACACACCACTTCATTACCCCGAGTTGCCCTCGGAACTAAGCGGGCGCATCAGCTGGCGGGCACTGAAATATTTCGGCGCCGGGGCGATCATCGCCTCGGTCACCATCGGCAGCGGGGAAACGTTGTTCGCCTCCCGCGGAGGGGCGATCTTTGGCTATGCGTTGCTGTGGTGCTTCATCGGGGGGGGCGGTCATGAAGGGCATCCAGGTCTATGGTGCCGCCCGATATATGACGCTGACCGGCGAGCATCCCATGATGCACTGGGGGCTGCTGCCCGGCCCGCGTAACTGGGTCCCGCTGGTCATCGGCACGCTCAGCTTGCTTTGCTTTCCATTCTGGCTGGCTGGCCTGCCGTTGATGCTGGGCAAGACCATCAACTGGATCGTCGGCGCTGATGATCCGCAGTTATTATTGCAACACGCTCGCTTGTGGGGATCGGCGTGTATTGTCATTGCAGTGGTACTGACATGGTTCCAGACCTATGGCGTGCTGGAGAAAGTACAGACGTTTATCGTCGGCTTGCTTTTGGTAAGCATCCTGGCGGCGTTGTTTGCATCGCGCCCCGACTGGATCAACGCACTTGTCGGGACAGTTGTACCCACCGTGCCCGATTACCCGAAGTGGATGCATGAAAGTATGGACGCGGGGATTAAAAAGATAGTCCAACGGCCGTCCTGGGTGGAAATAGGCGTCTACCTAGGCGCCATCGGCGGCGGCACGTACGACTATATTGGCTATATCGGCTGCTACCGGGAAAAAGCGTGGGGGGCGATCGGTCGGGCGTGCAAGGGAGTTTCCTCGGTCGGTACTTTGCCGATCGACACGAGCGAGCAGAATATCCTGCGAGGTCGTAGATGGCTAAGGCCGGCGGCCATAGACGTGGGCGTGGGTTTCCTGTGCGTGCTGATCTTTACCATCTGTTTCGTGATGTTGGGCGCACAGATTCTTCACCCTGCCCGCTTAGTGCCCAAGGGCCAGGACCTGCTGACCCACCAGGCAAATTTCCTGACGCAATTTCACCCTGCGCTGGCCTATTTTTACCAGTTGGGGATCTTCGCCGCCTTCTGGGGAACGATCTACGGGGCCTACGAACTGTACACGCGGACCACTTACGAATGCCTGCGCCCGTTAAGTGTCAAACTGCGCGACGTTTCCATGCGCAAGGTCAGGTTGGGCGTGTTGCTTTACTGCGGGGGCGGCGGTTTGCTGCTGCTGTGGATCGCGCAGGATCCGGTCAGCCTGGTGACGCCGGCGGCGATCGTGGGCGGTGTGTTCACCTGCGGCTTATGGTGTTTTGCCATGGTCTGGACGGATCGCCATTTTCTACCGCCGCCACTACGCATGCGTAGCGGCCTGCTGGCCCTGACGGTTGTGACCGGGTTGGTACTCACCTGCCTGGGGATAAAGGGCATGTGGGATTACGTGGCCAACCTGC
>CAUZAW010000373.1:0-3175 GCA_963577735.1 Phycisphaerae bacterium | reverse complement strand
TTCAACGTGAAGAGCGACCTGCGGCAACTCTTGAGGCAGATTCACAAAGATCACGACACGGTCTTCGTCCATGTCACGCACGATCCGGACGAGGCCATATTTTTGGCTGACCGTATAGGTGTGATGCTCGACGGCCACATCCGCCAGATAGGAAGTCCCGAAAAAGTTTTCAACCAGCCCTCCGATCGCAAGGTGGCCGAGTTTCTGGCGCTCAAAAATGTACTGAGCGTTACCCGCACGTCGCAAGGCACCTGGATGGCCCATGGCATCGAGTTTTCTGCGTCCGGGTTGGACGAGTCGGTCCACAATCTGTGGATTCGTCCCGAGGAAATTCTCCTTTCCCGCCAGCCGTTCGGTTCCAGTGCCCGCAACCAATTTGAAGGACGCGTGGTTGAGTGGGAGTCCAGTGGCGTCTTGCTGGCCACGAAAGTCGCCATCGGCCAATTAACATTGACGGCCCTTATCAGCCGCGCCTCGTTTGACAGCCTGGGTATTGATGTCGGCGTAGAGGTATACTGCACTTTCAAGAGTTCGGCCGTACACGGCTTTTAGTTCACGTTGCTATTGCCTCTTGGTTGTAGAAAGGGATTGATCTGACGGTGACATATCTCATGTAGAGGTGCTGAGCATGAGGTATCCTCTTCGCAGTGTTATACACCCTCCCTGCCTGTAAGTGTTTGTCCGGAAACTCCGGCAGTGTTACTTCAAGGATATTCCTGGAGTTGTTTTTCTAGAAGTATTTTATGGATTACGAATCAGATCTTGACGTGGCGGATGCCGCTGAGCCGCGACGGACCATTCTGGTGCTGATGTTCGCCGGCATGGCGTGCTTGGCGGTACTCGGCGCCCCGTCGGCCATGTCTGCGATGTTCATCAAATCCGAAATGGGACTTGACAACGAGCAGGTTGGTCGGTTCCTGGTCTCGTCGGTGTGGGGGATCCCTCCAGCATTCGCAATCACCGGACTCATCGCCCAGCGGGTCGGCTACCGCATTCCGATTGCCGTCGGGCTGATTTTGGAACTGACTGGCATGGTCGTGGTCGTCCTGGCATCGAACCTGACAATGTTGTTGGTTGGAAACGTTCTCGTCGGGTTCGGTGCGGGTATGTGGGGAATGCTCCTGACACCGATTGCCTTTCAAGTATCGCCGAGCCAACCGACGCGACTGTCCAATTACCTGCATGCGATGTTCTCGCTGGGGCAGATCCTCATAGCCACCATTGCCTGGCAGATGCTGGCGTTGGGTTTGCCATGGCAGAGTATTTATTACGCACTCTTTGGCATCACGTTTGTATTTTTACTATTGGTTTTGTCCGTGCGTTGGCCCAAGCCGCGTCGCGACAAGGCAAACTATTTACCACTGAAGCGTTTTGTTCTGACCGGGCCCTTCCTGCTGATGCTTCTGGCGATGTTCTTCTCCACGATTCATGATGCCATTGACCGCTGGATTCCCACGCTGATAAGCAGTGAGGTCAAAGGCTCGTTGCTACAGACTTGGCTGGGCTTTACCTGCTTTGGCGTCGCGATGGGGATCGGTCGCTTGGGCGCGGGCGCAGTAGTGCACCGTTTGGGCGTGAAGTGGACGTTTGTTATTGGCTGCCTGGGTAGCGTCGTGTGTATGCTCCTGGCCTCGCAATCCAACGGGGTGGTGGTGACGATCTTTTGGTCATCCCTGGTTGGTTTGAGTACAGCGTTCTTCTACCCGACGGTGATGGGTTACGCACAGGACCGTTATCCTAAGGCCGGCCCATCGATGTTTTCAGCTCTGTCGACGGCTGGCACCCTGGGCGCGATCACCTGGCCGTGGGTTGCGGGATGGCTTGCAATGCCGCCTCACAACATTCAGTACGCAATAGGCTGTTTGGCTATCATGCCACTGGTTCTGCTGGCATGTATCCTGATCATTTCGCGGTGTAGGACCATTGATGTGTAACCTCATTTCTGCGGCGGTTGTTTGGTAGCCTTAGTGTTGATGTTGGCGTAGAGGTATATTTCACTTTCAAGAGTTCAGCCGTACACGGTCTTTAGTTTAAATGTCATGGTGTATCTGAAAATGTGCTATATGTCCGTAACTAATTGGAGGGCATTTTGCCGCAAATCCTGAAGGGTGTTCATCGCTGCAAAATAGCGATTTTGCGGCAGAACCAAGACACCCGTCAGTCTTTATAGGATAAGCAGGACCAAATCGTTCAGGTTCCGCAGTTACGATGCGAGGGCAAGAATGAAGCCGTGATCAATGAAGATTAAATCTATCGAGATCGACCCGTCGGTCCAGACCCTTATCGTGATCAGCGACATTCACGCGTATCACGACCCGTTACTCGCCCTGGACTTGGAACTAGGGAAGTTGACGCATCCGTACATGCTCTTTGTTAACGGTGACTTGTTCGAAGGCGGTATCGATGTTGCAGATACCGTTGATTGGGTTCGCACACGCGGTGCGGGACACATCACACGCGGCAACCATGAAAGTCATCTCGACGAATTCGATGCAGATATGGATCATGGTCGCCATCCACCCAACTTGGAAATGGCGCAATACGCGATACTCACCGACTGGCAACTACAGTTCGTCCGTGATCTGCCCGATCAACTTCTGCTCCGATGGCGAGGTAAGTCCATCCGACTAATCCACGGTCATATCGATTTGGCAGGCCAATCCGTGTCTTACATGACGGAACCTCAGCAGTTGATCGAACGTCTGCACGACCACTCTGTCGATCTGACCGCCATCGCCCACACCCATTACCCTTTCGCAATCGACCTAAACGGCCACTGGCTCGCCAACAGCGGGTCGGTCGCCGTCCCCATCGTGCAATTTCGAGGTCCTCAAGGCCAAATGATCCGTCACGGCAAGTGTGATTCATGGGGAAATGGCGATGACCCGCGTAGCAGCTACCTTGCGATTACAGAGGACCGCGGCGCTCTGGATGTTAAAATCTGCCGATTTGATTATGATCGCCGTTCTCTATTGACACGCTACGATCGCTGTGACGCTATCGCTGCTTCAATGGATTATCGCCGTGCCTGGATCCTGCATGGTGTCCACGACCCGTTATTATTATGCCCTAGCGGTCGGGATTGACATGACTGATCGATGCAATTTCGCGCGACGGCAGTTTTAGACATACCGCCATGCATACCTCTCATGTTTAATCCCAACGTCCAGCCCCT
>CAUZAW010000372.1:0-3181 GCA_963577735.1 Phycisphaerae bacterium | reverse complement strand
TATTGCAATGAGCAGTGAGATAATTGATATGACCACCAGTAATTCAATCAGGGTGAAGCTGCGTTTGGCGGACAAAGTATGTAAAAGCCTGGTATTTGACATGGAGACCACTTCAGCAAATGAGGTCTGATCGTCAGATTTGCGTAGCAAATAAATTATATCCACTAATTACTAATCAGGGGTCTGTGGTGAACGCCAATATCACCTGGTCCGGTATCAATTGATAAACCAACGACACGAGCCTTCCTGGGAATCCCCCGTGTTCAATCGAGAGCGGTAGCATGGTTGGTCAGCCGGTCATGCAACGGTTACCGGGTTGGCCTTGGTGCCTGAACCGGTAACATTGTCGCTTCTTGCAATAAGTGTGCTGATGGTCGGGCGCAAGCGGCGTTAAGGGTCATCAGGTTGTACCAGTCTCTATGTTAGTTCAACGAGTTGGCTACAGAGGAGGATGCCAACTTCACTCTCTCCTCATCTCTTCAACCATCGCCATGATCCCACGCCGGATAGTGGCTGGAAGAGTCGGCCAAGCGTTGATTAATTGAGTAAGTTGGCGATTGTCCGAGTTGGCTGGTGCAACAGGTGGTGCGCATAATGGTGCACCTCGTTCACAATCCCCTGTTTTCCCTTGTTTTCCGCCACGGGACGGGGGTTCGAATCCCCCCGGCTCCATTGTTCGTGGTTCTCGGAAATCCCGGAAATCTCCGGAAAGTTCCCGCCAACAGAAGACTTAGGGCTTCCCGCCTTGCCGGAGGCCCTTTTCTGTTTCTGCCCATTTCCGGCCGTTTTGTGCAACTTCATGTGCGCATTATGGTGCGAGCTGCTTTTAGCACCATTGCCGAGTCCGGCGACCCGGGCGAACAATTCATCGGGAACGATTGCCGTCGTGAAAGTTGAGAATTGGTGTAGCTGGTAACGAATATGCTGCGATTGTGCTTTTGGATACAGGAAGTGGAATAGTATTCATTGCGGTTTGGAGGTCGATTCGGGGTTGGGTTGAATTTCATTGCACATGGATCGTGGGTCATTGTGGGAAAACAGTGACTCCACTCCAGTGGCAATTGATCAATGGCCAACGCTCGAGCAGCTTGAGAGGCTGTTTGGTGCAACCCAACATTGTTCTTCATACGCTCCCTTCGCCCTCCCACTTCCTTGCCATGGCCGCCGCCTCGGTCAGAACCAGGTCTTCCGTTTCATCCGTCGAGACGACTTCGATGGTGCGTGTGCCTGTGAAGCCCATTTCATCCAGACGTGCGATGAAGGGATTCCATTCAATAATGCCTTGCCCCGGTACCCAGTGGCGGTCGCCAGCCCCGTCCGAATCATGAAGGTGCAGGCATAAGAGTCGATGGGCAGCAATATTGAGTTGTTCTAGCGGGTCGTGGCCCGCAATCAGGGCGTGGGTCGTGTCTAGACAGAGGCCGACGTTCGCGGGCATTTCGTTGATGAGAGAACAAAGTTCGGTCATATCGTGAAGCGGTCGGGAGGTGTGGTGGTGGGGCAAGTTTTCCCAGGCGGGCCTGATACCCACATCCGCGGCGATTGCCGACAGTTCCGCCATCGAGCGACGAACCTGATCTATTACGCGCGGCCGGTTTTCGTCGGTGTAGTCGAGGGAGTAGCCGGTCGGGTGGAGCACGACGAACTCGGCACCCACCGCGACAAGGGGTTCAAAGCACGTTGCGATCTGTGTCACGGCCTGGCGGCGCTTCACCTCATCCAAGGAACCGCAGTTCGGGTTTCCATGGCTGTAGATCCCATGGCCCACCCGGGCATGCAATCCCAACTGGTCCAACAAGGCGAGAACCTGTTGTGGCTCGTGGTCCCCGGGCCAGAGGTGAGGCGGTTCAGTCAGGATCTCGATCTGCTCAAACCCTGCTACCGCGATCCGATGCAGGGCTGCCTCGAGATCGGTCCTGCCCAGAACGACCGTAGAAATGCCATATCGCATGGTTATCGTTTCGCCGGACCTTCAGCCTTTGGCCCTTTCAATTCATCAACCTCTATTTTACAGGATCGCTTAACCTTGTCACCCAACCATACAGCCCGGTTACTGGGGTACGCTCAGGGCCATGATGTTCGAAGGTGACCAACAATGTCAGCGGATTTATCAGCAGTGACGGAACATCGGTCATCCGCTTCGATGGTAAGCTGGACAACAGTGGGAAAGTACTCTTTAGTTTTACTTCATCTGCCATTTTTGGAAATATCACGAACAACCCCGGCGGGATGATCTCGTTGGCGGTGGCAGCCACGCAGTGTTCGGCGGGAACACCAGCGGCAGCGGTGATTTTCCCGGCACCGGATTGATTGAATTCGTCGATGGCTTTTCGCCTGGTAATAGTCCTGGAACAGTTCGTTTCGGTGGTGATGTCATGTTCGCGGCAACTTCTGCTACGCAGATCGAACTGGGTGAAACATCCGACCAACTGCTCGTTGACGGCAATGCATTTCTTGACGGTGAGTTAAACGTTGAATTGCTCGGTGACTTTACACCCGACCATGGCGACCAGTTCCCTGTCATCACCACCGGCACGCGTGATGGCGAGTTCGACACCATTGACGGTATACAAGTCGCAGCGGATCTGACGCTGGCACCGATTAACGATTACGCAGATCACATTGGCCTGACGCTGATCGCCGCGGCACCCGGTGACGCAAACTTCGACGGCCTTGTGGACGTGGCGGATCTTGGCATCCTTGATGCCAACTGGACTGCGTCGCAAACAACAGGTAATGCGTCTGCTTTGGTTCCTGAGCCAGCAACGTTATCCCTTGTTGCGATGAGTTTTCTAGTGGTTAGACGCAGGCAGCGTTAAGAGCCATTAAGTTGTACCAGTCTCTATGTTAGTTCAACGAGGTGGTTGGGGGCCACGGGAAAAACGGCTCGTTCGGAGACTATTGATAAGGCTCACAGACTTTTGTGGCGAAAATATTCCCGGGCTATCTGGGGGGCTTCATCCGGATGGCCACCAACGGCGTCGATGATCGCCAGAAGCCCTTGTCGCACTGCCGCTTGCAACTCAGGCCAGGCGTCGATCACGCGTTGAAGGATCAGGTCAATCGCCTGCGGCTCGCGTCACATCCCCAGAATGCCGTCGGCGATCGGCTCTCGCAGGGGCCGGCGGCACCGAATCGGTTCGCCGGGCCGGGGCGAAGTCTTCGGTGAACTGGCTGGTCA
>CAUZAW010000371.1:0-3187 GCA_963577735.1 Phycisphaerae bacterium | reverse complement strand
TGGTCGAAGTTGGACTTCGCCGGGTCGTGGCTTCCACCGATATCGACGACCGCTACAGACGCGTCATCGAGGTCGTCGTCGGTGGGGTCTCGCCGGAACACCGGGGCCCGGTGCCGGGCTATGAGTATGCAGACGGTCAGGAGGTCGTCTTTATGGGCGCCACCGGGATGCGTGACAATGGTTTCAATCATGCGGCGTCTCAACACACTGGTTCGGGTATCTCCATGATGCTCCGATCATACTTATTAGTAGGACCCTCAGCAGGCAATATTTTAGCAGGTACGGTCTTTCGACGGCCACGTCAGCTTCATCCAGCTCGGTCCGCACGAACCCGGGGACCACTCGATCAACACCAACACCTACATCATCGATCCGAACTACGACGGCTGAAAATCGCGATTCGGGGGAAACGCAAGATCCCTTCGGTGTCCGAATGGTCTCCCCAGTCCTGAAGCCTCGGCTCGATCTCGTATTTGGAGCTCATATTCAATACATCCTCCTTCAAGTCATACGGCTACTGCCCTGAAGAGAAATCCGTCCCCTTAGCAGACTGGTGAGGTCTGTTTGCCGGGTGTGCTGCTGCAAAGAGAAGCCATCAACAAAGCGTTTGCGCTACTGATGACCACGAGACCGGAGTCCCGCCCTACGAGGCTACCGTACAACTGTTGCAAAATCACACTAACCCTGCAACCGCCGCAACTGGGCAATGTACTGTTCGTGCTTTTCGGTATTACGGACGGCATGGCTCGACGACCATTCCATCGCGAGCATGCGCCGCGGGTGCGGCGACATGTTCGGCCCGCTGCGATGGACCGTGTCCGTGTGGTGCAGCAGCAGATCACCCGGCTGAAGCAGCATCGGCACTTCGGGATAATCCTCGGCGCTGACCGGGTCGGCCAGGGTCTGACTGAAACTGGTCACAACCGAGAGGTGGTGCGGCAGCAGGCCGAGCTTGTGGGAGCCGCGCTGGCAATACATCACGCCGTTCTTCATGGTGGAGGCATCCAGCGCGATCGTGGCCTTGAGAGCGTGCGGCGGTTCGTAGAAATCGTAGGCGTTGTCCTGATGCACTGGCGCCGCCGAGCCGTACCGCTCGCATTTGGCAAAGAAGCCGACGTCCTGTACCACCGGCTCGCCTTCCGGAAACATGGCGCCCACGGTGTCGATCAACCGCTGGTCGCTCGCCAGCCGATCGAAGAACGCGTCATGCACGTGCATGTGAAACAGGCTCTTGATCGTACTGGTGTCGGCAACTTCATAGTAAACATCGCCCGCGGCAAGCCCCGTCGCGGTGTTGCGACAGTATTGCTTGACACGCTCAATCATCTGTTCGACATGGTCTTTATTGCAGTAACCACGCAGGATCACATAGCCATCATCGTCATAGGCCTGTCGGTGAGTGGTTAGGGTCATGGTGGAGTATCTGGAAGAGTGAATTGGGTGCTTCATCGGAGATTTCCCATTTGATCACCGGCCGGTGACCATCCCCGTACCAGTGAGGCCATTTTAACCACTGATCGTCCTCCAAAACAACGTTTGGGCGTTTTCTTGGGCTGGCATGAATGCTTGCGATGCACGCAAATAGCATCCTGCTTGACCAGATTGACATGAGCAGGGCGGCCTTCTTGAAGCTATTCGCAGCCGCCACGCGTGATGGTGAGTTCGACGCCATTGACGGTATACAAGTTGCAGCGGATCTGACTTTGGCACCGATTTGCGATTACGCAGGTCACATTGGCCTGATGCTGATTGCCGCAGCGCCCGGTGACGCGGACTTCGATGGCATCGTGGACGTGGCGGATCTTGGAATTGTCGGTGCGAATTTCAATGCCGATGACATGCAGTGGAACACTGGCGACTTTAATCTCGACAGCATGACAGACGTCGCCGACCTTGGCATCCTCGGTGCCAACTGGACTGCAGCACAGGCAGCAGGCAGCGCGGCCATTCAGGTTCCTGAACCGGCGACCGTTGCCGTCCTAGCCATCGGACTGGGGTGTCTTGGCCGCCGCCGTCGGAGCGAGGTAATGGCTCTTGATTGTATGTGCTCCTCTTGATGATCGTCGCACGGAGTGGTTACCATGTGGGTGGTTTAGGATGGAACACACCAGCCAACATGTCGTAGGGCTGGAACGTTGAAAGCCGTTCTGTAAAGCAGACGCGTCTCATTGACAGGGAGATGATGATGTCAACGCAAAGATACTCGAAGGTCGTGGTCGTGATGTGGATGTGCGCGGTCGCTTTGTCACCCGCCGCGCCGACACTGGCGGAGACCCTTACTTTTCAGCAGGGGACCAACGGATACGACCGTGCTCAAGACGCTTCCATCCGGTGGGCCTACACGACAAATTGGGGCGATAGCGCAACCGTTGATCGCGATCATGCGGGCGATGTAGGTGCCTACGAAATGTGGTCTACCGGAGCGGGACGAACATCTATTTTAGAAGTTGGCCACTTCTTCCAGTCTACGGTTGGGGGTTTTGTGAAGGGCGTGCATACCGTGGAAGCCGGGCCGGTTTATCGTTATTCACGCATGTACATTCGGTTCCGTGATGTTTTCGGGACCGGTGCCGGCCAGGTTCCGCCTGGTATTGGCATCGCCAGTGCCACACTCAAGTTGTATAACACCGAGGATCTTGGTTCGGCCGGTTCGGCTGGTGGTGCGGTACTTTCCGAAACTTTAACTGGAGTTGATAACGTCAGCCTGTCTAACCCACATAACGCCCCCAAGCTTAATGCCGGAACGATTTCAGTCTACCCTTCGCTGATCCCAATCAGCTATGGATTCGACGACGGTACCTCTGGTAAAGGAAAGGTTACGGGTAAAGAACGTCGGCGTGGTAAGCAAGAATGGGCCCAGGGCCAATGTTGCAATACGGCTCATGAGGAAAACGATCCGGTGGCCATGGCGTTCCAGTTGGGCCCGGCGGATGTAGGTAATCCAAGAATTTCGCCCGGAGAAGAGGAGATTGACTCCACGCATCCCGGTGCAATTAACGTCTTGCAGGATGCAACGGAAGAATTCAAGGATTTTGATGTGCTCGGTCTGCTGGACTTTCTTACGGGAGACGGTGTGTTTATCACTTCGTTAAGTCCCGATGGGCAACTGCCGACTTTGGACATCAACTATGGCAACGCCTATCGCTCCAGCGAGTTTGGTGATGTCTATGACAAGGATGGCAACTTG
>CAUZAW010000370.1:0-3195 GCA_963577735.1 Phycisphaerae bacterium | reverse complement strand
GGATCTGGTAGAGCAATCCAAGCGCCAGTTGATTGAAGATCCCAACTTCAAGCGGTTGGGTTATATTCCAGACAAGGGGATTACCATGACCATTCCCGCCATGCTCCAGGCCCGGCACGTTTTTACCATGGTGCCTTTGGCACTCAAGCGTGATATTCTCAAAAAAGTGTTCTCAGCCCAAGCACCGGACGAACAACTGCCTGCCACGGTTATTCATTCCGTGCACGGATGTTTGTACGTGGACCGTGATTCATGTCCTGGAAATGTGCAGGCCTTGGCCGGTATAACCACATAGGATTTCGACAATTGGCTACAGTGCTTGACTTTCCTTATTGTCGTGGCACTTTGAATGTTGTCGATTGGAATGCTACGCCTGGAGTTTAGGAAATTAACAAGGGGGCCATCGCCATCGCGTCGAGCCAGCCTAATATTATTCTGTTAATTGCTGACAACCAGCGCCTGGACACGCTTGGGTTACTGGGGCACACCGTCTGCCGCACGCCGACATGGGATCGCATAGGCCGCGAAGGCGTACTGTTTGAGAATCTGCGTACCACAAGTCCCATCTGTTCCCCGGCTCGGGCATCGATGCTCACAGGCTTTCAGCCGCACCAGGCGGGTATGCCGCACATCCCCTACGGGACCTCGGAGGACCGCACTGATCAGGGTGCTGCCCGTGAAATTACCAAGCCACCCATTTCGCATTACCTAAGGCAGGGGGGGTATCAATGCTTTTACGGTGGCAAGTGGCACTTGGGTGCTGACAACGTTCATAAGTGGTTCGACCGCTACGCTGCTTGTGAACAGGACGAACGTGACTATACCCAATGGTGTAAGCTTCACGGTATTCCGGATGGATGTATCTTTCACGACCCGCAACGTGACAAACCCTACCGCTCAGTTCACCCGCCACGGATGTCTACCCCCCGGACGGGTGTGCTTGATATTCCCGATGATAAGGAACACAACTTCTGGATTCTCAGCCATGCGGTTGAGCTTCTGGGCTGGCGAGATCCGGATCGGCCACTTTTCATGGTTGCCAGCATGGAAGGTCCGCACCCCCCGCTAGTCGTGCCGCAGAAGTATTACGATATGTACGATCCGGCCGACGTACCCGTTCCGGACAACTGGGATCCGCCGGTCGGTGAGCCGAGTTTCCTGGCCGATAGTTACTATCGGCGTCTGCGCAATGAATGGGGCGACGATTTCGACAACTGGCGTAAATCGATTGCTGTTTACTGGGGTTATGCTACCTATATCGATTCATTGTTTAACCGGTTCCTCGAGCGCCTGGAGGACAATGATCTTCTCAACGAGAACACGCTGTTGGCCATCGTCTCCGATCACGGTGAAATGTTCGGTCAGCACGGCCTGTGGCAGAAGTTCTGTCCGTACGAGGAAGCGATGCGGGTTCCGTGGGTGATGAGTTGGCCGGGGGTGATCAAACCAGGTACGCGATGTGCCATGGACGTCAGTCACCCGGACTTGGCAGCCACGTTGCTCGCCGCCGGGGGTATAGACCCGGCGCCGCTGGGCCTTGAAGGCGAGGACCTGTTGCCCTACATCCGTGGCCAGCGCCCGCAGCCCGAATCGCGGGATTGTTTCTGCCAGTACAACCTGGCGCCCGATTTCCGCAGTTGGCACGGCGTTGAAAACTGGCGCACAATCGTACGTCGGCCGTGGAAATACACGCTCCACGCCAATGGCGAGCAGGAGATGTACAACCTGCTGGATGATCCGGGCGAGATGAAAAATTGCGCGACCCAAGCCACGCATCAGGCTGTCCACCGCAACCTGCACAACGCCCTGCTAGACTGGTGCCGACGTACTGGCGACCCGTTTATGCACGAGCCTGGCGACCCTGTTACGTAACCCTACCCACTTTCAAGCGTTGTAGAGTGGCAATATCCGCGGCAGGGCTCGAACCTGCAACCTTCGGCTTCGGAGGCCGACGCTCTATCCAATTGAGCTACGCGGACGTCATCTTCGCGCATTCTAGCAGGGTTGCGTTTAGAGTATTGGCCTGTCCTTGCGCCTGTTTACGCTCGCTCGGCAACGTTGTCCCGACTGCGACGTATAGTCAGGAGAGTTAACGATGCTTGCACCTGAACAGTTAGAGCAGTATCGCGAGGATGGTTACGCTGTGGGCGATGCGCTTCTAAGCGAGTCTGAGTTGGCGCACCTGCGGCGAGAGATTGACGCGTTGATCGCTGCGCTGGGCCCAGGCCAGCGACCGGAAAACCTGCCATCCTGTCACTATGAAAATGCTTACCTGCGGGGCCTGTTTCTAAGCGACCCGTTGGTCGATGTGGCCGAGCAGATACTCGGGCCCGACATTGCCCTGCTTACCAGCTATATCATCAGCAAGCGTCCCGGCGGCGGGCTGGCCGTTGCCGGTCACCAGGATGCGGCCTTTTTCCCGATCAAGCCGATGGAAACCTTTACCCTTTGGCTGGCGGTCGATGACTCGAATGTAGAAAACGGTTGCATGAGGGTATTGCCGGCCAGTCACAAGTCACGGCAGGTGCTGACGCACAAGGTGGACACGTCGCCGGTTACGACATTGGCACTTTCGCTGGACAACCTTGATCTATCGGCGGCGCGAAACGTGGAGTTGAAAGCCGGCGCATACTCGGTGCATGATCCCTTTCTACTGCACGGATCGAACCCTAACCATTCAAAGCACCGTCGCTGTGGCATTACCATCAAGTACATTCCCACGCATGTGCGCATTGATCGTACGTGGGTGTCGCCATCTAATTTCGATTGGCGAAAATTACGCCTCTACCTGGCCCGTGGCAAAGGCGGCGCGCACGAACAGTATTATTAAGGATTGGACCACTGAATTACTCGGTGGCCGTGGGCAAATAAAGTGTTTGATCAAAGCAGGTACCGGGGCAGGAGATCTTGGCCCGGTAGCCTTTTGGAGACATGCCCTTAATCGGGGCGTACATTTCGGCTCTGTAGATCGCACCAGGCTTTGCTTGGGTCGTAGACGAACTTGAGGCGGCGTTGGTCGAAATGCTTGAGCCATTCGGGCCAATCGACGAGGTCCAGCAACTCGGGCTCATTGAACGGGCAACCGCCAATGCGGATGCGATCGGGTTGGTTGGGGGTGCAGCCCGGCCAGTAGCCGTTGCTCTGGCACCACATGCGGATCTGCTCGTGATTGGTCGTTTCATAAACGGTCACATC
>CAUZAW010000369.1:0-3203 GCA_963577735.1 Phycisphaerae bacterium | reverse complement strand
GCCAGGCCTCGGTCCATCCGCCTGTCGTGATTGGCTATGACGACGACGGCGATCGCCGCCAGCATGGTAAAGACAATCGCCCAAAAGCTAATTACGACGCGAAAGGCTATAGATGCCTTGGAACGCTCCCGGATACGAACCTTGGCTCGACCTTGGTCAATTGGTTGGTCTGTCATGCCTGTAAACCCCTGCAAGTAAACCGATGAGTATCGAAGCAGACCAAATCTTTAAAAGTATGCTACGCACTGTATCGGCTATCTGGCCCAAACGGTAGACTGGTAATTCAATAATCGGTGAAAAAGTAAGCGATCAATGAATAACGGCCAGGCACAAGATCACAGTGACAAGGTGAACTTCTGGCATCGGCTGCGTGAGGCTGCCCGAGCCATAATCAACTTACGACGGCCGGACTTTCGGGCCGCGGGTACCTTTGTCGCAATGCAGTACGGGCACTTACCCCTTCCACTCAAGTGGTTGAGGTTCCTGGGCTGGGCGTGGCGACAGGTATGGCGCACCATTCCCGAGGTCATGGGCCACCTGTCCATCTCCGGCAAGGTTTCACGGACGCCAATGTGGCTGATCGATTCTAACCCGCTGGCCAACCATCCATGGCAAGGCAATGCCGAAGCTCAACTGCCCCGGGAAGCGGACACGGTGGTCATCGGCGCGGGATTCACCGGCGGGGCACTGGCCTACCAATGGTCCAAGCGGGCGCCGGACGACCGGCTGATGGTTGTGCTGGACATGGACGACCCGGCCAGTGGTAGCTCGGGCCGCAACGAGGGCCTGGTCGTGATGGGCCGCTACTTCAAGCAGGTACGTGACACGGTCCTTGCCCAGCTGCTTCGCACCCGCCGCGACGTGTCCAAGGGCCAGAACGAGCAACTGGCCTACCAGTTTGCCGATCGTTACTGCCACGCTGCATACCACAACGCGGAATTGATCAGGCAGACAATTGAAACCGAGGGCTTCGACTGCGGTTACTCCCGCTCCGGCTGGGTACAGGCCCAGGACACGGGCCAGCAGCAGGCGTTGCGTGACTCCGTGCAAATAGCCGGGGACAGCGGTTTCGAGGACTGGTCCTCTATCCATCCTGACAAGGTGCGACAGTACACGGGCATGCGAGTGCAGCACGACGCGGGCTATTCCCGCGGAGCCGCGTCCTGGCACCCGGCCAAGTGGGTGTGGTGCCTGCTGACAACGGCAATTCGCCGCAGTTGCGTCCAGTTGTACACGCGGACCAAGGTCAGCAAGGTCGATGAGCAAGGCACTGGTTACGTCATACACACGGACCGTGGCCCAATTACCGCCAATCACATCGTGTACGCCACAGAATCGTACACTCCGAACCTGCAAAAGGATCTGCACGACGTAATCGAGCCCCGCCAGGAACAGGCAGCGTCCGGCGACGGGGGACCGGCGGACATGAAACCGCACATCGGTATCAGCGGGCTATGGTTTTTTGCCGGCCGATACGGGCCACGCGTACTGTTTGGCTCCGGTGGGTCGCGAGTGCCTGACCATGAAGCCGGACGTAACCAGCCGTCACGTTTCTTGACCAAGTTCGCCGCCAGCGAGATGAAGCGGTCATATGGCCCCTACAGATTGCACATAACCCACGAATGGAGTGGGACAGTCGGCTACACGCCCGACGAATACCCGATCGTGGGGTCGATCGACGGCAAGGGCAAGTACGTTATTGCTGGCATGTGCGGCTCGGGCTCGAGCGTGTCATTTAACGGCGGCCGCTGCATTGCCAACCGGATACTGGCCCTTACCGACGAGGCGGACGATTACCCCCCTGCCTATTTCGCACCGTCACGGCTAATGGCCCCGGACCGCCATCAATGGCCGCAAATTGAGTCTAACTGAGTTGCAATACTGTTAACATACCACGTGTATTTATCTATAAGTGGTCATCGAAGTCAGCGAACCTGTTTAGCTCATGGAGGATCACTCTTATTCAAGGAATCGATCAGAATGCATAACTGCACAAAAGCGTTGCTGGAGGCCGGAAAAATTGCCCTGGGCGTTCAGTTAAGATTTGGTTCTCCTGCCATTGCGGAGCTCTTTGCTCGCGCGGGTTTCGACTTTATCATGACCGATGGCGAGCATACGCCCCAGACACCGGTCGGCGGTGACGAGTAGATGCTCGCCAACGGCTGCAAAACTCTGATAGACAGCTGTTCGAAAATCAGGAGCGACTGATGCGAACCGTCCATTTTGAATTATTACGGCCCGGGGAAATCGTGGCGGAACGAGATCGCTGTCCGCTGGTTTATCTTCCCCTGGGACCGCTGGAATGGCATAGTCTGCACCTGCCACTGGGCGTCGATCCGCTCAATGCGGCGTACGTTGCCGAACAGTTGGCCGGACGCACCGGCGGTGTCGTTTTGCCCACCTTCTACTGGGGCACCGAGCGTGAGCGAAGTGACCGGGAGAAACGCAACCTCGGTCTCAACGAAAACGATTATATCATCGGCATGGACTTTCCCAGCCACGTGATTAAAAGTCTCTATTGCCGGGAGGAATCGCTCGCCCTGATCTTGAGAGATACGTTTCATTCCCTGATACAACTGAAATACAAGTTGATTGTGATCGTTAACGGTCATGGCGCCCTCAACCATATCGCGACGCTGCAACGACTCTGCAACGAGTTCAATGGCGAATCCACCGCTCACTGCCTGCTGGCCAACGCCTGGTCGAGTGAGCCCTACGACGAATTTGACATGTCACATGCAGACGTGATTGAAACCTCTGAGATGATGGCCCTGCACCCTGATGGCGTCGACATGACCCAACTGCCGCCCACGTCCGAACCTCTGGCAAACACAGAATTCGGTATTGTCGACTCGCCCACCTGGAAAGACCGGCCGACGCCCGATCACACGGTCCGTCCGGAATGCGATCCACGCCTGCACGCCTCCGCTGAAATCGGCCACGGCTTTCTACAGCGGACCGTCGACGAGCTCGAACCGATCATTAGAACCGCATTGGACGACCTCCATCGCGCATAATCAGAGCACTGCTTTAGAGGACAACCACCACTAAACGATCCCAACCACAATCCAAAACCATTCCACTACTGTTGGATGATTTTGGTTGTAGATTAAAAAAGTATGGATTTAAAAAAATTAAGTGTCGAAGAAATAGCAAAACTTATCTCGCCATCATCTGATGCATTCTTAGAATTAAAAGATAGA
>CAUZAW010000368.1:0-3220 GCA_963577735.1 Phycisphaerae bacterium | reverse complement strand
CTTTTCGTGTCTGAAAAGCGAGTCTAGCGTCGCCCTCTGGGCACGGCTTAAGCTTGCCAGCACTCCCGTATCGTGCAACGACGTTGGGATTGCGAACCAGTTGTCGCCACTCCAATGAGGGTCTTTGCCTGCCTCGTCTATATGGATGGTGGACGTGCCGCTCATCTCGCCACCTCCGATGATCGGCTACTAAGAAATTCATTGATGGTCGATGGCCGCCAGCGGAGCACGTGGCCCATCGCAAAGTCAGGCGGTGGCAGCAGGCCTTTTTTTCGCCAAGCCTGGACACATCTGTAGGTTACGCCCACACGCTTGGCGATCGTGTGCATGCTGACCATTGCATCGCCCAGTGCTGACTGGGCGATGCGTGACGCCTCCTTTGGGTGTAAGGCCAGGCAGGGCGACGCAGTGTTGGGTGACGGGGTCATTTCAGTCATGACGCACCCCCTGACGTACCCCTTTGCGTCGGGCATCGATACGGTCCAGCTCGTGGCGAATCTGTGAAAAGGCCTCGTTGTCGAACAAGCGGACATTACCGGCGTAGGCTCGTGGCCGAATGTGCGGGCGGGAGCGTAGGATCCGACAAATGCGATCGACGGGTACGCCCAGCTCCGCAGCGAGCACACCCACCGTTACCAGTTTTGGAGGCTGCGATTCTCTTAACATCGTGAACACCCCTTGTAGGAAAGAAGACCATTCTTCTCACTAATACTGCGGGGGTCACGTTCTTAGACGTAAGTACCTGTAAAATATGAACTAAGAGTCCATATCCGGTCATGGGCGGTCATGACCGGACATGACCGGGGCTGAATCAGGGCTGAATCAGGGCTTTTGAGTCCAAATCGGCTTGCTTGTTTGATGTGTTTTTTGGTTGTCGGCTCGTTGTGCCTCAGCAAGGTGGTCCAACTCAGCATCTCGAGCTACCACGTCTTTAATCGCACAACCCGTCGCCTTTGCGATTTCCTTTGGTTGGGCATCGGGGTGCTGTTTCTGGTACTCGTTTATTTGGTAATTAAGTTCTTTCTGCCGTTGTTCAATCTCGGCATCAAGGGCTTCCTCTCGCAGCGTGTGTCCATGCATTTGTCCACTCTTGTTCTCGTTGTCAGTCGTAAGGTAATCACTGAGTTGAAGGGCAATAGGGTCCTTGCCCCTATGCCTAGAGTCTTTCAGTCGCTTTTGATTGGCTTTCCATGCAGGCGATTCTATGACAACGCCCTTGCTGCACCCTGCCGCATCGCTGACTTGCTGTGCCGTGTCATATGGTTTGCGGGTCAAATGTTCCGCAATCAAAGGCTCGGCAACTTTACGTTTCGCCCGTCCCTTTGATTGCCTGCTGCCATCGTCAGGCAATGCAGCACGGCTGACCAACCTTAAATGTTTCGACAGATCGTCGATTGTCTCCAACAAGGTGGTTCGCAGTTTTACGTCTATCGTTCCGCCAGCATTTATCTTGCCCATGATCCGTCGCGATTCTGCTAACGCCCCAGTAATCCGTATTTCTTTAGCGTGCGCGTATTCGATCTTTGTGGAGCGTTCGAGCCAATCAATTATTTCAGGTGTACGCTGCAACGCTTCGGGTAACGCTGCATATACATCGCTGCCGCGGGGGTGCCCTGCACGCATAACCATTCCGACCCAAAGCTCTAAAGCGTTTGCAGTTAGGTGTGCCAGGGTTGGGCCGTCAAAAGACTTGTCTGAGCTGAGCAGCGATATGACTTTCCAGAACGACTGCTCGGGGTCGTATGCCATGGCCGTGATCCTTTGTGCGGCAATTCTATTTATTCACTACGAGACACCCAGCCATTCCATCGTGAAGCCCTTGCTTCTTCTGAGTGAATGCGACCATGATAAAGCCTATCGATAGTATGAGAGCAGATATAAACTTGCCGAAGTGGCGTCCAGAGGCTCTACCGAAGCTGATTCTGCTTCCTTTCAAGTCAGTAACTTTGATGCCGAGCGCCATCTTGCCGAGAGTGCCCTGCGTAGAGGAACTTTCCATCACGGCGTAGTAGATCCACCAAGAAACGTATGTGAAGATATATACTGGGCCCACCCCGTACACCCCGGCGGCAGCGAATATGGAGCCGTAAACGAAGCCAGCAAACAACAAAATGATAGAGTCGATGATGTGAGCCGCGACCCTCTTCCAAAAGCCTGCGTAATCCGTGGGAAAATCGTGCAGGGCGTCTTTAGACGGTTGGTTTCCCTTCTCTGGTATAGCCACGCTACCCATGCCTAGTGCCAAGCCGTCCCAAGTAGATGGTTGGTCTCTCTTCTCTGGTATAGCCACGTCCTCAGCGCTTTCCATTGACTTGGCGGCAGGCAGCGGCGGTGGGACGAACGGTCTTTCCCACTTCAGCTCATCGATGTCTTCGGCCTTAGTCCACTGCGGCGATCTGGAAGAACAGATCAAGGTCTCTGGCTTGAGATCACCAGATGACAGCATTGACTCAATCTGCTCCTTGGGCACGGGGCCCTGTTGAGTGTCGCCGCCAATGCTGTAGTACCAGTCGTTAGCCATGACATGCTTCGCCAGTGAAGTCTTTGATCTGACGCCGCTATTGTACCGCAAGCTTGTGTGGTTTTGCTGATGTCAGAGCGGTCACGCCGCAAGTGCCCGCCGCCTGCGGCACGCCATCAGCACACCAACGGCCAGCAGCGACAGCGTCGTGGGTTCGGGCATCTTGCGGATATCGCTCAGCACCGGCACGTTCAGCGAAACAGCTTCATGACACCTGCATAGCTCGCCGCCACTTCCGCCGCGTCGACGCTTTTCCACGCCACGTGCCCGTCGTGATAGGCCAGGTTGTAACCGGTGCCGCCCTGATCCGTCGCGTAGTATTCGTTTTGTGCAAACGGGTGGTTGAGGAATCCCGGCGTGAACTGGCCGGTGTCCGTGATGGCAAGATCCTGGGCGATGACCTCCTCGGCGGGAAAATTCACATCCAGCCGATTGTGCACATCCTGCTGCGGCGACACAAAGCTGTACAGCGGGCCAAGATACCCGTCGCTGGGCCAGATCATGTAGGCCATGAAGCGTGAATCGACCGGATTGGGATCGTCCCAGCCGTTGTCGGCATAAGGGTTGTTCACGTCATGCCAGAAGCCCCCTTCCGGAACCAGTCGCCCGCCACTGGGACAGTAAAACAGATTGGCGTCATGGTTGGCATAGGGTTCGATCATCGGGCGCAGGTCACCAAAAGGCTGGCCGGGACTATTG
>CAUZAW010000367.1:0-3229 GCA_963577735.1 Phycisphaerae bacterium | reverse complement strand
TCATGTGGCAGGGCGCCAGTGCCATCTTGGGCACGTCGGCCACGTTCCAAGAGCTGACGATCAACCGTCTCGAATCAGGGTTGGTCTGAATCTGCTCGACCACCTGACTGATCTGGTCGACATGCCCGCCGTCGCCGGTCGGCCAGTTGCGCCACTGGCTGCCGTAGACCGGGCCGAGTTGCCCGTCATCATCCGCCCATTCGTTCCAGATTGTTACATCGTGATCCTGGAGGTATTTCACATTTGTTTCGCCTCGCAAAAACCACAGTAATTCATGGATGATCGAGCGAAGGTGCAACTTCTTGGTGGTCAGCAGGGGAAATCCCATGTGCTGCGACAGGTCGAACCGCATCTGGTAGCCGAACACGCTGAGCGTGCCGGTACCCGTTCGGTCATTCTTGGGCTGGCCGTGATCGATAATGTGTTGTACCAGGTCGAGGTACTGTTGCATGGCAACCCATATATTAGCGTTGCGAAGGTCAGGCGGCATCTGGACCTTGTGCAGTGCTGGAACTATGATGCCCGACCATGCAGTTTCTCGCCACTGACGCTTTTAGCCACTACGGTCCCTTGGCAGTGTTGCTGGTCATGGCGATAGTTTTCGGCTTCGGCAACCTGGCCCTGACCACGTTACTGGGCCCACGGCGTCAGGGTGAGGTCAAAGGTATTGCCTACGAGTCGGGCGTCAACCCCATCGGCTCGGCCAAGCACCGATTCAATGTTCGATTCTACGTCGTGGCCATTACTTTCTTGCTGTTCGACGTGGAGATCGTATTTCTCTATCCCTGGGCCGTTGTGTTTGGCAGTCTGGATGCCAGTACGGAACTCGGTGGGGCCCTGCGCCCACTTTTTTTCGGCCGCGTTCTGTTTTTCATCCTCACCAGCGTCATCGCCTTCGCCTACGCCTGGCGGAAGGGTGTTTTTCGTTACGATTGACCTGTTTTACATTTTAACAGCGATATATTCAGATAAAAGTGTTACAAGCGGGTCATCGGTGCCTGTCGCGACATGGCAAATCTCAGCCCTTAGCTAATTTATGGAGGTAGTGCTTGGCCTTGCGAGTACGGGTAGCGGTCCGGGCAGAAGGGCACTGCCCACCAGCCCGCTTGCCCCGCTGGGACGCTCGGGGGGTAGGTGTAGGTCTTAAGGTTCGTGGCAAACCAGTGGCTGCGGATCGGCTCAAATGAAAACAAGCCGGCGTGACCGTCCAGGAATTGGTAGGTCTTGTAGCCGAGGTGGACCCCGCCACCCTCGCTGTCGTCCCAAATAGTTTTGATCCGTACTTTCTCCGCACCGCCCGGTCCTCGACAATGAACGTTTCCGAGTCGTGTGCGTCGGCAGGTTCGTCGGCTGGAAGGGTCACCGCTACCTCGTAGAAGCTTTCTCGGCTTTCCAAAAGCACCATCCTGCGGCCAAACTGGCCCTGAAAACTCCCCTCCCCGGGACCCTGACGCAGCCACACCTGGAATCAAACTTCCTATCAGTCGCCATCACGCGATCCGTGAGTATGTACCAGCCTCATTGACGAGATGTCTGGACAAATGTCCCGACTTCCCAGGCAGATCGCGACAAGCAGGCGGAGCGGCGTCCTCTTAGTCGAACGCCTTCCAATGGCTGCCCCAGGTGTTCCGGGTGAGCTGGCTGAAAGCGAACCACGCCACATGGCCGTCGTTATACAGATTGCTTGCGCCTGCAGGCTCGCCTGGCAGGCCGGCCTGTTGTCCACCGAGGTGTTTCGGATCGCTCGGACCCGTTCCCCACGCATTCACTCCGCCGGTTGGTTTGCGGTGTCCCACGACACGCATTACCGGAGGGGAGTAATTACTAAGCAGATAAACCTGGTCGCCGGCAAGAGCCCAGTTGCCGGGGTCGGAATCCTTGTATGGACTCATGGCGCTGTTGTTGTAAGACGGCATCCAGGACAGGTTGTAGAAACCTACACGGTCTGCAGGGATGCCACCGTAGTAGGCAAACCCCCAATCGACGTATGCCTGCTGCTCGGTCCACGGATCTTCTATGTTGAAAATGCCGGGAAGATTCGCGCACTCGAAAATCCCCTCCACACTGACGTAATGGTCAAGGAAGGGCTTGGACATGTCGTAGAACTGGCATTCGACTGAGCCGGAGCCGTAACTCCCGCTCCAACTACGGTTGCGGGGATAGATGCCATTATGATCAGAAGAGTAGAGCTTGAAGGATATATCCAACTGACGAAGATTGGACATGCAAACCGTCCGCCTGGCCCACTCCTTCGCCATGCTCAAAGCCGGCAGCAGCATTGCGGCGAGGATAGCTATGATCGCAATGACCACGAGCAGTTCGATCAAAGTGAAACCGGTCTTGTGATATGAATATTTCACCGGACTAATTCTTGGCCTGACCGTGATCGATAATATGTCGTACCAGGTCGAGGTGCTGTTACATGGCAAATCTCAGCCCGTAGCTGATTTATGGAGGTAGTGCTTGGCCTTGCGAGTATGGGTAGTGGTCCGGGTAGAAGGGCACTGTCCACCAGTCCGCTTGCCCCGCTGGGACGCCCGGAGGGTAGGTGTAGGTCTTAAGGTTCGTGGCAAGCCAGTGGTTGCGGATCGGCTCAAATGAAAACAGGCCGGCGTGACCGTCCAGGAATTGGTAGGTCTTGTAGCCGAGGTGGATCCCGCCACCTTCGCTGTCGCGGTGATCCGATCCGTACACCCCATCCTGGGCATCGCCACCTCCGCCACCGACATCATCTGCCGACGCATGTATGCAACTGATGGTCAGTGTCTTGGCCGGCACTGTTACGTCGTCCATCCGCGTTCGCATGCCATTACCCCACCAATCGGTGGTACGCGTGTCATAGAACATGTAATACATACCCACGACCCAGTAGTTGATCGGCTGGTCGCTCATCCATGTCGTGCGGTAAGGCTCGTTGCCGCGGGCCGGGTCGGAAAGGATATTGTAATTCTGGTAGTAAGGCTTGAGAGTCGTGAGCCAGTGCGATTCGAGCGTCCAGGCGTTGGGTGGCGTGGAATCCCAGGCTTGGGGAAACCAGTTGTCCGAATCGACCTGGTACGATTTGATCGCCAAGTCAAGCTGGCGGGTATTGCTCATGCACATCGTCTGGTACGCAACTGCCCTTACTCCGCGCAACGCCGGCAGCAACAGCGAGATCAGCACGGCAATGATCGAAATGACCACGAGCAGTTCGATCAAAGTGAAACCGGTCTTGTGATATGAATATTTC
>CAUZAW010000366.1:0-3234 GCA_963577735.1 Phycisphaerae bacterium | reverse complement strand
AGCGGATAGCGCGTTTGGCCGACGGATAAAAGTCCGCCAGTTGTTCACGATCACCGGTGCGCAGAAACTGGCGATACACCATCTGCGCGTATTGCCCTGAATTAAGCGGATGCTGACAGTGATAGCGTGGATCACGCATCGATGTGCCCCGGCCATAGGTAAAGGGCACCTCCCCGTCCTCGATCTGAAAATGGCGAAAGGCATCTAGCGTGGTTAGTTCGAGCTCGGGAAAAAAGAACATGATTGGCATGTGTCCGTGCATGCGACAGACCAGCGTCTCGGTAATCGGACAACCGGTGTGACTTTCATTATGGCTGAACCATCCGTCCTGCCCCCACCATTCATCGCTGCGAGTTCGCGCGATCCAGACCGTGTTCTTGGCCATGCTGTAAAGCCCCTGAATCAACCAATCACAAAGCCAGCCGTCGTACCCGCTGTCGTATACCGCCTGCTGCCACGCCAGTACCCGCGATAACAGATCGTCGTAACGGGCCAGGGCATCGTCGACAACCGCCCGGGCGCTGGCATACCGCTGTGCATAGCGGTGGACGTGTCGTTCGTTGCCACTGTCACGCCATCGAGGTGCATACCAGCCAAAACCGAATCGGATCCTGCTAGACTCGCCGGCAGGCAACTGAAAGCTTGTGACACCCCGCAGTTCGCCTCCGTTGGAAGAAACGTCCAGACGTTTTTCTAATGAGTCAAGACAGGCATACTCATCAACACGGTCAACCGGGGATTTCTGCAAGAAACCGTCGGCGCTGTCGTCCTTGGCAACAGGCGGCATAACGGTCAACTGACAATCGAGCGACTCGCTACCACGGTTACGGACCTCGATCTCGAACAAGGCCACGGGTATGTTGCTGTCCGCCGCGTTACCGGGAATAAAAGGACAAAAGGCGCGAATGCCCACATCCAAAGGCTGCTCATCGAACCGGGCAACGATGTCAGCAACAGGATAGTGGCCCCAGTAGGCAATGCTCGCCGTGGATAGTGGCAAAGAAACGTTACCCACCTGCAGCGTAAGCCACTGGGCAGCAACGTTTCGAGGTGGCATGATTTCGTTGTAGATCGAGCAGTGACCTACGCTACCGTCACCTTCCAGCGTGAAGTAGCCCGTCCCCAGAGCCCCCAGGGGAAGGCCGCCATCAAGCCGGTGCCCTTCATAGACACACCCCACCACGGGATCTGAAAAGCCGCTCGCCGCGATGCTCGTCCATTTATGCTTCGGCACATCGACATCAAAAGGCCAGTTCATTGCTATGTGTCCTTCCTAAAACAAGCAGTGCGCCAATACGGTTCAATCTACCTCACGTGAACAGTCACCTGTACATCCTCAACGCTTACCTGCCCTTGGCCATCAGCCGCTCGGTTTAGTCGCACGGCAAGCTCGTTGTCTCCAAAGACGATCGGTGGCGAAGAAAGCGAAATCTTATAATGATAGTATGGCTGGTGCCCCGCCTTGTCGCGTTCCTGTGCGTGGGTGCCCTGCGTTCCATCCCAGAAATAAAGGCGACTGATATCCTGGGCCGCCACCTTTTGACCATTGCACGCAACCTCAATGTCATCTTGTTCGTTGGCCCCGATCACTACGAACCGCATCGTTGCGACCAGGTGCGAGTCGGACAAATCCTCCGCCAAGCGAAATGTAAACGTCTCACTTGGTTTTCCTGCACCGTCGAGATGGATAACGTCATACTGCAGGGCCTTTGTATTGACCTCCGCCGTTGCTGGGAGGCGATGAAAGAACCGGTAGTCGCGGTCGTACTCACCGAGCACGTGCGGGTCACGCATAGGCGTCAACGCTTGCAATCTGGGAAGCATCTGCTCGAGCTTACCGCCTTGATAATTGTAGGTGGAGATCCCATCGGCGCCGAAGGCAAAAAAGTTGTGCGATGCAGCGTGATAGTGTTCAGGGCCGTAATTGCTCAACCGTGTATGACCTGTCCACTTGCTCCCCTGGATACTCGGATAGATGCGACATTTGCTGCTTTCAGTAAGCTCGCGAAAGTCTTCAACCCTCATGTTAAAATCCATGTGTCCAAAGTGAGAGGGCACCAGGTAGTCCACGAGTGACTTATCTACCCACTGCCTCACATCAAATCCCATATCGGCGCACTGATCCAATACGTCAGGCACGCGGGCAGCTAAAATTAATTGCCGGCCCCGGCGCCGGCCTACCTCGTCGAGCATCTCCCTCGTGCGCTGCATGAATTCGGTCAGCAACGGTGCGTTCATTCGCTCGGTACCCAGCTCGAAGACATGTACCCACCGCATCCAGTCGTACTCGATCCCGTCAACGTCATAGTGTTCGAGCAATTCGCCGACGAAGTCGAGCATCGCCTCGCGAACTTCCTGATTGGCATAATCGAACCCGGCCGGAAAATCGCGCAAGTGCCATTCGGGTCGCTGCTTGTACATCCGCTCGTTGCGGCGGCAATCGTGGCGGTCGTTCATACGCAAACCTGCCACAAACGTCAGATCGTCGGCATGGGCCCGATCAAGTGCGATCTGAATGAAATCGTAACCCCGGTCGTGCAACGTTCTCAACGCCGAACCCCACGTCGTGCCCCAGCAGCTGGAGTGTTCCGCATGGTACGCCACCTTCGAGTACGACGGCGGAAATAAATGCACGAAGCCCGTGAACACACAGTGCACGAGTGTGTCCACCTGGGCAGAGGCGTGGGCATCGACAACCGTCTCGACCGCCTGCTTCCAGCCCGCTGGATCGTGCTCGACAAGATCTCTTACCAAGGAACTAAAGTGCGGATTGACCGTACCGCCGAACAAGGACTGATCGTAGTTCATCACGATCCGACGCGTGCCCCGCGGCTGAAATTTCGGCATATAAAGCTTCTCCGCTGGTATGGTATCCTTAGCTCGCATGAATCTACTTCTTGCTCTGGAAATATCATATCTACAAACAACCAAATATTTATGAAATCTTACTCGATGTCATTAATTAGACCGTCCACGATCCTAACAAGGCCTAGACGTATCTGGATGGGCTATTGACAAAATCCGCATGCCATACGAACTTGATCGCGAGGATATATAATTCCACAGCCTCCCCTGCATCTTGCTGAGCCAAGCAAAAAAAACAGTGCCTAAATCAAACAACACAAGGCGTATCCCATGCACACAAGCACACTAATCAAGACCGAAGATTTTGAATACTTCCAACGTGGCCATGATGGCGAGCAGTTCGTAACCTGCGAATTCGACGCCGGCTGT
>CAUZAW010000365.1:0-3247 GCA_963577735.1 Phycisphaerae bacterium | reverse complement strand
CCCCTGCTTGGTTGAGCGTTAGACCGCCATTAACTCAACTGGCATCGAAACAAATCAGTTCGTTGGGTGAGCGACTAGATGCGCTGTTTCCGAACTGACGCCCCCGAATTCACCAACCCATCAATACTTTGCATTATCAGCAGCTATGGTGATGTGTAACGTTAATGGGTAAGCGTCCTCGCGTATTTTATCGATGATACAAATAACTACCACGCCATCGACCACGGGGTCACGTTTGTCACCCAGAAGATCAGTCATAATGTTGGGTAGGAAAAATAGACATCCCGAATCGCATTATGTCGTACCGACTTTTTTACGCTGAACGAAGTGCCGCCATGGGCGTTCGGGTTGTTTTAGAAGAACTCGCTCAGCCGTATGAACTGATTGAGACTGATATCTCTCCCAACTCTCCTCGCTCACCAGCGCTGTTGACGTTAAACCCCAATGGGTGGATCCCGGTACTCATCTGGGAAAAAGGAGCTATCTATGAATGTGGGGCCATTGTCACTTTCCTATGCGATCGCCATCCGCACGCAGGTTTGGCGCCGAGTGCCGAAGATGCTGAGCGAGGGAAATTTTTACAATGGCTGTTTTTTTTCTCGAGCTCCCTGCAGAATGCCTATCAGATGACGTACTACCCTGAGAGGTTTTGTCAGGAGGAGAAGGACCAAGGCGGCGTTAAACAGCGATCGCTCACGCGATTACGAGAACTGTGGCAGGTAGTTGATGACGCGATCGGAGATCAACAGTGGTTACTTGGAAGTCAGTTCACTGCGGTCGATATTTATCTCTTTATGTTAACCACCTGGCTTCGAGACGAGCATGGCCACCCACGAGTTCAGGAATTTTCCAACGTCAATCGTATAGCAGCAGCTGTGATGGAACGTCCCTCAGTACGGATGGTCTACTCATCTTCTCAATAAAGTCGACTATTTTCTCTTAGTTCTAGTCCACCAAGTTCCCCGCCGCGTGTGACATTCAAACCACTGCTCGATTTCTCTGGTGCTGGCACTCGCGAAGCTGCAGGTTGAGTCTGACTCGGCAGGTTTTTTAGATGACGGCTTTTCTTTCGATGTCTTTTCCTCGATCGGCTTTGACTCGGCAGGTTTTTTAGATGATGTCTTTTCCACGAGTCGTAGCTTTAACTGCGACCAGCTTAACCGCCCTGGCTTAAGCGGCGGGCTTCGTTTTTTGAGTTTGGTCTGTTTTAGAAGAATCGAGCCATAGCTTTTTGTCACCGCCGTCACCTGGCTGTCGCCAGCGTGTGCCGGGGCACCTGGATTGTATTCATCAGGATCAGTTTTCCTACCGGCGAATCCACTGCCCTTATCCTTACCTGCATCAACACCGGCAAATGCATCCTTAGCGCTCAATTTCCCATCACCATCGATATCAAAGGCTGCATCATCCGGACTGCCTCCGTTGACCGTTTTAACCACCATCTCCCAACCCGCACTCAGATTTGAATTCTTCTCTGGAATCAAGGTATTGAAATAGACGAGGTTATCCCGTACCAGAGATCTGTAAATAACCCGTTCCTGCCCTGCCGGCAAATCGATATACCAGCCGTAATCTCCCCCCGCACCACCACGTGCATCGTAATCAACCTTTAAGTGCGGGTCGGTAACTCGTGCCTTCTCGTTGTTCAACAAGAAAGCTTGCGGTACGAGGTGACGGCGCTGGAGCCCACCACGCCCCCGATCCCAAACGCCATAAAACGATTGTTTCGAGTTTTGCACTTTCTCTGACTCCTCTCGGTAGGTGCCAGTGCCAAATAGCACCATCAAATTAGGTTTCTTAGAACCCTTGATGGTGGGATGACGAATAAGTGAAGGTCTGACCGTAATCGGCTGGCTCTCGCCCGTCGTAAATAATGGCTTTCCCTTGAACTCAGGCGCGATCCCCCAATCCGCCGGATCTGAGGAACTCACATCAAACACCCATATATTTCCATAAAGATCACCCGCGTATATCCGATCCGCCGTGCCGTTACCATCAACGTCAACCGCACTTGTAGAAGACAAACCGTTTTTTCGAGTATCGTGCGCCTCGCCCACTGGTATGCGCCAGTAATTCTTGTTCTGAGACCAAGAGCCACCCATGCCGCCACTGATCGATGCGATAAACAGCTGCGCTTTACCGCTATCCTTGTCAGCGAACAGCGCACGGGGATTGTCGACCGTGTCGCCATTGCCAAAGATGGCCATCGAATCACCGTTGTTCATCTGTGCCGCTACCGGTTGACTGAAGCTATAACCCATATGCGTATCATCCGCATTGTGAACAGCGCCCTGGCTTGTTGAACAACCCTGCTTATGACAACCCATAAACTCCCACAACACAATATCCTTCGCGTTCTTTTCCGAAAAACTCGCGGGATCGGTCACGTCCAGAGCAAAGATACCTCTGCCACCCCGATTAAGAGAGCCAAACAACAGCGTGCGCCAACCTTTGCGGCTACCGGTTAACTTCACATCAAACACCGCCGGTGTGCCATCGACGTAGGTTTTTCGTGCCTCATTGGGATCAGACAAACTGTGCCAGCCTCCCGTTAGACCACGACCATTCAAACTGGCCGGCAGGTAGGCAAGCAGTTCCTTACCTGTATTCGCATCGAACCCGTGCAAAAGACCGTCGTTACTACCTGCATATACCACCGTCGGACGACTCTTCACTTTATTTGAGAAGGCGCGGTAATCAGCACTGGATCCCAGATAAGGCGCACCGACCACCACCGGTGCCGAATGGCCAAATTCTCCAAGTGGTCCTTCCGCATGCCGCTGCTGAAACTTGTAGTGCGATAAGCGATCGGGGAAATTTAATTCTTCTGAATTAAGTTTCAGGTTTTTCCAGTCACGTGTCCCTTCATATGTCTTCTCCCCGCGCATATACATGAGTCGTGCTCGACCAACGGCCTCATCGGTATACATGCTGGGATACTCCTTCACACTATGCCCGTTCCTTACGTCAAAATCGTGTGAGGCGCCATAAGCTGCTGCTATTACAGAATTCATTGTCTTGCCCATGATTGAACCAAATGTCGCGCGAGGTTCGTCATTAATGCCTTCTAAGGCTTTAAGAACTTTGGGAAGCGCCTCTTGGATAGGAACACAGTGACCGACCTCATGACTCACAAAAACCTTCTGTTGAGAAACCCACCTTTCTCGGTGATACCAGTCAAAGGTCGAGGACGTTGGCATCCAGGTGCCTAAGTGGATATTGCATGTGTATCGAACTGAACCCTTTG
>CAUZAW010000364.1:0-3253 GCA_963577735.1 Phycisphaerae bacterium | reverse complement strand
TGGTCGTAATATTCACATCCGCCGTAATAGCGTCGGCCGGGATAGCCTTCGGCATACTTGTTGGTCAGACAGGATCCGACAGCGGCCATCACTGCCGGCGAAACGTGATTTTCGCTGGCTATCAACTCGAGCGTCACCTCTTGGCGGTGCTGCTCGGCATGGATCAATCGTGACAGGGGCGGATCACTTGCATCGAGACTGGTGATGGGCAAAGTGGCTTGGTTAGAGTTGGTCATCAGCAATACCCCGCTTCGCAAGGGCCAGCTTCTGCGTTGAAGGAGAGCATCATAGAGGTAGCTTTATCGGCTCGCAACGGCGGACAATTCATCAACGTAGAGGAGACTGAACTGATCGGCCAGTCCTTCGGCAAGCCAAAAACAAGCACATGCCGACGCCGCCATGTCCGCATAAACGCATGCGTATCCCTTTTGGCAGGACACGTCGCCCGTGTACCGCGTGCCTATTGCCTTGCACCGGTGTTTTCAGCGGGCCGGGTCAATGGTAATCTCATTGATCGATGGACTGCCATTTCAGAATCGTGGGTTTGGGTGAAGCGCTATTTGACGTCTTTCCCGATCGTCAGGTGTTGGGTGGGTCGCCATTGAATGTGGCGGTACACGCTCATCAACTCGGCCAAGTGTGCGGCGGGTGCGGCGTGATCGTCAGTCGCGTTGGCCAGGATGAACTGGGCGCCCTGTTGCGCCGGCAGTTGACGGCCCGACAAATGGCCGTCAACTATGTGCAGGTGGATTCCGACCATGCTACGGGCAAGGTACTGATTTCGGTCAGTGAACAAGGTGAGCCCACCTACACAATAGCTGAAAACGCAGCTTGGGATTGGTTGCAATGGGATCCTAGCTTGGAAGATCTGGCCCGCAAATGTGACGCGTTGTGTTTTTCAACCCTCGCACAGCGACATTACCAGTCGGGGCACAACATCCTGCGCTTTTGCACCGTAGCCCGCCAGGCCATGCGTCTTTTCGACCCCAATCTGCGTCAGAACTTTCATGATCAGCGCATGCTGCGACGAAGCTGCGAGTTGGCCACTGCCATCAAGCTGAACTGCCATGAACTTGACGTTTTGAGCGATCAACTTGGGTTAAAGGGTGAATCCGTTGGCGCCAAAGCCCGGGCGTTGTTAAACGGTTACTCGCTCAAGTTCGTCGCGGTCACGCGGGGTGCCCAAGGCACGGTGATCTATACGGCCGGGCAATACTATGAGCCTGAACCGGTCAATTATGAGCGTATCGAAGGTGCCGACAACGTGGGTGCCGGTGACGCGGTGACGGCGGCCATTCTCGTTGGCCAGGTGCTGCGTCTGCCCATGGCGGCCGTTGCCGAACTGGCCAACCACGCCGGCGCATTTGTGGCATCGGTACCTGGAGCCACGCCGGTATTGCCCCAGGCAATCCTGAGCAGACTCAAGTGATTTGTCTGTGGCTGATCCCCGTCTAAGATGTAGCACCTTTAGGCCGCAAGGTTTCAACCATGGACAGTACATTAAACGTAGCGATTGTCGGAGCCACCGGCGCGGTGGGAGAAGAATTTCGCAACGTTCTTGGCCATCGCCAGTTTCCCATCGGCAAGATCAAAATGCTTGCCAGCGAGCGTAGTGCCGGCAAATCGGTCCAATTCAATGGTAACCCCCACACCGTAGAGTTGTTGACCGAGGATAGTTTCAAGGGCGTCGACTTGGCGCTGTTCAGTGCCGGCGGGTCAATCAGCAAGCAATACGCGCCGATCGCATCTGATGCAGGCGCGACGGTGGTGGATAACAGTTCCGCCTTTCGCATGACCGACGGAATTCCCCTAGTGGTGCCGGAAGTCAATCCTGAAGCGGTAGCGGGTATCACCCTCGGCCACGGCGGCATCATTGCGAACCCCAACTGTTCGACGATCATCATGCTGGTGCCAGTTACGCCGTTGCACCGAGTGGTGTCGGTCAAGCGCATGGTGGTCAGTACCTATCAGGCCGCCAGCGGCGCCGGCGCCGCAGCTATGGCGGAACTGCGACAGCAAACCGAGCAAATACTGGCCGGGTTACCGCCAACCTGCGAGAAATTTCCACAGCAGTACGCTTTCAACCTGTTCTGTCACAATTCGCCAATTGACGATCGGGGATACAACACGGAAGAGATGAAAATGGTGCGTGAAACGCACAAGATATGGTCGGATTCCAGTGTACGCATCACGGCCATTTGTGTGCGTGTACCGGTGATGCGGGCCCATGCCGAGAGCATCAACCTAGAGTTCGATCAGCCCATGGGTCGGGTGCAGGCCTTGCAGATTCTGCGCGATGCACCGGGTGTGTCCGTGGTCGACGATTGGAAGAATAACCGCTTCCCGACACCTCTGGACGCATCAGAGAAGGACGATATTCTAGTTGGGCGCATCCGTGACGACATCAGTCGCAATGGTGAGGGCGTAAGCGGACTAGACCTGTTCGTGTGCGG
Organism: Phycisphaerae bacterium; assembly: GCA_963577735.1. Lineage (GTDB taxonomy): Bacteria > Planctomycetota > Phycisphaerae > Phycisphaerales > Phycisphaeraceae > CAUZAW01. Next base: position 800 of record CAUZAW010000364.1, on the reverse strand, counting down.
CGATCAATTGCGCAAGGGCGCGGCGCTGAATGCGGTGCAGATCGCTGAGTTGCTGCTGTAGGATGACGTCAACAAGCTGATTATCATGTCCACGTGCGACTGATGCTGGCCCAAGGAGTTCACCCCATGAAGGCGGCGGTACTCAAGCAGTTTGGTAAGCCGCTGGTCGTTGAGGACGTGCCCAAGCCACAGCCCGATGACGACCAAGTGTTGGTGAAGGTAATGGCCTGCGGCATCGATGGTACGGATTTGAAGATACTGGACGGTTTTGGCTATGCGCCTCAACTGCCATTTATTCTCGGACATGAACCGGCGGGTGTGGTCGAACAGGTGGGCGCTCGCGTCACGCGATTCAAGCCGGGCGACCGGGTAATTACATATAACTTTTTCGTTTGCGGCCGATGCCGATTGTGCCTGGCCGGACGCGAGCAATTGTGCCCCAACATGACCGGTGCATTGGGGGTGCGCAACTGGCAGGGTGGTTACGCTGAGTACCTAAAGATGCCAGCCAGCCAAGTCGTGGAAATTCCACCGGGCATCGACTGGCCCGATGCGGCCGTGCTGCCGGATGCGGGCATTACCGCCTTTCATGCGGTCGATCGCTCGGGCCTGAAACTGGGCGAGACGGTGGTGATCTTCGGCGTTGGCGGAGTTGGTTCGTTTGCCGTGCAGATCGCCAGGTTGGCTGGTACCAGAGTCATTGCCGTGGACCAGACGGCGGCCAAGACGCAGTGGGCCTTGCAACTTGGCGCTGACGAGGTGATTGATTCCAGCCAACAGGATGTATCCGAAACCGTGCG
>CAUZAW010000363.1:0-3257 GCA_963577735.1 Phycisphaerae bacterium | reverse complement strand
GCCACCTGGCCGTTGTCGAGCGCTGGGGCAAACCCGTGAACATCGCCGATCCCTGGCAGGCAGGCCTGCACGGTAAGCTCCCCTGGCCGATCGACACAGTGCGCACTTTTCCTACCGAACTGATTCAATCACTGGATGTTGGTTTCGTCCGCAATGATCCCGACCCGGAAAAACTGAAAAAATACGAGCACGATACTCAGCCGATTCTCTGGACGACAGAACACTGGAAAGAAGAATTCCCGTTTCTGGTCGCACTCCAATCGAAAGCCGTGATCCAAAACGAAGCAGGCGCGTCTCAGGCAGACGAATCCAGCAACATCTTTGACCTGTTGATCATTGGGCTGAACGTGCAGTATCGCATTGGCGATATCGCTCAATTCGGTTACGGAAAAGACCGCTGCTATCTCGACGCCAGGGATTATCTCGAAGTCATCTGCAATCGTGAAACCATGCAGTTTGCCGCTCAGAATAAAATGAACACACTGCTTGGCTCCGGCCAACGCGAAACCGCACGGCAACTCCATCGGAACATACAGGAGCAGGTGGATGACAGACAATTGGGAATCCAGATAGTCTATGTTGCTATGGAAGCGGTCCACCCGCCCATTACGGTCGCTCCGGAATTTGAAAAAGTGGTCGCCGCCCTGCAACAAAAACAGGCAAGAGTGCACACCGCACTGGGTGAGCAGCAAGCGATCTTGGCCCTGGTCAAAGGCGAAACCGACGGGCTGATCGCTGAGGCCGAGGCCGAGGCCTTCGAAAAATCGGTTCTGGCCCAAGCAGACGCCAAGAGGTATCAGCAACAGATAACCGCCTTCCAGGAAGGCGGCCAGCTATACCTCTGGCGGGAATACCTCTCCGTCTTGGAGGACTATCTGCCCGATTTGAGGAAGAAACTCATTGTTACATCCGGTGTTAACAGCTGGGTGAATGAACTGGACTTAACCGACACCGTCGAAGCAAGTTTATTTGAAGGGCTGGGCATCGATCAGCCCTCACAGGAGAACTAACGCGTGAAGAAACATATTACCATCATTATTCTGGCCGTGGTCATCGTCGCGGTCTTGATCGTTAACATGTGCAGCTTTACCGTGCGATGGCAGGAGCAGGCACTGCTCATGACCTTCGACAAAATCAATAAGGTCTATAATGCAACCGGACAGGAAGCCGGGTGGCATGGAAAATGGCCCTGGCAAAAGGTCGTTAGTTTTGACACGCGCATACGCACCCTTCAGCGGCAGGCCACCGAAACCAAAACTCGCGACGAACAGAATATCATCGTCACCATTTATATTAATTGGCGGATCAGTGACGCCGAAGTCTTCTACAAACGATTTCGAAAGGACGACGGCAGCGCTGCTGGAATCCTCTTTGAAGCCGAAGACAATCTCATGAAATTGATGGGCGACACGAAACTTATATTTTCAGAATATAATTTCAGCGACCTGGTGACCCTCGACAAAGAAAAATTTCGCCTGACGCACCTAGAAAGCGATCGCGAAGGGGGGATGTTGTACTTGATTAGACAGGCCGTTTCTACCCGGGGAAGCTATGGCGTGGAAGTCCTGGATGTCGGAATTAAGCAACTGGGCGTACCCGATTCGGTAACGCAACCTGTCTTTGAGCGGATGACCACCGAACGCCAGGAGCAAATCACCAAGCTCGTCACAGAGGGCGAAAGTCAGGCCAACAGCATTAGGAGTAAAGCGGAAAGCGAAGCGACCCAACTGCTCGCTCAGGCCGAGGCCAAGGCAAGAGATATCAAGGGCAAAGGGGACGCCAAGGCGGCCCGGGAATATGCGAAATTCATGGAATATCCCAAGCTCGCCCTGTTTCTGCGTAAACTGGAAACGCTTCGGCACACCCTGGGCAAACAGACGACAATCGTGATCGACAGCGGGTCGGCCGCCTACGAATTGCTGCGCGAAGGACCCGACGTAATCGAAAAAAGACCTTGATTCCTGGTGGGCGTGCCATGCCCCCCATTTTGCGATGCAAATGGGGACAAAATTTTGTCAAGAATGTGTGTTCTATCCAAGCCCCGACCGTCAGGGAGGGGATCTGAAAGTTTGAGAGACAATGCCCGAACCTGATAATAGAGAATTAGAACGTAACCATAACCATCACGGTCCCGCCGACACCAGCGAACCGCTGGATGCCGCCGGACAGGCCCTTTCCGATGCCCTGCGGGTCAGCTTTCGCATTTTAAAGGTGATCATGGTGGGCATCCTCATCGTCTTTATCATGAGTGGATTTTATACGGTCCCGGCAAACAATGTTGCGGTCGTCATGCATTTCGGCCGCGTTCAGGGCAGTGGCGTCGACCGCCTTAAAACCGAAGGCCTGCAATGGAAATGGCCGGCGCCCATTGACGAAGTCATTCTGATTCCCGCCGCCGCTTCGCTGCGTTCGTTGGAGGTCGGTAATTTCTGGTATTACCAAACGCCGGAAGAACGCATGGGACAGAAACGTTCCAATCCGGGACAAACCCTGCAGTTTGTCCGAGACGGCTACAGCCTTACCGGCGCTAAAAGTGTCGCCACCAACTCTCTCGGCCAGGATGAACCGGTTGCCGACTACAATATTATCCACAGCTTTTGGGAAATCCGCTATCATGTTGTCGATCCCTTTCGCTTCGTCGAAACGCTTTGGGATGGAACCGAAGCCGGTTGGCAGCAGGTGCATCACCTGTTGACTTCCACGCTTTCCGATGCCGTGATACGCGCAAGCGCCCAAAACGACATCGACTGGATTGTCTACAAGAGTCCCGACTTGTTCAAAGCGCAGGTGAAAGAGTTATTTATCGGAAAACTCGATGCCATGAATACGGGTATCCAGATCGAAAGTCTCATCTTTGTGGAAGATCCCATTACACCCAGGCAGGTCAAAGCCGTGTTTGATGCGGCATTCAGTGCGAACACACAAAAACAAACAAGAATATCACAGGCCCTCACCGAAACGAATTCGATAATCAGCCTGGCTCGATCTGACCAGCAGCGGATTCTCGCCGAGGCAAGTGCCTACAGCACCCGCATTGTTCAGGCCGCCCGCGCCGATGCGAAATATCTTGAAGACATGATCGCAGGGATTAATCAAAGTGTCGAACTTGCGATACCCGACAAGGACAAGGTGGCTGAACGCCAGGACCTGTTCGATCGACTGCTGGCCGTTACCGCCGACGAACTGTATCACCAGACGGTGCGCGAGGTTTTTGAGGGGGTTGAAGAAACACTGGTGGTCGCTACCGGCGGCGAGGC
>CAUZAW010000362.1:0-3270 GCA_963577735.1 Phycisphaerae bacterium | reverse complement strand
GTGAGCAACAGACGGCTGAGCAGCAGGTTCTTGAAGAGTTTGAAAAACGTGAGCAGATCGACGTGCGGTTGCGTCCGCCGGTGGTGGCGGTGCTCGGGCACGTAGACCACGGCAAGACGAGCCTGTTGGACAAAATCCGCAAGGCCAATGTCGCGGAGCACGAAGATGGCGGCATTACCCAGCACGTGGGTGCTTATCGGGCCACCGTCGTAGGCCATGACGGGCAGGAAAAAACCGTGGTCTTTCTCGACACGCCTGGCCACGAGGCCTTTACTTCCATGCGGGCCCGTGGGGCGCACATGACCGACCTAGTGGTGCTTGTGGTCGCTGCCGACGACGGGGTTATGCCCCAGACCATCGAGTCGGTCAACCACGCCAAAGCCGCCGGGGTCTCCATCGTCGTGGCCCTGAACAAGGTCGATAGGCCTGAGGCCACGGAAGGCAACATCCAAAAGATATACGGCCAACTGGCCGAACACGAACTTAATCCAGTCGAATGGGGCGGCAACACGGAAATTGTAAAGACCAGTGCCGAAACCGGCGACGGCATCACCGAACTGATCGAGCACCTGGATTACCAGGCGGAACTGCTCGATCTCAAGGCCGACTTTGAAGGCCCGGCGCGGGGTACCGTAATCGAAGCAGAAATGCAGGAAGGGCGTGGCCCGGTGGCGCGGGTTCTCGTACAACAAGGGCTAATCAGCGTCGGCGATTTTATCGTCATCGGCCGATCGTTCGGTCGTGTTCGTGACATGAGCGATGATCGTGGCCGGTCGATACGTCAGGCCGGCCCAGCCACGCCGCTTGAGTTGAGCGGCATCGACAAGGTTCCCGACGCCGGCGACAAGTTTTTCGTCACTGATACCCTGCGTAAGGCTGAGGAAGTAGCCAAGCAGTACCGTGACGCCGAGCGACAAAGACAACTGGCCAATCAAACCAAGGTCACTCTCGACACCTTTGCCGAAACGCTCAACGCGGGCAAAATCAAGGAACTACGCGTGGTACTAAAGGCCGATGTGCATGGCTCTCTGGACGTGCTCACCAAGAGCATGTCCGGGCTGGGCAATGACGAGGTGGCGGTGAGGGTGATTCATTCGGCGGTCGGCGGGATAAATGAGTCCGACGTACTGCTGGCTGAAGCATCCAACGCGATCATAGTCGGCTTCCATGTAGTGGCATCTTCGCACGCTCGCGACCTGGCCGAGCAGCGGGGTGTGGACATCCGCCTTTACCGTGTGATTTACGACGTGACTGACGAACTTCGCAACGGCCTGGAGGGGATGCTAGCCCCCGAGGCCAAGGAACAGGTCAGTGGCGAGGCCGAGGTCCGCGAGGTGTTTCGGATTTCCAAGCTGGGCAACATCGCCGGTTGCCTGATCACCGAGGGTGCGGTACACCGTCAGCACAAGATACGCGTGGTCCGCGACGATGTGGTCATCACCGAAGGACGCGATATCGAGACACTGCGCCGCGTCAAGGACGATGCCAGCGAAGTACGGGCTGGCACCGAGTGTGGCATCCGCATCGGTGGATTTGATGATGTAAAAATCGGTGACAAGCTTATTTGTTACAGCGTCGAGACCATCATCAGAAAGTTGGATCAGTGAGGTCTACGGCGCCTATCATTTTTGGTCCACTGAGGCAAAAACATGGTGATAGGTGTGTTACAAGTCGAGTTGTCGATCGGGGGCGCTCGTTCGCTCAAAGACAAGAGAAAGGTGGTGGCTAGCCTCAAGGACCAACTGCACCGGCATCATCAGGTGTCGGTCGCCGAGGTCGGGTCACTCGACGATCACCGCGTGGCCATGCTAGGCATCGCGCTGGCCTCCAGCAGCGTACCCCACTGCCAGAGCACGCTCGATCGTGTGCTTGACAAGGTCCGGCTACAGCGGGGTTATGTGGTCAACGATCACACCACTGAAATTATCACCGGACAATGAGATAGCGAACCAACCAACCAACCAACCAACCACTATACCGTTTCATTGATGTCCGTTCGAAGCCAACAAGTCGAGTCCGTATTGAGGCGCACCATCGGCTACGTGCTCCAGCACCAACTGGCTGACCCGCGGGTGCGTGGCATGGTCAGCGTGACACGCGTCGATGTCGGTAAAAATTTGCGACAGGCTGTCGTATTTGTCTCGGTCTTACCGGCCAACTACGAAAGCCGCACGTTGCAGGGGCTGCGAAGTGCCGCCGGTCGCATTCGCAAGTTGGCTGCTGGCGCGATAACGATCAGGGCCATACCCCACTTGGACTTTCGTCTTGATGGTTCACTCAAGAAACAAGCAGCGGTGTTTGACGCTATTGCGGAAGGCATGGCCAGAGAGGAACAAGAGTAGTGAAAAACACCGGTGTATACGCCAAGAAATTCAACGGGCTTCTTCGACTCATCAAGACAAAACACGACACCAAGTCGCCTGAGCCGGCCGAGCCTGTTAGCCAGTTGATCCTCGCGTTTTTCGAATGGAATGCGTCAAGGGCCGCGGCTGCGGCCGCCTATCGACGGGTGATGTCCAAAATAGTCGACATCAATGACCTACGCGTTAGCCATCCGCATGAAGTCGCAGCGATGGTGGGCAGCCGTTTTCCGCTCGTCGAGCAGCGTGTTGCCCGCCTGAACGAGGCTTTGCATGGAATTTTTCTGCGCGAGCAGACCGTTAGCCTCGACGCCTTGGCCAGTCGAAGCAAAAAGGACGTACGAGCCTATTTCGATAGCCTGCCGGGGATGCCACCGTATGTTGCGGCCCAAGTCACGCTGTACTGTTTTGGCGGCCATGCGGTACCGGTAGACGATCAACTGGCGGACTTACTGCGCCACGAGGCAGTGGTTGATCCCCAAGCGGATCTGGGCGAGATCGAGTCGTTTCTCACCCATCAGATCAAAGCCGATAATGCCATTGGCTCGCATGCTGCGCTCATGGCTTGGGTAGACGCCGGCCCGCGGCGCGTCAGTGGTGCCAAGTCGACACGAGCGAAGGTTTCCAAAACAAAGAAGAAGAAAAGCGAAAATTAAAAGAAAACAACCAAGACCAGTCGCTGACCCGCGGCCCTTGCCTTGGTCGGGGGGCGCAATGATTGTTGCGCCGCGGGGTCGGCAGAAAGAGCCCAGTAATGAGTAAAGAAACTACCAACCCACTTTTACGCATCGGATTGCCCAAGGGCAGTCTTCAGGATTCGACCTTGAATCTCTTTGCCCAGGCCGGCTATCGAATCCAGGTCAGTGACCGGTCCTATTTCCCAACCATCGACGACCCTGAACTTGAGTCG
>CAUZAW010000361.1:0-3286 GCA_963577735.1 Phycisphaerae bacterium | reverse complement strand
AACATGCAGTATAGGCTGGGGCGACTTGACGAGGCGGTTAGCAGTTACAGGAGCGCCCTTCGGATCAACCCCGCCCTGGCCGGGGCGCACAACAACTTGGGTGCTGTCCTTGAAGTACAGGGTGATCACGAGGCAGCGATTGTCGAGTTTCGTAACGCACTTGCGATCGCTCCACAGCGGGCCGATGCGCACTTTAACTTGTTCAAATCGCTTGTCCGGCGCGGCAATGCTGATCCCGAGAAGCTGCACCATCACCTCCAGCAGACGGTAAGCCACAAGCCCGGCTTTGCCCCGGGACACTACCATTTGGCCACGGTGCTGGAACTGCGAGGTCAAACTGAAGAGGCGGCAAGACACTATGCCCAGGCCGTTGAGATCAACCCGGATTTTGTCGCGGCACGAGTCAATCTGGGGGTGATTTACGCCCGACAAGGCAATATGACCAAAGCCATTGAACAGTTTGAGCTGTCGGTACAGGTACGCCCACAATCAGCCAGGGCGCAAGTGAACCTGGCAAGAGCGTTGCGCATGCAGGGGGAACTGGACAGGGCCGGCGAGCATTACCGTAAGACGCTGGCACTCGATTCGGACAACGTGGCGGCCCTGCACGGTCTGGCCGAATTGCTTCTGTCACACAGCAATCCGGACCGACGTCGTCCCCAGGAGGCGATCGAACTGGCTAAACGGGCGGCTGAGCTAACCAGTCATGAGAACACCAAGGTTTTGCGCACACTGGCTGAAGCCTACACTGCGGCCGGGCAAGAAGGTTCGGCACAGCGGATTGGTCGGCAACTGGAAATGATTGAGCGTCAAGAGTAATTCAACAACATGCGGTGTACTTGGCTCGATCCGAAGATGATGGTTAAGTGATGTCAAGAACCAGGACCGACCAATTGCGACGGCAAAACAAACGGGTGTGGGCATATCGGCTTGCGGCGGCACTGCTTTGCCCTGCACTGGTACTGGTATTGCTCGAACTTGGTCTGCGTGTTGTCGGATTCGGCTATCCAACCGGATTTACCGTCAAGCGAACCGTCGCGGGAAAAAAGGTCTATCAGCCCAACGCCAAGTTCACGTGGCGATTTTTCACAAGGGCACTGGCGCGGGAACACACGCCGTTTTCAGTCGCGGCCCAAAAAGATCACGGCACGTTTCGCATCTTCGTGCTGGGCGGCTCGGCGGCGCAGGGCGTGCCGGATTATTCTTTCGGATTCAGCCGTATCCTTGAAGTTCAGCTTCGCCAGCGGTACCCGCAGAAGCGTTTCGAGATTATTAACGTGGGCATCACGGCCATCAATTCCCACGTTACTCTGGAAATAGCTAGGCACTGCGCCAAACTGGACGCTGATTTGTTTATCGTTTATCTGGGCAACAATGAGGTAGTTGGTCCGTTCGGCGCCGGCACTGTCTTTGCGCCGTTTCACTCCAGTCTGGGCATGATTCGTTTCAATATTGCGGCCCAGTCGACGCGGACCGGCCAGTTGATGGATCGGGTGTTCAATCTTTTTTCATCACCTGTTACCCCTAGCCAGTGGGCGGGCATGAGCATGGTCGCGGACAAGCAGACGCCGATCGATGCGCCCGCGATGCGAGCGGTGTGGAGCCATTTTCATCAAAACCTGGCCGATATCTGCCACGTCACGCGCAAGCGGAACATTCCCGTGATTTTCTGTACGGTGGCGGTGAACCTCAAAGACAGTCCGCCATTTGCCTCGCTTCACCACCGGAACCTGGTCGACCGACAGAAGCAGCAGTGGCAGCAGTTTTACGACCATGGTGTGGATTTTGAATCGCGTGGCGACTATGCACAAGCGGTCCAAAGCTACCTGGAGGCCGCGGAGATAGACAACTGGTACGCCGATCTGCACTTTCGGCTTGGGCGTTGTTACTGGCAGCTTCAATCATATGAAAAGTCGCGACAGTCATATCTCAATGCCCGGGAGTTAGATACGCTGCGATTTCGCGCTGACAAGCGCATCAATGATATTATTCGCTCGGTCGTGAAAAAAGAAAGCCGTAGCGGCGTTCATCTTGTTGATTTTTCCAAGATCGCTGGCCAGCAAAGCCCCCACGGTGTTGCTGGCCGGGAGTTGTTTCACGAGCACGTACACCTGAACTTTACCGGCAATTACCTGCTGGCGACATCCATTCTGTCCCAGTTGGATGGTCAATGGTCAAAATGGGTCAAGGCCCAGGCACCCAAGGGCGAAGGGCTGATTTCACAACGGCAGTGTGCCGAACAACTGGCCCTGACAGATTGGGATCGCCGTCGAATTGTCGGCAGGGTATTGGACGACTTTGTTCGCCATCCACCATTTACCAATCAACTGTATCACCAGCAACGGATCGGCGAGCTGGAAAGACTACTCGATGAAATGAGCACTACGAAATCGGATGAGACTGACGCGTCCTACCGCAGGGCAATCGAGCAACATAAGCAGGACCCTTGGCTTGCCTACAATTATCACCGGTATCTTTCTTCTGAGTTGCAAGATTATGCTGCGGCTGAACAACAGATTCGCAGGTTCTTGCAAACGTATCCAGACCATGCCAGATCACTTGAGAACCTTGGCAGGGTGCTGGTTAAGCAGGGAAAACTTGAGGAAGCGAAAATTGTGTATGGCCACGCGCTTGATATTTCACCGCTTGATGCAGATCTATACGTGCAGCGAGGCCGAATCGCCGCGGCCCAGGGGCAGGTTGACAAGGCCATGATCGACTGGCATCGCGCGCTGCAACTGCGTTCTGACCATAGCCAAGCTTTTTTTGAACTGGGTGTGGCGTTTATGTCGCAGGGCGAACTGGAAGAAGCGGCCAGCCATTTTCAACAGGCCACTGGTATCAGCCCCCACTATGCCGAGGCATACAACGGCCTGGGCGCAGTTCTTCAGAGACTGGGACGTAAGGACGAGGCTATCGCCTCGTTCCGCCAAGCGGTCCGGGTCAATCCGCAGTTCGGCACAGCACATTTTAATTTAAGTGTCGCCCTGATTGAGCTGGGGCAGTTCGATGCCGACGAGGTCATCGCTCATTTTCGAGCCGCCATCCGGGCCAAGCCCGATTTTGCCGCGGCGCATTATCAACTAGGCACGGTCCTTGAAACACAGGGCCAGCACGAGTCAGCGGCGGATCATTATCAACAGGCGATCGAATCAGACGGTGATTACATCGAGGCGAGGATCAATTTGGGGGGCATCCTCGGTCGACAGGGGCGACTTGAGGAGGCGATCAAGCAGTTCGAGAAGGTGCTGGAAATTAGTCCCAACTTGGGCAGGGCTCATCAGAA
>CAUZAW010000360.1:0-3301 GCA_963577735.1 Phycisphaerae bacterium | reverse complement strand
ATCGAAGATATTCTCATCGTCACCGGCCGAGGCAAGCAGGCGATCGAGAATCACTTTGACTATAACATTGAGTTGGAGGGATTTTTGCGGGAAACAGGCAAGTCACACCTGATAGACAGTGTGCGGGACGTGGCGGATCAGGCGCGGATTTTTTACGTCCGTCAGAAGGTGCAGCGGGGCCTGGGTGACGCGATCCGGATCGGGCGGCGTCACATTGCCGGCGAGCCGTTTGCCGTGCTGCTGGGCGATACCATCATCGAGCCGCAATCGGGTACAGCCCCTGGCTTGCGGCAACTGATCGACGTGTACGATCAGAAGCAAAGTAGCGTCGTGGCCGTGCATCGGGTGCCCAAGGCCTGGACCAACCGTTACGGGATCGTCGACGGCAAGGTGGAACAGGGCAGCAGCCATCTGTACCGGCTAAACAGACTGGTTGAAAAGCCGCTGGCGGAAGAAGCGCCCAGCGACCTGGCCATCGCGGGCAGATACATTTTTTCGCCGGATATTTTTACCTGCATTGATCAAACCAGCGAGGACTGCGGTGGTGAGATTCAACTTACCGACGCGATGAACCTGATGGCTCAGCGGCAGCCGATGTATGCGTTGGCCTGGCAGGCGAAACGGTACGACATCGGCGATCGTATCGAATATGCCAAGTGCTTTATCGACTACGCATTGCGGAGGCCGGATACGGCGCAGGCCATCCGTGAGCACCTGGATGGCGCCGATCAGTCACTGGCAGTCAAGCGTGGTTGACGCGGCTGCATTTATAATAGTTTCATGTCGAATATCGACCAGATTACCAGCCGTCGCAATCAACACGTCCGGGCTGTGCAGTTGTTGCGGCGTCGGCGAGGGCGGGAACAGACGGGGCTGTTTGTAGGTGAGGGGATGCGGGAAATTGACAGGGCGTTGCGGTCGGGGATGGTGATTCGACAGCTTTTCACATGTCCGCAGGTGTTGGGTAGCGTGGTGATTGACGGTTGGCCGTCAGGTTTGGCCGATCGGCCCAGGGAGCAAGTGGAATTATTCGAGGTCAATGAATCGGTTCTGTCGAAACTGGCTTATCGGGAAAATCCCGAGGGGGTCGTCGCTGTCTTTGAGCAGAGACGATGGGACATGGCGCAGGTGATATCGCCAGATGCGGCCGGTGCGGACCTTTGGCTGGTATCGGTTGGCGCCACCAAGCCGGGCAATGTGGGAGCCATGGCGCGTACGGCGGCAGCTGCGGGGGCACAGGGCCTGTTGCTGGCCGATGCCGTGGTGGATATCTACAACCCCAACGCCATCCACGCCAGCACGGGGGCGGTGTTCAGCCTGCCGGTGATTGGGGCAGGCAGCGAAGCGATACTGGCGGCGCTGGTCCAGCGAGATGTGTTTCTCGTCGCGGCTGATCCCGGCGCGGAAGTACGACATACGCAGGTGAACCTGACCGGACCGACGGCACTGATCATCGGTGGCGAAGATAAAGGGCTCAATGATTCATGGCGTGCCGCGGCGAGCCAGGGTCACGGTAAATTGGTGTCAATCGCGATGGTAGACTGCAGTGTAGATTCATTGAACGCCGCATCGGCCGCGGCCGTGCTACTGTATGAGGCGGTGCGCCAGCGCCAGTCGGTGGATACACCAGAAAATGGTTTCCACACCGGCTGAATTTGGGTTAAAATACCTTGAATTGCCCCGTTATTCGGTTTAATGCGTATGACGCCTTGCTGGCTTGAGATTGGCAGGGTAAGTTTCGCAGAGTCGAATCATGATTTGTGATAGCTGTCAAGCATTGTTTGAAGAGGTCGCTGAACGGCTTCGCCACAGCGATGCGTTCAAGAAGGTGCGCCGTGCCGACGAAGCGCTCAAGTGCACGGCCAAAGATGTGCAGACCGAACCGCTGTATATCGCCGAGGTGCCCGAGCCATATGACGTGGTATGGGTGAGCCTGGCCACGCCGGATCGTTGGCTTAGCGAATCGATTGAAGCCGCGTTGATGCACAGCAATGAAAATATCGAGGATATGCTTGAAGAAGAGCTGTTGGACCAGGGATTCGAGGGTCGCCTGCCGGTGGAGCATTTGCGCGATGAGCAAAAGCTTTACCTGTTTCGATCGCCTGTATTCATGCCCAAGGGCGAGAAACTGGACGAAGAGCCTATGATCAACCGGGTTACCCAAGTGATGCTGGCGTATGAGGCATGCTTCCATCAGTTGGGCGATATGGAGCCCGGAGATTAAGTCAGTTGATTTGGGTTTGATTAAATGCTGTAAGCGGTACTTGACGCATACGTTAAGTGCGTTAAGTTCATGTTTGGTTCAGGGTGGCTAGAGCTAATTTCAGCGGTGTACATACCTGAGCTTTGGCGTCCTTGTGCGTGGGTTGACCGTTACCGGTCGCTATTGCTTTTAGGATAGCGCGATGCGTGTATTTATGCTCGGTTGGGAATTTCCGCCCCTGATCAGCGGGGGCTTGGGCACGGCGTGCTACGGCTTGACCAAGGCGATGAGCCGCCAGCAGGTGCAGATCATTTTCGTGTTGCCCAAGGACATAGGGGCAGAATACAGCACCCATGTGAAATTGCTCAGTCCACAGTCATCACGGGCCGCATGGGGTGATCGGTCGCCACAGAGTGTCGCAAGCACTTACGCGCTGGACGCGGTGGCCGGCAAGTCCCCGTTCGATAACGTGGTATTCAAGGCCGTCCCGTCGCGGATGAAAAGCCCCTACCAATCCGCTGGCGGCGTGCTGCGGCACGCAATGCCATCCACGGATCAGCATGCCCAGCGGGACCGTTTCGAAGGCCCCGGCGTCGGCGAAATTGACTACCAGGGCGACCTTGTGGCCGAGGCGCATCGTTTTGCCAGCCTCTGCGTCGATCTGGCCCGTGGCGAGGACTTCGACGTCATACACGCACACGACTGGATGACTTTTCCAGCCGGACTGGCCATCGCCGCCGTTACCGCCAAGCCGCTTGTGGTACATATCCATTCAACTGAGTTCGACCGCTCTGGAGAACATGTCAACCAACCGGTCTACGACATTGAGCGATGTGGCATGCACGGCGCCAAACGAGTCATTGCCGTGTCCTACCTGACCAAGTCAATCATCGCCCACCGATACGGCATTGAGTCGAAAAAAATAGACGTGGTGTACAACGGGATCGACAACGGTCGACCCGTCCAGATTCCGCACCGCCAGACGGGCATCAGCCGCAGCGATCGGATCGTGCTGTTTCTCGGCCGCATTACCATGCAGAAGGGCCCTGAATACTTCGTCCGTGCCGCCAAGAAGGTGCTCGAAAAGATCCGCAATGT
>CAUZAW010000359.1:0-3308 GCA_963577735.1 Phycisphaerae bacterium | reverse complement strand
GTGTGGAGCAGACCGTCGGGCCCCTGCATCTTCAACCCGACCTCTACCCACCGCTGTTCAACGTGGCTGTTTTGATTGCTTCCGCACATGATCCGCATCAGCGAAACCGTTTCCTCGAACTTGGGCCGTATGGTGGTGCAGGGCCACTCGTGCCGCATCATGGGCGGATGACAGCGAAACAGGACATGCCAGTACACCTCGTAGTCCGCCTCCGGGTCGGTGGGTTCGGTCATACCGTGAATGGCCAGGCGCGCACGCTCGGCCAGATCCAGCGTATCAGGCACCAGCGCTTCGTAACGCTCCCCGTTGCAGGGCGGGAGGTTGACTTCAGGAATGTCCGGCTGAATGTAGCCGATCGGATCGCCGCGCTTCCAGTCCTTGTAGAGGTCTTCAGTCATCCTCTACCTTCTATCATTGCTGCAATCGCAGGACAAGTGTCATCTGCATGGGATGGCTCCGGCTTTCCGTATCCCTAGCCCGGAAGGTTCATTGGATAGCTCGGGTAATCCTGAACCGCCAGGCGAACTTTCCGCCTTGGGTTGTGCAAGCTTCCCTTCCATCGGGCACACGGTGGATCCTCAGACAGCACCCGCGCACCGATCTGTGCTACTGAAGGTCCAGCACGACCACCTCGCCGTAGCCCACCGACGGGATGTTGATCGCATTATCGGCGACCTCGAAGCCGCGGTCGGTGATCGGCGATGTGGCACGTTTGATCGTGCGGCCGTTGAGCGCGATTCCGATGTCGGCGACCCGAATCATGTGCTTGGCATACATCGCCGTAACATTCACGATGTGCACAATGATCGTATTGTCGTCTTTCCACAACGCACGAGCTTCCACGCTGCGGGCTGGAGCATCAAACTCAATCAGCGGCTGCGCGGTCTCTCGCTCCAGGGCCGTGAGCAGATCGGCAACGCGGCGACGCTTGTGAAGCTGATACCCGTCGCCCAGGTCGGTCGCGCTATAGATTACCGTACCTTTGCCCACGCGGCGGCGCACAATGTCCGGCTCATCGGAATCGAACGAATCAACTTTCAGGGTCAGCAGGTTAACGCTGGCTAGCGGACTGCGCGCCATCAGGAACTCGGCGTCCGTCCCGTCACGCAGCGCCACACGCGTGCCACGCGCGTGCCACGCGCGATGAATGTAATGAAGTGGCCGAACTGCTGCTTCAGCTCATCGTCGTGCGGCACCAGCACTCGCGTCACACCGCTTTCTTCGGTGGACTTGTAGTCCACACCAAACAGATCCGCCAGTTCGAAGTTTTCCCGCTTGTCGCCCCATTCGTCGTAGAGCGATGTTTCCATCATGGCGATGATCGTCCCGCCGTTTTCCACGTACCGGCGGATCGCATCGCACTGGGATTCCGACAGACACGCGACGTTGTCGAAGATCACAACCTTGTACTGCGACAGGCCCTCGACATTCAGTGAGTCGTCAAAGATCACATCGAGCAGCAGGTGACTGACGCTGTGTATGCCGTTGACACCTTCCGCAACGTGCCAGATTGTGTCGTTTTCCTGACGGAAATCGCGCGTCTGCTGCGAGACGACCATGGCGGCGTACTTGACAGTTTCGCCCTGGAAGTAGTCTCGCCGCGGCTTCAGTTGATCGAAGATCTTCTTGAAGCTGTCTTTCCAGAGGTGAATGTCAACGTGCTTTCCGCCGTACGAGGGCACGATGCCGTGAGCCAGCGCCCGCAACCCTCTGGCGATATGCTTGTCCGGATCGAAGTTCGGCAGAAGACCCCACGCGATCTCCTTGACGTGCGCATCATTGGCCCACATCCAGGTCTCCGTGCCCGGGGTCAGCGCCCGGCTATTGTTTGTCGACCCATGCTGGCTGGGGTGTGATTTTGTAGACGAAGGCGTGATCACAGGGGATGTTGGGTTCCTTGCCCCTGCTATCGAAGCTCATGTCCTGGCGGGCGGACTGGATAACCAGGCCCTCCTCCGTCTGTTCCCAGGGAACAGACGGGTGTGGTATTCCGAGCAACCGTACAGTGGTGTCCTGCGCTGCCTTGAGGCGAGGGAAGGTCGGTCCTTTCGGCTCCCACTTGAAGAGGATGGCGTAGAGGGAGTTGTCTCGGGTAGTGTACCGAATGGGAGTACCTGCGGCGGTGAGGTCCTGTGGTTTGCCGGTATACCAGGGACGTGTGTCGTAGATTCCTTCCCCGTTGACCTTCAGCCAGTCGCCCATTGAGAGCAGCATGCGTTTTGCCACCGCGAAGTGATTGGGTGGACCCAAAAAGATGGCTGGTTCCAGTCCTCCTCCTTTTGCGGTGCAATCGATCAACCACTCGATCAGGTTGTTGGAGGCTCCTTCTGATCGTCCAGAGGGATTTGAGTTCAGGTTGTAGAAAAGCTCCCGGTAGCGTATGTAGTACCCATCTGAGATTTCGTCGTGTGGTGGGGACTCTTCTTTGCGGTACCAGTCGCCATGGTCCAACCGCCGTCCCCATGTGGCGCTCTTGTAGGATCCCATCGCGTCCTCCGCAGCCACTTCATGCTGTTTTTCGGAGTGGTTGTAATAGTAGGCCAGCAATTCTCTGCTGCGCATGTTGTCCGCCGTATCCCTCATCTTGTCTCCATCGAACCACAGGGTGGCGGGTTGGTATCTATCGATCATCTCCTTGATTGACTCAATCCAGAGCGGGTGATCTTGTGGATGCATGTAATTCGTGTATATGCCGTAGCGCATGCCTTTTTCGCGGACTGCCCCTGCCGTCTCACCCAGGTAATCCCGGCCCTTCGGTCCCATCCGCATAAACGGGCTCCCCTCGATGTCGTTGTATTTGCTGGGATGGTTCAGGATGAGAGAGGTTCGTCCCACCACCACATAACGGCACCCGGCATCCACGGCCAACTGGGCGATTCCCTCGGGATCCCAGGGAATCTGGTCCCAGGCCCGCCCAGCCCACTTGTCCGGGAAATGGGTGCCAATGTGGTGCAAACCCGGTTTGTGCCCGTGTAGCTTGTCATGTGCCTCCCACTCGGCCTTTGTGAAGCCTGGCAGGTAGATAAACAACCCCAGTTTTGCGTTCATCAGCCATTCCGGCGTCTGGTGCTGATCGAGCGACTCCCACGTTGGCTCATATACCACGCGTTCGACACCAAAGGCCGCCGCAGTCAGCAGGCACACAAGGAAAGATAGGCTTAAAAACCCGGAGTTATGACTCATTGAATTCATGACACACTTTCTTTCCAAGGGTTTGAGCTCCAGCCGGGGATCAGGGTAACACAAGGGAGAGAACCGACAAGGGCAATGTTCCGTGGAGTGACCTAACGGGACGCTCCGGTACAGGG
>CAUZAW010000358.1:0-3313 GCA_963577735.1 Phycisphaerae bacterium | reverse complement strand
GAACCGGGGCTGGTCGGTGTTCAGGTTGTTGCGCTGCTTACGCGGCGCGGCGGCGGCACATCAGTCCGCCTGCGCCCAGCAGGACCAGCGCCGCGGTGGCGGGTTCGGGGACGGTGGCGACTGGAGCGGCCAGCGTGACCGTGGCGGAACTATAGATATACACGTCATTATCGAAGGCCATCCCATCTGCAAGGAAGCCGGTCAGAGTTTGCCCGGCCAGCGGACCGCCGGCAAAGTAGTCGCCGTACGCAAAATTGAAGTCGCTGCCGATGATGGTCATCGTGCTGTTCCCGAAGGCCACCAGATATTCCCCAATCGAGCCGCCGGAGACGGTCACCGTGCTGTCGTTGTAGGCCAGCACATCGTGCCCAATCGAGCCGCCGGAGACGGTCAGCGTGCTGTTGTCGTTGGTAATCAGATCCCGCCCAATCGAGCCGCCGGTCAGAAGATTTACCTTCGTTGTGTCTTCGGCAAAAACGTCTTCGCTGGCTCCCGTGGTATTGGGCGGATAGTTATAGGTGCCGCTCCCAGTGTGTATGACTGCCGAGGCCAGACCGGCTGTACCCAGCACCACCAGGGCGATCACTGCGGTAATAAGAGACTGTTTGAACATTTGAGTTCTCCTTCCAAGTAAGAGAAAAGTTTTATATCACTGCCGTCGCTGCGTTGTGCCGCGTTGACGTGCTTACCCAGGCAAGTCGCGGGCCGCGAGAAACGGGTAGAAGTCTTGGGAAGGTACGTATCAGCGTAAGTTGTATTTTGATAGGGCTTAACGAACTTCTAAGGTATTTAGTATAGTCCGATAAAGTATCGATGTTATCGGACTGTACCAAATAGGGTAGCCACTATGGCGTACTTGATTGGCTTGCATGCACCGGCACCGTGCGCGGCAGCTGGACCTTGCAGAATCGGTCCGCCAGACACGGCGCGCACGCACATGCAGGTGCATGCACGCGAACACACAAGACTTACGCCAATCACTCGACGACTTCTCGCGCGAGCGTCCGCAGTAATGGACGGGGACTACGCCACCGCCCCCCCACCCCCAACTCGCCTTGGGGGCAACGGGGGTGCCAAGGTGAGGCATACAGTCACTGCATCAGGCGTAACGTGCTCTTTATAAGGCTTGCGTACAGGAATACCCACGCACCAGCGGTCCCCGTGTGACGTCAGTGGTACGGCGTATCATGCGTGCGCACCCACCGGATTGATCCGGGTAAACAGGATGCAACTCGCCGTGGCTGGCGACGACCGTGTTGGCCCGGGCACGAGTCAAAGCCCCCGGCAAGAGCGCCACGATCAGCGTGTGGTCGCCTGGACCATCGCCGTGATGCCCGCTTTCATGGCGTCGGGCAGGTCCGGCCAGGCGGTGACGAGGTGTTGCAGGTCGGGGTGTTCGGCGGTCAATTGCGCCAAGCGCAACGCCAAGTCGTGGTGGGTTGAATCGGTAACGGCTTGCTGTTCACTGGGTTGCGGTTTGTCTGGCAGCGGACTCACAATCCGTCGGTCGCAGGTTCGAATCCTGCTGCTCCCATTGGAATCGGCGTTTTCGATACCGGCAGATGCATCGTGTGTCGCCGTGTGTCCGCATGTGTCGTCATGGTTTGGCACTAGTTCCTGTCCATACACCTGTCCATGACCGTTCGTTCCGGTTGCGACCACGACTTGTTGCTGTTCCGGTTCCGGCTATCGGCCAACCATGATCTTCCTGTGACCGTCGGAAGTGCCCGTGCCGGCCTGGTGTTGATGGCCGCTGGCATCCCTGTGAGCACCCAGTGCGCCTTCAAGCTGAAAGCCACGGGTGAATGACAGGAAGTTTGATTCCGAGTGGCAGTGCGTGGGCGGCTCGGGGGGTGAGGGGTTTGCCCTCTGCCCAAAAGAGATATGATGGTGCCAGGTGAGGGGTGAGTCTAATGACGAAACGTGATACGACGGTAGAGTGTGTTTTCGGTTCCATATTATTGAAGGGGCGTAGTATGTTTACAGCACAGAAAGTTGGTTTGTTTATCATGGCCTTATCGCTTTGTATAGGCTGCGGCTCAATGGTCGCGGCTGGCATTGACGACCACCGCGTCGAAGTGAAGATCGACGGGCGGATCAGTATTGTACCACCGAGTAGTGAAACTCGGGCCATGTTGGGTATGGTTCGCCATCTGGACGGCACGATCTACCTGAATACGCAGAGACAGGGACTATACAAGAGCACCGACAATGGTAAGACATGGACAGCGTCGCCGGTGAATTTTGATCCCACTGTGCCAGCGGGCCAGAGGCTGCACGGCCTGGGCGTCAGCAGCACGGGACGGTTATACTTGCTCCACCAGCGCCATGGGAAAGAGCTCTTCATTTCCACCTCGACAGACGGTGGGACAGCCTGGTCAACTACGCAGATCGACTATGCCAACCTGAATCCTTCCGATCCCTATAGCACTGCCGGTCAGGACTACAATAGCTTTGTTGAGTTCCCTGACGGAACGATGATGACCGCTATTGAGCTGCGCTATCCGGAGGCGATTGACTTCCTGGGCAGCCCAACGAAGTGTGGATTTCACGAAACCGTTATACGTAGCAGCGACAACGGGGCTAGCTGGGGGGTGCCCACGAGCTTGAATCAATACGTGGCCGAGACCTCCCTGGCCATCGATCCCAACGACCCCAGCCACATCCTGGCCAAGACCCGAATCCAACGGATGCTCTTGCCGGGTGAAAATCGAGCTGCCGTTGAGAGCCTTACCGGCTGCCGAGCCGGCAC
Organism: Phycisphaerae bacterium; assembly: GCA_963577735.1. Classification (GTDB taxonomy): domain Bacteria; phylum Planctomycetota; class Phycisphaerae; order Phycisphaerales; family Phycisphaeraceae; genus CAUZAW01. Next base: position 561 of record CAUZAW010000358.1, on the reverse strand, counting down.
TGCTTGGCCTTACAAAAACGGTATATTGTTGGAATCGAAGGATGGCGGCCGTTCGTTCCAAGAAACCGCCGGTGGACTGATCGGTCATTATGAGTTTCGCGGCACAACCCTGTGGGCCACGAATGACACGGTGGTGATCGCCCATCAGGGAGCTTCCGGTGGCACGAAGACAGGGGAAGTGTTTGCTCGAATCAGCCTTGACGGCGGCAAGACCTGGGTGAACGGGACGAAGACAGGAACGCCGTTGTTCAATAAATCGAAGGAATTCGAGTTAGTCCCCAAGCCCCCGGGCCATTCCTACACGACGCCGACAGTTGAGATCTCACCGAACCACTTTTTGACGGCCTATGCCCATGGGGACGCCAAAATAAAACAATTCACCATCAGCGGCGTGTTCTGGCACCTGGAACCGGCTTCGGACAAATGAACCGCGCCGGCAGATATCGATCTCGAAGCTTGCAAAGTCTTGACGAAACGTGGTATGAAGGTAGAGGGTCTTTTCGATTCCATTTTATTATAAAGGGCGTGACATGTTTACAGCACGGAAAGTGGGTTTGTTTA
>CAUZAW010000357.1:0-3321 GCA_963577735.1 Phycisphaerae bacterium | reverse complement strand
CATCAACGCTAACGTCGTGGGCGCTAGATCAATGATATTCGGCTCATCCGTGTTCAGCTTCAGGTTGCTAAACAGCACGCCCGGCACCAACTGGGGGTGAATACAGTGATCACCGCTCCACGCTTTTGTGTTATCTGAGAAAACCGTATCACCTGTCTTGCCCACGGCCGCATCCCACGATACCCGGTAACCGACGTTGTACCCGATGATCAGGTCCGGCGCCGCATCCACGTACGGACCGTGGTACACCTGCATCGATGGCACAGCCTCATGAATCGCGATGGCCCCGCGTTCAGCATCGGCCAGACCCGTCATTTTCCCCTTCAGCTCGTTGACCAATGCCGCTGCTTCGCCCCGGTCCACAATCCCTTGCGACTCACGCCCAGCCTGATTGACGTAAATCCCGGCCAGCCCGATGGCGTACGCTTTCGTGCAACTCCAGTCCACATCGGCCAAATACGTACTCGATGATGACGACGCATTGCCTTTAAGTTTCAGGTAACCATTGGCCAGCAGCCAGGCGTTCAAGTCCACACCCCGTCGAAACGGTTTGAAACCATGGTCGGACATAACGAATACGGCCGTATCCTTGTCGAGGCGCTCCATCGCCTGGCCGACAGTTTCGTCCATCTTGACGTACATTTGGCGAATAGCTTGCGGATGTGTATTTGTCTGCTCGCCCAGAGCCGGGTGGCCGTCATCGATAAAACGCCAAAACATGTGCTGCACCCGATCTGGCGCATCGAATACACAGGTCACCGTACCGCGACGAACTCGGTCCAGTGCATCCAACAGCATCTGCCGTCGCTCTTCGTGGATATCGTAAACCTGTGTCAAGAAGGCATCTTCCGACATCGCCTGCTCCGACAACGACCACGTATCCTCCGCCAGACCGAGCGTCGCATAAGAACCAAGTTGCTTCGCCAGGTAAATGGCATACACCTTCGGGTGAGAGATGGGCATGACCGGCTTGGCAGGGTCAATCTGTATCGGCGTACAGTACATTTCGAAGGGTGCCTCCAGCCGCTTCAACACGAACCGACATGTCCCGCTGATCTTGAATCCCGGCATCGCCCGAAAGGTCAGCTGCACCCAATCGCTGTGCTCGCCGAGCGGCAAAGTGATGCGTTGACCATTAACGCGTAGACTGGCATTGCCGTTTTGGCCAGACGTAACCTCAAACGGCAACCGTATCGGTGCGCCATCACTACGCAACGGATTGGCTGGTCCCTGCAAGTGCCCATGAACCGCCCCCCCCTTTCGTGTCACGCGAATACGCTGGCCACCAACGTCCCCGTCTGTGGTAGCGCCCGTTTGTCCTTCTTCGATGTGGTACGAAAACGTGCCCTGCGTGCCTAGCAGGTCCGGCACGCACATCGCTGACAATTGTACGCCGTTGAACTTATCCGGCGGGAACGTAATGGGCACACGCACCACTGCACTGAAAATACCCGCCTCGCCCAGCACGTTCCAGAACGGTTTACTCTTGCGTAAGGCCGTGATCCGCGGTCGCGATAACGGCAAAACATACTTACCCAAACGCAGATTTCGCCTGGCCGGTGCAATCCGCACCGATGAGATCGCCGGCAGGTAACTGCCCAGGTCACGCAGCAGAAAGTCGTAGATGTTGTGCTTGCCCGGATTCGTGCCCGTACTGAAAGACGACCATGCCACCGGCGACAGTGGTGGGTAGGTCGTGCCCAACCGGCAGTACGTGCCACTGTCACGCAATCGCGCCAGATTGGGCAGAAGGCCCTGCTCCAGAAACTGGTCAACCAACGTCGGCTCCAGCCCGTCCAAACCGATAATGACCGTACGCTTGACCTTGGCCCGGGCCATTGCCTTTTGCCCACGCACAGCCTGCCACAGCCGCCGTAGCGGCCAGGTCGCCATGGCCATCAACGCCGACATGATCGCCAGCAGCACCGCCAGAAACGAGCCCAGCAATGCGATGCCGGCGCCCGGACCGATGTAGGCTGAGGTGGTGGCCGGTTGCTCAGCCAATAATTGCCAACCGTTCTGTGCCATAAACAAGGCACAGAGCAACAGCCATCGCCATTGGGTTCGGGTTCGGGTTGCTACGCTTAGGTCTTGCCGCAATCCGTTCATATCCGTTGCCTTGGAATTCGATCGACCCCACTGAGACCTGTTCTACCCCTATGGTCACCGGCCTACTGTTATCGTCCGATTAGTGGCCGAATCCCGAACCGGTATAACTCTGCCCCATTACAGCGATCCAACACGCAGCAGCGCCAATATACTGGAAACACCCTCAACAACAGACCCAACAACAAATTATACGGCTTGCTACATGGACAGTTCAGCCAGCAGCACGGCGTGGGTTCGGCAACCGAGTTCAAAACAACTCAGGTTGAATTTTTCGTTGGGTGCGTGGATGCAATCGTCCTTTAGGCCAAAGCCCAGCAGCAGACTATCGATGGCCAGTATCCGTTTGAAGTCAGCCACGACAGGGAGCGTTGCCCCCTCGCGAACAAGCACAGCCGGACGGCCACTGGTACATTCGACAGCTTTCTGGGCAGCGGCGATGTATGGTGAATTCGACGGCACGACCACAGGATGGGCCGAACCCAACTGCTGCAACTGCCATTGACAACCACGGACGTCATAACTTGTAAGCCAATGCTCAAACGCTTGGCCGATCTTGGCCGGATCCTGATCGGGAGCAAGGCGAAAGCTGATCTTGGCCCCAGCAAAACTGGGGATTACCGTCTTGGCCCCTGCGCCGCCGTAACCGCCATAAAGACCGTTTATATCGCACGCCGGTCGTGACCAGAGCCGTTCAAGGGTCGTAAACCCAGCCTCCCCGAATGCCGTACCCACTCCCACCGGTGCAAGGCACTGGTGCATCTCGTCAAAACACAGATCTGCCCATTGCCTTTTTTCCTGCGGGCTCAGTGGCAGCACATCGTCATAGAAATGCGGGATCGTCACCCGATGATCATCGTCGAACAGTCGGCCCAGCACCCGCGTCAGCATGGTCGCCGGGTTGGCCAACACGCCTCCGTACATCCCGCTGTGCAGGTCGCGGTTGGCGTGGTGCAATTGTACGTCGTAATACAACAACCCGCGTAGACCATAGGTGATGGCCACCGTCTGGCGGTCCCACATTGTCGTATCGCTGATGACGACAATATCTGCCGCAAGCTCTTGCTTGCGGGCTTCAAGCATGGCTGGCAGATTTGCGCTGCCGCACTCCTCCTCGCCCTCGATCATCACAATCACGTGGCAGGGCAAGGTGCCGGTAGTTTGTGACCATGCCCGCAGTGCTTCAAGAAAGCAACTGACCTGGCCTTTATCATC
>CAUZAW010000356.1:0-3336 GCA_963577735.1 Phycisphaerae bacterium | reverse complement strand
ATCCGGTTTTACCCTGATCGAACTACTCGTGGTTATTTCCATTATTGCGCTGTTGATTGGCATGTTGCTGCCCTCGATTGAAAAGGCCCGGGATTCGGGTGAACAGATTGCATGCCAGACCAATCTACGACAGATGGGCATTGCAATGGAGAGTTATATTGGCGAGTGGAACGATTGGATTCCCTACTACGAGATCTGGTATGGCGACCATCACCGATCAAAGCTGCAGGTCAATGCTGACGGCAGTTGGTTCTGGAAAAAGAACTGGGAGGAGCTTCACTCACTGGCCAATTCCTACCTGGACCCGTCCGGCGATGCTGAATCGATGATGCTTAATACACACCAGGGTTTAACCTGCGCTTCATGGCGCGGCCAGGACGCGTTAACCGACGACAGTGACTACGCGAAAATCGTCCGTACGAGTACCCGTCATGCAAACGGGCAGCACCTGGTCCCTTATGGAAGCAACAATGAATTTCTCGGAACCCAATGGCGGGCTTCTGCGGATGCAAAGGAATGGTTCTATCGAAAGAAATCCTATGTCAAGTATCCAAGCAATATTATCACTGACGGTGATAATGCATATTCCTACCCGGCCACCAACACCCCATATCACTACTGGGGCGTAATCAATCGAACGGCACCAATCGAAAACTCGCGTAAAGACAAAGAGGCCAACGTGGACATATTGCCCGAATACCGCCAGGAATTGCGTTATCCGACCGGCGAACGACACTTTCAGGGCGGCAACGTAGTGTGCATGGATGGTCACGTTGATTGGCAGACGCAGGAGCGATGGCATGCCGCCGAAAGCGACCATCGCTGGCGTGAATGGAACGCCGATCTCAAGTGGCGAATCCCTCGCTGAGATATTTATGGGCTTCCGTACCCCGGGGGACAATTGTCCCATTCACGCCCGGGCTCACACCCCAACCTGACGTTGTCTACGCCCAACCACTAACACACTCATTGCAAGCAGTGACAGCGTTGTGGGTTCAGGAACCAACGCGGATACTCTGCCTGTTGATTGCGATGCGGTCCAGTTCGCACCGAGGATTCCAAGGTCAGCCACATCGACAATACCATCATCATTGAAGTCGCCGTCCGCGAAGGACCTGTTGGACAGGTTGAAATTCGCACCCAAAACCCCAAGGTCTGCAACATCTACAACACCATCGCCGTTTGCATCGCCACCCAGAAGTGCACCGTACTCGAAGGTGAAGATAACATCATTGGGCACGGTGATCACGGGATTCTGCCCGACGATCACCTGGTCAACCTCGCCGAAGTAACGGGGCCCGACGGTGAACGGGAAAGCCACATCGCCATCGAGTGGGGTACCACTGCCAGCGACGTCGAAGGTGGTGAAATACGCCCACGTGCCCCCGGGGTACTCGGGTGTAACAACAAAGGCCATGTTGTACTCGTTGAGTGACCCTGATCCCGCAACGTACTTGAAGTCCTCAGCGAAGGATCCGAGTTCGTAGTCAACCTCCGAAGGACCGTCAGCGGAACGCCCGTCGATCAACTCGTAACTGGAGGTCATCTGCTGGTAACCGGCCGAGTCATCGACCCCGTTAGCGTACGCGTAGGGTCCGTAGATGGGGAAGCCGTCGAAGGCATAGCCCAGAACGGGTGAATGGTGCTGGCCGGTATTGCCGGGATCGAGTTGTTCCACAAGCATGTAGGGACTCTGGTGATAATGGTAGGTCGCGGCGGTCAGGGACGTACCGGGACCACCAGCGGGGTGCCCTCCGCCGGCATCGAGCCCGTCCTTGCGAAACCACAGGGCATTGGTGTTCCAGTCGCCGTACTGACCCATCTGAAGATGCTGCAATTGGTTGGAGGCTTGGTTCCAGTTCGTGGCGTCAGACCAGTTGAAGAGACCGGCGCCGTTGACTGCCACGCCAATGTTCGATAGCCGAGTAATCTCATGCACGCCCGCTTCGGTTGGATTGAGTGAGACACGGTAGGTTGCGTCGATGTCACCCGGGATTGCGGGATTCCCGTCACCAAATGGTCCGATCGAGTGGGAGGGTACACCGCTGGTACGGATATAGACGAAGTCGGTGTCATAGGCGACGGTGTTAACATCGGCCAGAACGCTGTTGACATTGGCGTCAATGGTAGCGTCCGGGCTCGACCCCATTGTGCCATCAGCCAATTTCCACACCGTGGTCTGGACCGGATCGGCGGCGGCCGTGGACAGGTTGCTGTTAAGGATGAGGCTGCTGCTGGTGGGGTGCTGGTCGGGCGTGTGGGTCGGCCAGGCACCAATCGGGGTACCGTGGTCGTGTCCGGGGTGGGCAAAAGCCTGGGCACCGAGCACAAAGATGATCAGGGTCATGGTGAGGGAATATTTGGTCATGGTTCGTTCTTTTCGAATGGATCGGTACGGTTACAAACTTGACTGGGCGGAACCCGGAACCACTGCCAGCAATACCAGGGATGTAATAGAAGATCTCGATCCGAAAAAGGTGGCCATTCCCCAACCTCCACTACGTTACCCATAACTGAAACGCGTGCGCTTCAGTCGCGGACATTATAGCAGCATGGCAGGGGGCAAGTATTGCGGGCGGATTAACAGTCCTCAACGCCGCCTATCATAGTAAACTATTGACGTTCCAAATCGCCACGATTATAAAACAGGCATCATGTCCAGCTCGTTAACTGAATATCTCCTGGACCAAATCAAATGGCTTGGTTATGACATCGACATTAAAGCCTGCAGGATAAGCGCCAAGGATCAGGACAGCGGCGAGTTGTACATCGTCAGCATTGACAATGACGATCATTACACCGCTGCCTGCACGCTATCTGAAATGGTTGGCATTGAATTGCAAGATAATAAATCCGGCAACAGGATCTATCTGACTAAATACAGACAATCTGAACTGAGGAACAAACATCCAATGAGACATCCAGCATTACAATCGATAGCGGTGTTCATCTTGCTGGCCTTTTCGGTCACGACCAGCACGCTGGCATGGGCCCACGAACAACTCGGTCGCGGGCACCGGTGGGTGCGAAGCCATCCGTACACGATCATGGGTTTGACTCGAGCGGTACCCAAGCCGTTCGACATCAAGCAATATCGCGGTGCAGGGTTCAGTGCGCTACTCACATGGGAGCCCGGGACGTATGACACGTTGCTTCCACTCGCCGCAGCAGATGGTTTGCCGTGGCATCTGCACCTGGAGCACTGGGGTGAGGAGTTTTCCAACGAACAGGGAACCACGAACACGACGCTTGTCGAGGGTCTCAAGCAACTTGACAGCCAAGCCAATCGTGACCGCCTGCACAAGATGCTAAAAAACCCCGGCTGTATCGGCATCA
>CAUZAW010000355.1:0-3340 GCA_963577735.1 Phycisphaerae bacterium | reverse complement strand
TCTGTCTCCTGTATCATTTACATCCGGGCGAACAGTATATTTCAACAGCGGGTCTGGGTACTGCGCCGGGTCCATGGCCTCTATTCGGGCCATCGCCCGGTTACATGCCTCCATGACCTCAGCGGAGACGACATTTTTCAATACAACGTATCCTTGAAGATCAAAAAGATATTGCAGCATACTGCTGATCATTGGCTTTTCCTTTTACGCAACCAAATAATCATACGGGCAATAAAGGCATGTTTTACTGGGAGACGCCAATCAACTGCCGACTGAGCAGACTTCTATGCAAAGCTCTTCCCGGTCGTCTGCCTGCAGGCTGATGCAATCGTAGGGTTGATTTAATCGGTAATGGCGAATGCTGACAGTTGGCTGGCCGTTGATGCTGATCGCAGGCGCCGCGGTTTCTGTAGATGCAGCGGGAATCATCAACGAAAAATCCCCCTCCAGATGGGTAACAAGGTACTGAACTTTCCCGTTTGCTTGCCCGGCAATGGCTACCTGCACCCTTGCCCTGCGATCAATAAAATCCAACCACTGATCGGCATTGTAAATCGGTACTCCAGCGGCCGACAGTTGTTCGAGACAATTTTTTATAAACGAACTGCTGTAGGCGCAGAAACTCAAGGGATGCGAAAGCATGGCCATAGTTGAATGGTGCGTATCAAGGGCCGCGCGCAAACCAGTATCAAAATCAGCACAGGCCTGGGCCAAATCATTGGTCATGTATGGTTGGACCGAGACATCGTCGTACACGTTAAGCGGCTGTTGCCAGCAGTCGTGGAGCATCCCATCGCGACCGAAGAACTTCATGGCCCTGCCTGATCCGCACATGAACCGGCCCCAGAACCTGATGGGTGTCGACATGTAGCTGAACAGCAGGCGGTATCCATGCTCGACGTGCACCGGCACCAGCGACATATACCCATTCCAAGGCGCGCAGTGACACTGAAGGGTGGCGCTGCGTTGACCGAACCGTTTTTCAAACTGTTTCGATTCCTCGCCCAGCGACCTGGCAAACGAGAACACCAACTCTTCATTGCAAGACCGGGGATCGACATGTGGGCCAAAGGTGTGTCCCCGGCTGCGCAGGGCCGCCACATGCTGTTCGCTGAGATGGGTCGTCTTCATCAAGTAAAAAGTCGCTGTTGCGCCATGGGCTTCGACGGCCTGGGCCAGCTGGTCAAACTCGTCCGGTTGCGAGTGATCGCCATCGCTTTGAAACACCGCGGCGCAGCGATGACCCGCATCCTCGTAATACCACAAGCGAGGCAGTGGATACGGACACGCATCGCAAATCACTTTTGCCAGCAACTGACCGTGCAGATCAGCTTGCGGCAGGTGTAACAACCGCTCGTCGACGTGGTCCACAAACATGTCGCCGGCATGAACCCACGGCCATGATTCGGTCGTGGCGTATGACGCCAGGTCGGGGTTTCCAAACCGGATGCGAGCCACCGACTCGGCCAAGTCGTAAAAAAACGCGGCGAACCGGCCCTGACCGATCTCCGCCTGTACCACCGCAGGCCCACTCGATTCATCCCACTTTTCAGTAAGGGCGTCTGCTATCACGTCCCACCTATGCTCTGCCGGTTGCACTGTGGGCGCTTGATGATTCTTCACATAGGTGGGAGGCGATTCAGACGCAGACGAATTGTCAAGCGCCCACAGTGCAACCGGCAGATGTGTCTGAATCGGCAGGCCGGCTCCGGGATAATCTGTGCGCATCTTGACATAACCCGGGTAAACCACCTGGTTGGCGCCCACGGCCCCAAGTCGCTGCATCAGTCGGGGCGGCGGTTGCAAGCATACAACTGATGCACCATTTTCAATGGCCTCTATTAATCGATCAATCTCCTCGTCGGTTAAAAAACATCGCGTAAAAACAGCCATGTCACCCGGGGTCAACCCGGTAAGCCCCTGCTCGGCCAGGTCAACCATTTCAAAACCCATCAACCCCTCGGCCTTGAGAATTTCCCATGCGAAGGGGCCGTACGTATTCTCTGGCTGGTCCGATCGGATGAACAGTATGTTTCGATGCCTCATTGAAATACTCCAGCAATACCCAGCGGTCTAGGCGGCCGGTATATTATAATATGCAAGCCTGATGCCAACGGTTTGGCAAACATCGTATTGAAATCATAGTAAAGGCAACTGGCATGGACACAATCCGCATCGCCGTAGTGGGCCTGGGCACGCGTGGCACCCAGGCCTGGATACGCTTGCTTCAACAGATTGAAGGCTACCTAATCACTGCCATCTGCGATCCAATCACCGCCCTGCACGCGGAAGCTTTGTCCAGGATAAAAAACTCCGACTCAGTTAAGACCTACAGCCGCTACGAGGATGTACTGGCCGACACCAATGTGGACGCGATTGCCCTGACCGTACGTTGCCAAGAGCAGGGCCAATTGGCCGCCATGGCCTTGGAAGCAGGTAAGCATGTCAACAGTGAGGTGCCCGCGGCGCACAGTATCGACGACTGCTGGCGAATCGTGCTCGCCCAGGAGCGGTCCGGCCGGGTCTATCAATTGGCAGAACAATGTCGATATGCCGGCTACTTCGACGCCTGGAAAAAACTCGTGGCTGACGGGACGCTGGGTCACATCACCTACTGCGAGGGCCAGTACCTTCACTACTACGTGGAAAAGTGCTTTCAGGACCCACAGACCGGCCAGTTCGCCCACCCGTCACAGTCCGAGGTTGGCCAACAGTACCAGCCCACTTGGTTCGCTCACATGCCGCCGATTCATTACATGATTCACGACATAAGTCCCGTGTTGAAAGTAATTGACGATCGCATCACGCAAGTGGTGGCCATGAGCACCGACTCACCTAGCCGTGCCCACCCTCAGTTAGCTTCCCCGGACATACAGGTCGCATTGATGAAATCAGACAAAGGCGCCCTGGTGCGTATGGCAGTGAGTTTCGCCCAACCACACCCGGAAGATGAGGTTCATTGGCAGCAGGTCATCGGTACCCGCGGCGCCGTCGAGTGGCGGCGCACAAGCAACGACCGGCCCAGGATGTGGCTGGCAGATTCACAAACAGCGGGAAAAGTTGAAATGGATTGGAGTTTCCAACGCCAGAACGCCCCGGCGCAAGCAAGTGAAAGTGGCCACAACGACCTGGACTATTACGTGCATGCCGCCTTTCGCGATGCAGTGCTGGGCGTCAAACCCTTGGAATTTGACGTCTACCATGCCATGGACACCGCCGCACCGGCCATCCTCGCCGCCGAATCGATCACCCATAACAGCCAACTGATGCAGGTCCCTTCATTCAAGCCCAGTAAAACTCGCCACAAAGGCGATCCACCCCCAGAGATCATTTAACATGA
>CAUZAW010000354.1:0-3360 GCA_963577735.1 Phycisphaerae bacterium | reverse complement strand
CGATTCCCTTGTACCCCACTGGAGCCTGTCTTTTCATCGGCCGTGGGAAAGCAGCAAATGGTGGATGCCCGCAATGACACACCTGCTGTTTGACGACCCGGCTACATCCAAGCCCAAGAGTATGGCGGCGGTCAATCATAGGGATTCACATAAAAGTCCCTTATCTGCCAGATACTGTATTGCATACAGGCCCGGCATAGACAGGTTGTGGGGGGTTTTGTGGCCTCCGGAAGGAGGGCAGCCTTCAGGAAGAAGAAGGATACAGTTTCCCCCGGGAGCCATTGTAGTCGCATATCTAGACACACCATATGTCTTGTTTTCCGAGATCACGGATGTGGAAAAGAATGAAGAAACAATGAGCGGCCTTGGCGAGAAACTGTACAAACAGATGAGCACTTTTTTTTAGGATAAAGAAATTAGAAACCGGGAAATGGAGATATGATTGTTTCAGACAATGCTCACCAGACCCCGCTCCATCTCGACCGCGCGATCCTCTACGCGTTTGAGGTCGTGCCCGGGTCGGCACGACAGCTCAAGCCTAAGAACGGGGGAAACAATCTGGGGATACGGGGCATTGTCCGCAAGGCACTGGCCAGGGTACTTTAGCCGCTTCGTCTAACCGCGCGAGTGAGTCATGCCGAAGATACCTAGCACAATTGAAGCAAAGCATGTCCACCAAGCGATTGAAGCCGTTGACGCCGGTCTAGCGCATGACTTCGGTGAGTCGCGGGATTACGATCTCCTGCACGACAACAAAAGGTATCCGCCGAAGGCCATAATTGGCATCGCGGCAGAATACGTGACTGGCCAACCATTGCACCCTTCGGATTTCAGTAGCGGTGTGGGTTCAGGCCAAGCGTGTCGGGTATTGCATGACCTCGGCTTCCAAATCGTCGGGAAACATTCCGACAATGAGGTGTTTGCGAAGCGCCTGTTCAACCCGGGGCAAACCTATCGTCGCGCAGACCTCCATGATCAATATGGAGGCCAACAGCAGGGCGGCATCAGCACGCCAAAAGAGCATCCAATAATATTTCTGATCACCGGCGAGTCAGGTAGTCAGTACGGCTACTCTGACGGTTTTCGTGACGATGGGACATTTTGGTACACCGGCGAAGGCCAGGTTGGCGACATGGAAATGGTTCGTGGGAACGGCGCCATCTTAAACCACAAGGAGGATGGTAAAGTCCTCTATGTGTTCCGCGACTTGGGTGGTGGTAATCTCCAACATGTAGCTGAGGCTGAATACATCGACCACCACATCGAGGCAGCTCCCGACCGAGACGGCAACCCTCGTAAAGCAATTGTGTTCGAGTTATCGATGCAGACTGGCTCAACGGGAATGGCAGCTCCAAACGTCAGGGCTGCACAATCGCGAGAACGATCCGCTCTTTGGAACAAATCGCTCGATGATCTGCGTGAGTTGGCATTGACCGACATGCCTCCGGCAGCGCCTGCTAAGCAACGCAAGGCGACGGTCCGACAGAGAAGTGAGGCCGTGCGTGTGTACGTCCTCCGTCGGGCTGATGGTACATGTGAAGGATGTGGCAAGCCCGCGCCCTTCGAGACTTCGGAAGGAAAAGCGTACTTAGAGCCCCACCATACGCGTCGCCTTGCTGACGGTGGTCCCGATCATCCGCGGTGGGTGACAGCCCTTTGCCCGAATTGCCACGCGAGGGTCCACTACGGCGCTGACGGACATCAATTCAACGCCAATCTGATTGAGCAGCTCGGCGAACTGGAGGCCGACGATTGACGGGGTCGGGTCAACTCGTTTGCGCTCGTTAGACGGCGTCTGGTGGCTTCGGTTTTGTCAAACAAGTATGCAACTTGGCTGGGAGACGAGCAAACCGCTCAAGACGCAAAAATGCGTCGCCACTAGAATGGGCAGAAGCCATTGCTACCTCTAGTCAGGTTGCTTGGTTAGGGTCGTCGGAGTGTTCAAACCACTCCGGCGGCCTGCTTTTATTGTGGCGGAATCGCCAACGGTCGTCAAATGTCGTCGGCCTTGGCCCTGTTTCTCGCCGCCCGTCGCGTCAGCGGTTATACTCTACAGAGCACCACGGGGGCGTCCGCTATGTTCAGTCGCTCGGCTCTTGTTCTACTCTTGACGGGGGGCGCAGCGTCTGAAGGGCATCCCATCATTTCCTTAAGATACGCTTTTGACCGACCCGCCATTTTGGTATTCTTACTGTAGGGTCCATTGGCGAGGAGCGTCAGCCAAGGCCCCCCAGCAGAGAGAGGGCACAGGCATCGCGTAACTGGGTTCACCGCTTGCCGAGGCCGCGGGCATTTGGGTAACCCTGTCGAATCGTTTTTTGTGCGAAGACCGCACCGGAGGATTCCCGATGTATAATCTGACCGCTGGGAAGGGTAAGCGTACACGGTTTCCGCTAATCGAGCTGGCTGCAGTGCGCTGTGCTAGAAGAAAGCGTCCCAGCGCTTTCACGCTCGTCGAACTGCTAGTCGTCATCGCCATTATTGGCATTTTGGTGGCCCTCTTGCTGCCGGCAGTACAAAGTGCCCGCGAGTCCGCCAGGCGTGTGCAATGTACTAACAATCTGAAACAGTTGGCGCTCGGACTGCTCAATTACCACGATGTCCATGAAATCTTTCCGCCGAGCGGACAGTGGCTTAACGACCCTAGATACGCAGGGCGTCGTGACAACATATCCTCTTCCCCTGCCATAGGACCCAACTGGGCCATTCTCACGTTGCCGTACGTGGAACAACAGGCTCTTTACGATACGTTCCAGCTGGTTAGGCCGATTTCCTGGCCGCTAACTTATGCGGGGCCGGGGACGCCACAGACAGGAAATTTTGCCGCGCGGAGTACCCCTCTAGCAATCATGCGGTGCCCGACCGATGTCGGTCACGACACGCCGTACGCGGGAGGTGCAACGAATGTCTTTTTTGGCACCGGCTGGGCCCGAGGCAATTACGCCGCCAACGCCGCCAACGGCTGGCTGGGTGGTGATGACGCTAACCTGGAAGCAGTGTATGGCGGCAATTCAAAAGCCTGGCAAGACAATCGGCGGCGCGGGGTCATGGGGCCGGACGTGGCCGTGAAGCAAGCTCAGATCACCGATGGCGCGAGCAATACGATTCTGTTAGCGGAAGTCCGAGTGGGACTCAATCGGCGCGATCGCCGTGGCACGTGGGCCTTGAGTGGGGCCGGATCGAGCTCGCTCTACATGCATGGCTGGCACGACAGCATTGCCATGGTTGGATCGGCGAACGGTCCGAACGACCGGTCGGATGAATCCGACGACATTTCAGGTTGTCTGGAGATCATCAAGGAGCTTGGCCCGGGCGGGCGTTTCACGATGATCGCCGAAGGCATGACCTGCAGACTCAATC
>CAUZAW010000353.1:0-3369 GCA_963577735.1 Phycisphaerae bacterium | reverse complement strand
GGGTTTCACAGACCCATCACATACATATGGCATTCTTTACGCTTAACGGCATCATTAGCCTACTGTTAGGCGGCTTGGGTATTATTGATGTCGTGCTTTACACCACTTAGACTTGATCGGGCTTAGACAGGCTCAGAGGTAGAGGGCACCACGATGCAAGGATGGATGCTGATCGGGGGATATCCATGACCTGCCTCGGTGGCAGCGGGCCGAACAGCAGACGTAATATCGTTGCAGAATCGCCGTGAATATCCGGCTTGTCATCCGTCGCTTTGCATTGTGTCCGCTCGTTGTCAATTGTAAGCCGAAGTATTAGATGTAGATCGTCAATGCCCACCACCACACTTGCCGGGCTCAGCGCAGCCTGATTTTGAGCGTATGCGAGCAACGCCGAAATCACCGTTGGCCAGTCGAATACCTGCCAGTTGCCCGCCGTGGAGACCGCGTACGATTCGGTAAATTCACCAATGCGGTAACGCAGTGACATTGGCAGTTGGTCCACGTTGAGGGTGATCTGATGGTGTTCACTTTTATCAGACAGGGACCGGATGATTTGTATGGCCGTATCGTCGTCATCGGCTGCCAGTTCCACGATTTGCGTCTGGTCACGATATAGCACCGCATAGCCAACGATCTGCCCACTGCGATCGTGTGCCACCACCGGCTGATTGCCCCAATGGGTTAGAAACTGGTCGAATCGGTCAACCGGTCGCCGGCAATATGCCGACTGGCGGTCGTGTAACGACTTGAGTTTTGAGTTGGTGGCCGGGTCCGGTACAAGTTCTTCCAATTCTATCTCCAGCGGTTCTGTTCGGCCAAACGTGTGCTGGATACACGTTTTAGAAATGTGCGCCAGAGTCATTGTCCCTGCTCGTTCCCAGCCAAAATAGCGATACCGATGGCGATTGCCGCTCAGAAAGGAAAGTTGGTGCCCCTGTCCAATGATCTGATCTCGTACGTGGTCCATCAACTTTATCATCAACCCTTGGCGTCGAAACTGGGGGGCGACGGCCACGCCGCCGATGCCCGCGACATCCAGTTGCACCTTGTCCACTTGCCAGCTGATGGGAAAAAGGCTGACAACCGCGGCCATGACTCTGTCTCGCCAGATGGCATAATTACACCGCATCGAGGCTTCACACGGTTGGTAATAGGGGGCAAGGGTAATACCGCTGACCCCCCCGAATGCCTGATCCAGCATGACCATCAGTTCCGGATAGTCCGCCGCACACAGTTGGACGATCTTGTCAGCCATGGATCACACCGGTGCTATCAACCGGGATTCAACTCAACGTTGCAATTAAGTGCATCACATAAATTTTCCAGTTCATGGCGTAGCGTCTTAACCGGGAGGTCGTGTGGCACGGTCATGCGCAGGTCCACAGTAAACAGCGGCGTGCCGCTGTACGAACCGGGTTCAAGGTGTGTCTGTAATTCTTCGATGTTGATGTTGTGCCCATGCAACAGATGGGTGATGTGGTACACGATGCCAGGTTGGTCCATGGCGTAGGTATGCAGGTGGTACGGCACGCCTTGCATTCGCGGCGTGGTTGATACTGTCTGTGGCGCAACGTGAATTGCCAACCCCATCTGGTTGCCGGCCTCGGTCATCGTTTCCGACAAGATCGACTCCGCATCGTCAGTGATTTCGGCCAATAACAAGAGTGCGAACTGGCCGCGCAAATTGACCATCCGCGAGTCAGCGACGTTGGCGCCGGCGTTAAGCAACCGGCTCGTCAACTCGTCGACCAATCCTGGCCGGTCCAGTCCCACTGCCGTGACCACAAGTTGCGCCATGATTCAGCTCCAGGCCAATCGATTACATTTTTACTGCTTGCACTACCAGAATACCGCCTCATCTCCAACGAGCCAGTGATGCCCTGTTTCACTGGGCAGCGGCGGTCTTGACTCTCCGTTACGGAACTGTCCTGCTGTATTTTTCCAATTCAACATTCGTGGCTTGTGGGCTTCCACCGTCGTACAGCCACGAAAGCGGTAGGATTTTGGGCCGCATGTTGCCTCCAAGGCTGAGTCGTTGGCCTAGATCGTTGGTAGAGGGCATGCGAATGGATGGTCAAGACGTATTCCGAAGTCACGTGCACGGATGGGTATGACCAACGCCCGAATCCTTCCGGCAACGGTTGTCATACACGCCGGTCCACCGCAGCCGCAATGCGTTTGAGGGCCTGAACCGTTTCGGCCAGTACGGTCGGCGTCAGCGATTGCGCGCCATCGGTCATCGCGTGCTCCGGGTCGGGATGCACTTCGATCAGTAAGCCATCGGCGCCCGCGGCTACGGCAGCTTTGCACATTGCCGGTACAAGGCGGGCGTGACCGGTGCCCTGAGATGGATCGACCACCACCGGCAGGTGGCTTCGGTATTTCAGTTCCGGTATCACCGACAGGCTTAGTGTATTGCGGGTGTGGTCCTCGAAGGTGCGGATACCACGCTCACAGAGGATCACGTTTTGATTGCCAGCTGCGAGAATATACTCGGAGGCCTGGAGATATTCGTCAATGGTCATGGACATGCCGCGTTTGTACAGCACAGGCTTGGGTTGGCGGCCGACAGCTTCGAGTAGTTTGTAATTCTGAGCGTTGCGTGTACCTATTTGTAAACAGTCGGCGTACTTGGCGACCAGATCGACCTCTGCGGGGGTGAGCACCTCCGTCACCACAGCCAACCCCGTTTCCTTGCGGGCCTCCGCCAGCAGTTTCAGGCCGTCTTCGCCGAGCCCCTGGAACGAGTAGGGGTTTGTTCTGGGCTTGAACGCTCCGCCACGCAAGGCAGTAGCGCCGGCCTGCTGGACCAACTTGGCCGATTCCATGATCTGCTCTTGGCTTTCAACGCTGCACGGTCCGGCGATGATAGGCACCAACTCGCCGCCGATCATGCAAGAATCACCCAAAGTCACCTGCGTGGGTTGCCGCCTGCTTTCTCGCGAGGCTATCTTGTAAGGCGCCAAAATGGGTACGACACGATCCACGCCAGGGCACAACTCGAAAGCGGTGCGGTCTTTCTTGCGATCGTCGCCGATCACCGCCACTACCGTCAGGTCGGTGCCGACGATCACATGATCCTTCAGGTCCATCTCCCGCACCATCGACGCCACATACTCCACCTGTTGCTCGGTGGCGTCGGGTCGCATGACAATTATCATGACCAGTCTCCTTGCAGGGCTATGTAACTATCGCATCAATCCTCTGCTCAAATAAAAAAACCCTGACGCTTGCCGCATCAGGGTCTTTGTTTTGCTGTGGTTGTTCACCTGCTCAGTGACGACAGTGACCCAGATACGGTTTGGAGGCCGCAAACCAAAAAAACCCGAAAAAGCTACCCCCATCGTGTTGCATGGATCAATTATGGCC
>CAUZAW010000352.1:0-3378 GCA_963577735.1 Phycisphaerae bacterium | reverse complement strand
GACCGGTGCACAACGTCGTCGCTGCCTGCGCCTCTAGTCTCACCGCCTTGCACCAGGCCCGCATCGCACTGTTACGTAAAGACGGACCCGATCGCATCCTCGTCGTCACCGCTGAGGCGGCACTATTGCCCGCGTTCATCCACAGTTACAATCGTCTCGGTGTGCTGCCACCGCTGACCAGCGACACTTATCGCGCCGCTCCCCTCGATCACGCCCGCAGTGGCTTCACCCTCTCCGAAATCGCCGCTGCGGTCGTGCTTGAAGTTACCGATCAACCTCAGCCCGGCCAGATAGAGCTACTCGACACCGCCACCGCCACCGAGGCCTACGATCTGGTCCGCCCCGCAAAGACCATGGCCGCGCTGACCAGCGTCGCAAAACAGTTACTGTCCGGGCGCACCATCAACGTGCTGCACCCGCACGCCACCGGTACAACTGAACACGATCCGGCCGAACTTGAAGCGTATAGGCCCGCCCTAAATTCAACACCTAGTGTTTACGCGGTCAAAGGTGCGCTGGGCCACGGTCTAGGCGCTGCCGGGCTCGTTGCCCTGGTCTTCGCTTCTCTCTGTGCCCGCGCCCGACGACTGCCGCCCATGCCCTGGCTCAACCAGCCGATTGATGCGCCAAATATGCATCTAAACAGCAACGCTACAGCACTGCCCCCCGGCACCACCCATGCTATCTTCGCCGCCGGTTTTGCCGGACACGTTGCTGGCGCTGTGATCCACGCTGTTCATTAACGGCATATCTACCGCTAATCACCCACCGGTCCCCCGCAACTTATGACTTGGTCATCAAAATCGTAGCGTCATGGCCATGTCTAAAATAATCCTGCCTATAAGTTACACCACCAGTTTCTCCCGTTGCCCAGCGGATCAAACGCAATGCGTCCAGTCGCCGGGCCGGACCCGTCTGGGACGGCGCCCCGCGAAGCGCCAGGTTGGGCAGGAAATTGAACAACAACGCATCACCTGCCACCGACCACGCCGACTCCAGCACCGCGGTGGCCTGCTCGTCTGTCATGGTATTGAGCGCACCGGAAATACATATCACGTCCGGATCTCCCCGCGCCAGCAGGGTGGGGTCAGCCAGAAAGTCACCGGCTACAAACTCACACCGCGACAACCGGCGACTTTGTGCAAACACAATCACCTGCTCCACACCGTCAACACCAATGTAACCGGAAAACTCGATCTGCCGCTGCAACAGGTACTGGGCGAAATACCCGTTGCTGCAACCGGCATCCAAAACGCGCTTGCCGGCAAGGTCGTACATCTGTGTAAACACCTCGAAGCGCAACCTCTGGGCACGCTCGTTGGACCAGAGCGTCGCCTCAAAGCCCGGGCCATGCTGTACCACTGATTGCCGGTAAGGTTCAAGATAGTGATCCCTAGCCATGCGAATATGGTACCGGTAATGCGATCAGGTGATCGCCGCATATCGTTTTGCGTTATGCTTTTGCACAGATGAGCAAAGCATCCTCCAAATGGTTTACCCAACTACGCGGCCGGTTCGTCGTGTTCGACGGCCCCGATGGTAGCGGCAAAACCACGCAATTTGATCGCTTTTGCTTGGAGGCCCGGACCGCAGGCGTAGGTGTCTGCCCCGTACGTGATCCCGGAGGCACCGAGATCGGCGACCAGATCCGTCGCATTCTGCTCGATCCGCACCACCATGACCATATCGATGTGCGTTGCGAAATGCTTCTGTTCATGGCCAGCCGGGCGCAACTGGTCATCCAAACCATTGAACCGGCATTACGCGACGGGCAACTTGTCCTGGCTGACCGGTTCATCAGTTCCACGCTCGCCTACCAGGGCGCCGCTGGCGGCATGGACCCCACCGAGATCCTCAATGTCGGCCACGCCGCGGTCGGTGACTGCTGGCCCGATCTGGTCGTCATCTTCGACGTTGCCCCGGACGCCGCCGCCGAGCGACTGGCAGCCAGTCCCAAGACCAAACAACAGGGCCGCTTTGAGGTTGACGCCCCCACGCTCTTTTCGGATCGCATGGAAGTCAAAGGCACACAGTACCACCACGCCGTACGCAACGGCTATCTCCAACAGATCGAACAAGATCCACAGCATTACCTAAAAATCAATGCCGCGCCCGACGCCGACACGGTATTTCAATCACTGATGGAAGCACTGCAAGAATGGGTGACGACCGGTTAACCGACGAACCCGTACATCGGCTTCCGCATCTGATCATCAGGGAAACTCAAGATATGGCTTGCCCTCCAATAGCTGCAACTCGACTCGGAGTACTGCTGATCACCGCCTGTGTTACCTCGCTTGGTCTGTCGCGGCTTGTCGCGGCCCAACACGATCTGATGGTCGACGACCCGACCAACGATACCTGGCAAATCGTCACAAACACCCAACAGGCTGTCTTCACCCCCACCGACCCCCACCAAACCCCGTCCATTGTATTAAGCCTTGATGCGATGGCGCAGACGGCAGCTCGTTTAATCGTTCAATCCGACACCAGAACCATCAACTTCAAGGCCGGCGAGTTGCAACTCGAACTGCCAATCCGCAAAAACCGTAACACCAAAATTTTTCTCGACGCCCATCCCGATCGCGCTGACATCCGCGTCAAGGGTAGGCAGTTGGGCTCCGTCCTAGGCGTCTGGCTTGGCATCTGCCGCGCAGGGGCCACAAACGTCACCCTCACATTTACCAGCGCTACCTATGCCAACATCACTTTCAAACCTGTTGAAAACCCCGGTGCCGAGAGCCAAACAACCTCCGCCCCCGCCGAAACTCAGCCGACGGATAACAACAACTCCCCTGCGCAAATGCTCAAAAGCGTCAAGCAAGCCCTCTTTCAATTACGCGTTAAAGGCCGACGCGAACAGGTTTTCAGCGCTGGCACCGGTTTCCTCATTGCCAACGATGGATTCGCCATCACCAACTTTCACGTGATTCAGGGAGCCACCAGCGCCGCGGCCCGCTTAACAGGTAGCGACACACCCGTCGCCGTCGAGTTGTTCGCCGCTAGAGCTGATCTGGACCTGGCTTTGATTCGACTAAATCTCGCCGATGTGCCCGGACTGCAAAACATCATACCTCTGGATATCGAAACATCGGCACCTGTCGAAGGTCAAGATGTGTGGGCAGTTGGTTTTCCCAAGGACCCGGGCTACACCGTCACCCGCGGTGTGGTCAGCGGCGTACACCCCCATGCCAAGCTGTCCAAGCGGCTGCAACAGTCGTTGGGCCACACCAGCCAATCCGTATGGATTCAAACCGAGGCCACGATCAACAGCGGCAACGCCGGTGGCCCGCTGGTCAACATCGACGGGCGCGTCGTCGCCGTCAACACCTGGGTTTGGCAGCAGGGCGGCGACCAATTCCTTGCCCTAAGCGGTAC
>CAUZAW010000351.1:0-3386 GCA_963577735.1 Phycisphaerae bacterium | reverse complement strand
CTTGATCTGGATGTTTTGCCAGATGTGATCCTGGTGGGGGCCGGCCCAGACGTAGGCCCACAGGCCAGACGCGGTCGGGCTGACGCCGCCGCCATGATCTGGAATCACGTCATTGTTCGGGTATTTCTCGCCGTAGCCGATGGTTGAACTGTTGAATTCGTACTCCGGGTATGACCCCATGGCTCGCAATAACTCGGCTTCATACAGCAGTGTTTCGATGTCCTGCGTGATCTGCGGCTCGTGTTTGCCTTCCTCGCCAGGGATCGAGATCGTATTGGTTGGTCGCTCGTAGAAAATATGAGCGAACTCGACGGTTTGGCGATCCTGGGCAGACATGGCCGTGCCGGGTGGGAAGATGAGATTGCCGTTGTTGGTTGATTTCGTTTCGCCGACAGCGGGCGTCACTGCCAAGGCCAGAAGGCAACCGTAATGTGTTAATGTTTTCAAGTTCATGTTTATCCTTTGGGGGTATTGTGGCCTAGTGATGTTGACGTGGGTTGGTCGACCTTGTCGCCTTGCCGCGGGTGTATCGCCGGGCCACTGGGGCAACATCATAATGCCACGCGACAATACTTTGGCGAGCAGGGCCGATACGTAACAAGGGCAATCGCATTTTTCGGTACGCCGATCGCAAGATATTTGTGCGGGGCAAATACATCAGAGACGAAATACTGGCCGACATGACAGTGCCTTCGTGAACGCCCGGCCGATTCATGGCGACGCCAGTGCGGCAAGCTTTTTCCTGACGGTATCAGCGTGGCCGTCGGGTTCTACTTTGGGCCAGTGAAAGGCAAGGTTGCCCTGCGGGTCAATGACGAACGTTTGCCTGTCTACGCCCATGTATGACTTGCCGTCACGCTGTTTTTCCTGCCACAGGCCATATGACTGAAGCATCTGCTTGGACTGGTCGCTGAGCAAGTCAATCTTGAGGTCGAACTTTTGGATAAACGCGAGGTGGTCTGCCGGCGAGTCGGCGCTGACGCCCAGCACCACGGCGTTGAGGTCGGCAAAATCATTCATCGCCGATGTGAATTGGCATGCCTCTTTCGTGCATCCGGGGGTGTCGTCCTTGGGATACGAGTACAGCACCACCCATCGCCCTTTCAGGTCAGTCAGCGAGATCTTCTGCCCGTGTTGGTTGGAGAGTGTAAATGCCGGGGCCGGTTGGCCGACGGTTGCAGGTGTATCTACCATGGGATAACTCCTAGAATGGGCGTATTGTAGTGCATCCTAGCTGGCGAAGGTTTGACGCCCACACCGTTGATTGGCGTGATTAGCTATGGCTTGGACCATTTACTGGTACATCCTCAAAGACCTTGTGCGATTGTTGGTGCTGTCATCTCTGGTCCTGACCTTTGTGATCGGTTTTGCAGTTGCAATCAAGCCGCTCAGTGACGGGGATCTCGACCCCCTGCTGCTGGTCAAATTCATCATCTACGTCATGCCCACCTTGCTGACGCTGGTGCTGCCGTTTGCCGGGGCGTTTGCAGGCACCATGGTGTTTAACCGCATGGCGTCTGACAACGAGATCATGGTCTGCTCCGTGGGCGGCATGAGTTACCGATCGATTCTTGTGCCGGTGTTGGGGCTGGGACTGGTGTTGTTTTTGATCCTGTATTACATGAGCAACTGGGTTGTGCCATGGTTTTTTCACCAGTCGCAGTTGATTGTGCAGAGGGATATTACGACCATGCTTGTCCGGCAGGTCAAGGCTGGTCGCCCAGTGGAGATCCCCGGTGGTGATGGCCGTGTACTGTTTGCCGACAATGCTTCGGTAAGCGAATTGGTCATGGACGCGCCGCTAGGCCAGATCGCCCCGTATCAACGCATCACCCTCGTTGGCGTGTCGCTGGGCCGCTTTGATGTTGAGAACAAACTGCGCGAGCTGAGCACCGCCCAGCAGGCTGACCTTTACTTGTTTCGCCAGGAGCAGCAGACATGGGCTCAGCTGAATTTCCGTAATGCCACCGTGGAGGATGAAAAAGGTAATTTTCATTCATACAAAAAAATCGAGATGCAGCCGATGGTGCTGCCCAACCCTTTTTCAGATGACTTGCGATATCTGAGTTGGAGTGAGCTGACGAGGCTGGCCGACCAGCCTCATCGCTATGATGACGTTGCCAAACGCAAGTTGAATCTGGAAATGGCCATGGCCCAGCAGCGCCTTCTGGACAACACTGTCAGCCAGTTGGACACTAGTCGCGGCATCGGCAAGGTTGTGTTTCTCAGCGGCAGCGACGTCCGTTACGAGATAAGTGCGCCCCTGGTCCGACAGGGGCCAACCGCCTTGACACTCATAGGTGACGACACGGCGCCAGTCATCGTCAGTTGCTATACCAAGGGCTTACAGGAATTCACGTATGAATCGTCTTTGGCTGAGCTTAAAGTTAAATTGTTCGATTTTCCATCGGAACCCGAGGTCGAGTTGAAACTACATAACCCGCAGGTGCGCAATATTCACCGCGATTTACCGCCCACGGCCAAAAGAACCAAATCTTTTAAGCGATTGCGATGGACCAGCCCTTTGCGCAAGCCCCTGGCCGCGTACAAGCCCCAACTGCTGTTGGCCGAGGTGGACAACAATTTCTCGCAGTCGGCCCTGGTCGTGGCTCGTGCCAAAGCGTTGGCCCAGAACATCAGAAAGGTTCATCGCAAGATATCGGCTTATTTCTATGAACGCTGTGCCCTTGCGGTTACGAGTTTGCTCGTGCTGCTGCTGGGCGTGGTGCTGAGCATGAAGTTGCGCGGGGCCATGCCGTTGGTCGTGTACTTCTGGACCTTTCTGTTGGCGACTGTTTGCGTATTTATCACGCGTAGCGGCGTCAATGTCGCCTCCGATCCGCAGTCCAGTCTAGTCGGCTCCCTCCTGGTGTTGTGGATGGGCAACCTCGTCCTAGTTACAGCCGTCTGCGTCGTTTATGTAAAGTTGGCCAAAAACTGATGCTGATGATCGACCGCTACATCATCCGGCAGTTTCTGGTCAATTTTATGATACTGCTGTTTGTACTGATCACGCTGTTCGTGCTGATTGACATGGTTGCCAATCTGGATGAATTTATCGACGCGGCCCGGCACATGGTGCAGGAACGGCAGGCGGTCGCCCAAGGCATCCAGTGGACTGACTCACTGTACGATGAAACCAAGAATCTGCCTTTGGCATCATTGCTGTGGCCAACGGCCTTGCTGATCTGGGACTGGCACGGGCCATTGAGTGTCTTGCTGTTCGTGTACTTATCAGGGCTCGTTGCCGTTGGGGCCTTGGGTTTTACGTTCAGTGAAATGATTCGCAAAGGCGAGATTGTGGCCATGTTGGCCAGTGGGGTAAGCATGTATCGAATCGCCGCGCCGCTGATGGTGGTTGGGGCCCTAGTCAGTGTTGCGTCGCT
>CAUZAW010000350.1:0-3388 GCA_963577735.1 Phycisphaerae bacterium | reverse complement strand
GCATGGGAATACCGGTGATGGCCGATGCTTCCGGTGTCAGGGCTCTCAGGTCATCGCGATTCAGGTCGTGACAGTTGTCCTTGCCACATGCCAGCGTGATCGCCTCAACCTCCCGGGCCATGTTGCGCAGGAACGTGGCGATCCACTGCGCGTTGCGTTCAATTTCGTAGCGTCCTTCCAGGTCCGACTTGTGCGTGGTGATGCCGGTGGGGCACTTGTTGGAATGGCACTGTACACAAGCGATGCAGCTACCTGCCAAGATCGCCGCCGTTCCGATAGCCGTCGCGTCGGCGCCCAGCGCCAGCGTTTTGGCCGCGTCCACACCATCCTTAACCCCGCCCATCAGCATCAGGGTGATGTCGTCGCGCCGGCCCATTTCCTCGATGCCGTCGATCGCCTGGATGATGGCCGCCAGTGACGGGATGCCGATGTTTTCCAGCACCACTTCCGGCGCGGCGCCGGTGCCGCCTTGAATGCCGTCGATTGCGACCATGTCCACCATGTCCTTGACCGCAATTTTGATGTCATGTCGCATGTGCCCAGCCCCGATCTTGAGGCTGATGGGAATCTGCCAGTCCGTGGCTTCTCGCAATTGTTCGATTTTGATCACCAGGTCGTCGGCCCCGAGTATGTCCGGGTGTCTCGAGGGTGAACGCAGGTCGATCCCGCGGGGTATACCGCGGATGGCGGCTAGTTCATCGGTCACCTTCGACGCCATCAACTGTCCGCCCAGCCCGGGTTTGGCACCCTGCGAGATGTAAAACTCCACGGCATCGGCCTGACGCAGATCGTGGATGGAGAAGCCGAACCTCCCGGGGGTGATCTGGTAGATCATGTGTTTGGCTGCCGCACGTTCCTCGGGCAGCATGCCGCCCTCACCGGTGTTGGTCGACGTGCCTACCATCGCCGAAGCCAGTCCCATCGAGGTCTTTGTTGCCTTGGACAATGCGCCGTAACTCATCGCCGAGATGGAGATGGGGATATCGTTGATGATGGGCTTTTTTGCGTACCGGCCGCCCAGTTGCGTAGTCATCTTTACCTTGCCCTCGATTTTACCCAGCTTTTCAAGCGTTGAAGGCTCGAAGGTAAAGGTCAGGTCATCGAACGTGGGCAGGTGCTTGAACGCACCGTAGCCGCGCACTCGGTATCGGCCGATTTCCGACTTGATGCGGATGTCACGGATGATCTCGCGATGCCAGTAGTCGCCGGGATTGGTAGCGGCTTGTGGTGCTTTTTGAATCATATCGCTGCTCGTTCTAATCTGAATCGAAGGTCATGACGTCACGATTGCCGTCTGCGGCAACGGCTTGGGCTTTCTGTTGTTGTGCCTGCTCGAACAACAGTTCACCTTTTTCATAGTCACCGTAACGCAGGGCCCGCTGGTCAGAGATGATCTTGGTCCAGTTGCCCGTATGACGAAGCCCGTGCCGTGCAAGGATCGCCTCGACTTTCTGTTCATCGCCGTCGCGTAGTTCAATGGGGACGGCATCATCACCGAGGCTGGCGATTTTTCCGGCGATGTAGATTTCGCCATCCATCATGAATTCACCAAGTGATTCGCCAGCGTTATCAAGGATAACGATCACGCCACCCATCATCATCGACCCGGTGCGGAAGCCTGCTTCGCCGCAGCAAACGATCGACCCGCCTTTCATCACCTGGCCGGCGCGGCTGCCCATGTTGCCGCCCACCATGATGTGTCCGCTGCGCATGGCCACGCCACATACCGCCCCCGCGTTGCCCTCGACACGCAACATGCCGTTCATCAGGTTGTCGCCGAAGCCCCATCCCACGTTACCCTTCACGTCCACTGTGAGCCCATCGCAAAGGCTGGCACAAAAGTAACCGGCACTGCCGTGTACCGTCAGGTGTACCGGCCTGGTTAACCCAACGGCCAAGTTGTGACGCGCGTCGGGATGCAGCAGGGCGATCTGGTTTTCACGATCGGCTGCGGCACGCAGGGACGTGTTTATCTGGCGCAGACTAAGGCCGCGTGCGTCGATCTCGACCATGTGTGGCTGGTTCCCGGGTATGGTTCGAACGTCTGGAAATCTTGTTGACCCATTAGTTGCTGGAGTGACACTTCCTCCGAGGCGACCGCCACCAGTTCGTCGGTTTCACACACGATCATGGGCTTGGCGCCGATCCGGTCCTTGGCATAGCCGATGCCTTCCGGCGTGCTGACCAGGAAACTGAACGTGCCGTCCAGTTCCTCCAGCGACTGGTCCAGCGCCTGTTCCATGTTCAGGCCATGCTTCATCTTGTCGGCCAGGTAGACGGCGATGACCTCTGAGTCGTTTGCCGTGCGGAAGCGATAACCTCGCTGTTCGAGTTTACGCTTGAGCTTGAAGTAGTTGGTGATCTGTCCGTTGTGTACGATGGAGACATCAGTAAAGCCGTACGCCCAGAACGGGTGGGCGGTGGAAGGGTTGACGTCGCTCTCCGTTGCCAAGCGCACGTGGCCGATGCCGTGGTACCCGGTAAGCGACGTGACCTTGTATCGCGATGCGATGTCGTCGGCGGTTCCCTCGTCCTTGATGATTTCCAGGCTATGGCCTGCTGAGAATATTTCAACGCCCGCCAGTTCCTCCACCGCGTAGCTGAGTGTCTGGATGTCGCCGGCAAATTGACCGCTGATGCGACCAAATGCGCCGTCGTGCCAGGTGTTGACGGTCTCAAAGCCCTGTTCGGCTAAAACCTGTTGGACCTGTCCGAAGCGCTTGGGCCAATCCGCCTCATGGTGGGAAAGGTCGGCATCGACGAACAGGCGAAGGATCAGTGGTTCGCCTGCCTCGACGCCGTACAGGGCCAGGCCCGTGCTGTCGGGGCCGCGATGCTGGCAGCCGTGCAACATCTTCAACAGGGCGTTGGCTATGGTGCCGGGGCTTTGCTTGTAAACGATGCCTGCAATTCCGCACATGATCAGTCCGTCCTGGTGTTTTCAGACCACGATATCACTCGCTTTACACGTGTATCTACCATGCCTAGGTACCGTCATTCTAGTCACCTTTATCGGGCTTGCCTAAATTAATTAAGGCCAATATCTTACACTACAATCCTGCCGGCGATGCCGGTACAGCTCACAGGTTGGCGACACCGCAATATTGGCTTGCCTGCCTATTGAGAGTTGCTAAACTCGCATCGCTAACTTGCCTCTGGCCGAAAGGTGGGATCATGAGCGATCGGGAACAGATAAACAGGCAGTTGCAAGGACACGGGATCGAGTATCTGCTCGTGCAATTTGTAGATATGCATGGGGCGGCGAAGGTGAAGATGGTCCCGGCCAGCAGTCTGGATGCGGTGATAGACGAGGGGGCTGGCTTTGCCGGAGCTGCGGTATGGGGTGCCGGACAAGGGCCGCACTCGCATGACATGCTGGCCAGGGTCG
>CAUZAW010000349.1:0-3436 GCA_963577735.1 Phycisphaerae bacterium | reverse complement strand
ATTCCCGTGCACCACGCCATGGCCACCACCCGCGCGGCCGAGAACACCGTCTGGTTTGCCACCTGCAATTGCGTCCACGTGCCACACCAAAACGCCAGAACGATGATCATCGCCCCAGACGGCCAGGTCCATGCCCGCCTGCCCATGCGTAGCGAAGCGTTGCTGGTTGCTGACATTGACGTTGAGCAGGCAACGAGAGCCATGTTCCTCTTTGACCCTGCCGGTTGTGCGGAGGCCATGACCAAAGATGCCTTCCAGCCACATGAGTACGCAACGCAGTAGCTGCCCTGCCTCCTACCATAACATGCCCAGCATCTTTCCAGAGGAACTACCTGCCCATGGCCGTGAACATCGCCATTGATACCGGTGGAACTTTCACCGACCTTGTCCTTGCCGATGAACAAACTGGCCGGCTATATTTTCACAAGATCGCCAGCACCCCTGACGATCCTGGCAAGGCCCTTGTTGACGGCATTGAGCAAATCACTGCCAAGGCAGGCTACAACCACCACGACATTAAAATCCTGATCCACGGAACCACCGTAGCGACCAACGCAATCCTGCAACGCAACGGGGCCAGGGTCGCAATGATCACCACGGCCGGCTTCCGCGACGTGTTGCACATCCAACGCCAGGATCGGCCGCGGATGTATGACCTGCGATGCCGCCCTGCCGAGCCGCTGGTACCTCGCTCGCTTCGCCTGGAGCTCAACGAGCGTATGGGCTACGACGGCCGTGTCCGCCAACCCATTGACGAGGGCCAACTCGAACAGCTTATCGATGAACTCAAACAGCGGCAGGTAGACGCCGTTGCCGTAGGGCTGCTGCACAGTTACGCCAACCCTGAACACGAACAGGCCGTAGGCCAGGCACTGGCGAAACGATTTCCAGACGCCACCGTTTGCCTTTCCCATGAACTGGTCCAGGAGCACGGTGAGTACGAGCGATTCAGCACCTGTGCCATCAATGCATTTGTACAGCCCGTGATGCAGCGTTACTTGACCGGGATCAACAGGAACTTGAACAACGCCGGCATTAAATCGCCGTTGTTCGTCATGAAATCCAACGGCGGGACCATGTCTGTCGAGGCCGCAGCTCGGCAATGCGTACACACCATCCTGTCCGGCCCGGCCGGCGGCGTGGTGGCTGGCAAGGCCATCGCCCAGGACAAAGGGCGACACAACCTGATTACCGCTGACATGGGCGGCACCAGCTTCGACGTGGCGGTAATCCATGAAGGCGACATCGCCTTTGCACGCGACAACGAAATGGCAGGGCTGGCCATCAAGGTGCCCATGCTCGACATTCACAGTGTGGGCGCCGGCGGTGGCAGCATCGGCTGGATTGATTCCGGCCAGGCGTTGCGTGTCGGGCCCCAGTCGGCCGGCGCCCTTCCCGGCCCCCCCTGCTACGGCCGCGGCGGCAGCGAGCCTACGGTCACTGACGCCAACCTGATCCTGGGTCGCCTCTCGCCCACCTCACTTCTGGGCGGTGACCTGCAACTTGATACCGAAGCGGCCCACCGCGCCGTGCACGATCGACTGGCCCGGCCGCTGGGCCTGTCCGTGGAAGATGCCGCCGAGGGCATGATCCAAGTGGTCAATTCGGCCATGAACGCTGCCATCCGCAAGCTAACGGTCGAACGTGGTTTTGACCCACGGGTATTTACACTTTGTCCGTTCGGCGGTGCCGGACCGCTGCATGGAGCTGAACTGGCCCATGAAATGGGCGTGCAGCAGGTGCTCATACCCCCCGCTCCGGGCGTCACCTCGGCCGTGGGCTTGCTGATGTCCAATTTACGAGAAGATCATGTTCGCACCCTGGTCGGCCGCCTTGACCAGATTAATGGGGACCAGATCACCAATACGGCTGACGAGTTGGCCGAACAGGCTGCCGACCGACTGGCCTTTGCCCGACAAGGCAAGGACCTGCGTACGGTAAGGCAACTGGGACTTCGCTACCTTGGCCAAGGGTTCGACATCCCCGTGCCGTTAGCTCCCGGTACTCTTGAACTGCAAACCGTGTCCGATGATTTTCACTGCCTGCACCAGCGGATGTATGGCTTTGCCCGCCACGACCAGCCCATCGAGCTGGTTAACATCTGGGTATCGGTCGAGGTGGGCCTGGCCTCGATAGAGTTGCCAAGGCTGTCGACATCGGGCCACGGCCCAGAACCAGTTGCCACGCGTAATGTCATCTTTGACGGCCAGGGCCACGACACACCCGTGTTCCAACGCAACGATCTATCCGCCCACGATACTCTGCAGGGGCCGGCCATCATTGAGCAGCTCGACTCCACAACCGTCCTGTGGCCAGGCCAAGACGGCCAAGTTGATCCCTGGGCCAATCTGGTCCTGGGCCCGATTCGTGACAAATCAAACAGGGCGGGCCCATGACCAGATTGCCCCGTGTACAACGCTGGCAATAGTGGCAACGGCTGGCCGCAATAGATCTCAACCGAGGTCAAGTCCCCCGTCCACTCAGAAGAGGTGAACGCAAAACATCCGTCTATCTGTAGTAGTCGTAGTTTAAACCCTGCGAACGGTCCTCGACCGGCAAATCGACCCGTACCCCGCCTTGGGCTGACGATAGCTTGAGCGCTACCTCTACCTCCAAGGCCACGGCCACCCGGCGACCGGAATTCTTAGGCTCGTCAAGCCTACCGGCAATACAATCCATGACATCGTTGAGCGAATACACTCCGCCATACGGCTCCAGAAACTGCGGCTTGGGCCACGGCATCTCTACCGGATGCGGGACATTGTCCACCGTCTGCATCTGCCACCAGCGAAAGCCCTGTTGAAAACTGAAGGTCAGTTCGCCCTCCGTGCCACTGATCCTCAGCTCCGGCGCACCATGGCGAAAGTGAACGATGCCGCCATCCTCGGCCACCAGCATGCCCTGGCCAACGAACTCGTCACTACCAGACTCACGGCGAGGTTGGTCGCCGGTGCCCACTACCCAAGCCGGCGAACTGTCGAGAAAGTAGGACCAGTTCTGGTGCTGGGCCATAGGGCTAGAAGCTTCGATCGATACCACGTTGCCTATCGCACCCTCCTGCAAAAGCTGCTTGGCACGGCCGAAGGCTGGATCGGTGGTGGTGATACCCCCGCAGCTCAGCGGAACACCGGCGTTAGCACATGCCTTGACCATGCGGCCGGCCTCCTCAAGGGTGTGGGCCATCGGTTTTTCGGTAAAAATACCCTTCGCCCCACATTCCACCGCGAGGCATGTCAGGTCCGCCCTGTGCTTGGTATTGGTCGCAATCGCAACGATGTCGGCCTTCTCCTGACGCAGCATTTCAGTGGCGTCCTCGTACACATGGTCGATACCGTAACGCTCAGAAAAAACCTTCAGCCGCTTCACGTCCCGGTCGGCTCCGGCTATCAGATCCACCTCTGGCCTATCGAATATCGCCTCAGCGTAGGAGGTCGCA
>CAUZAW010000348.1:0-3447 GCA_963577735.1 Phycisphaerae bacterium | reverse complement strand
CGCCAGCAGTTTCCGCAGCGTATGATCTTGCGCTTGCAGGTCGGCCGAATTCAGGGCTGTGACTAGTTCGACCAATTGCGATGTCGGTTCCCTCGGATCGAGTAGGTCTAGTGAAGGCGGCGGCTCGGGCGAACTTTCTGACCATCCCTGCCAGAATGCAAGCTGCGCCGATTGATTACGTAGTTGCTTATGATCGGGCCAAGTCACCATCGCCAGTTTTAGCAGTTCGAGCATTTTCTGATGGGTTGATTGGAGAAATGGGTTTTCGTAGAGGAGCAGGCGCCGGGGCAGGATGGCATCGCCGGGTGAGGATCGCGCCAAAACCTGAATTTGCGGTGGGTCGATATGTGCAAGGGGATCGGCGTCAAACTGAAGTTGAATAGTGCGGGCTATAGCGGCCGCGACGGCGACGCGGTTGCGTGGCTGCGACCGGCTCCAGGCATCGGCGATTAGCGACAAGAAGTCTCGGTTGTCAGCATCAAGGCGTCGGCGGATTAGTTGGGCGGCGCCCCCGACGTTGTCCAATACCATGGTTGCCACCAATACAAGGTCATCGCCGTCAAGTTGGTGGCCGTCTTCAGTTTGTCTTGCGGTCAACATGCGGTCAAGCGCAACACGATCGACAGCACGGACAGCTAGGTGTGCCTGCAGAGCCATCACTCGACGATGGCGCGGCGATAGGTTAGCCGCGGCAATGATTTGCGGCTCAGCGTCGAGCACATGGCCGTCGTCAGCTAGAGACTGTGCCAACGCTAGGTAGGCAGGCAAATGGTCAGACGCCAGTTCCAGGCATTGCCTGAGCATCTGTCGGCCGGCCTGATGCCGTCCAGTTGCCAGTAATGTCGATCCCAGCGCGTAACGCACCGGTGCCGTGGCCACACGCTTGTGAAACCGTTGGAGCAAGACAACCGCTTCTTGGGTGCGTTCGAGTTGAACCATGGCATCTGCTAGCATGCAGATAGCCCGTGGATGACCGCGGTGGACGGCGAGGATGGCTTCGGTATCACTAATCGCTTGCTGCGCTTGACCGTCATGCAGTTTCATGGCCACCTTGGCTAGTTGACACGACATGTTGTGCGGTGTGCCGTGATCCAATAGCCGACGCACCAGTTCGATGTCTAGGGGCGTTGGCTCCTGGCTGAAGTACGTTTCGAGATGGATGAGGCTGTCAGCTGCCGGGCCGAAGGCGTCGCAGTTAGCCGAGGGCAGTTGCACCAATGTCTCAACTGCGCTGCGGGCCTCCACCAAGGCACCGGTGTTCAGGTGCATGTCGAATAGCAGATGATGGGCGACGATGTTTTGTGGATCCAGATCGATGGCGCGGCGACAGGCAGCCGTTAATTGCTCGTCCAAATACGCTGCCTGTTGCCTTAGATCGGTAATAACAATGTCCAGTTTTTCGATCTCGTCGGGGATATCGATGCTACGCGCCTTGGCCAGTTCGGCTCGCTGACGGCGCAAGCGGTTGCGCAGCAACGTGGCTCGGACGTCTATCTGTCGGGCCCGAATGATCGTCGACAAGGCTTCATGCGGCGGCATAGGGTTCAACTGGGCGTTAATCATTGCCACCGGTTCAAGTAGACTGGCAACGTGGTCTTCGGCCGAGATAGACGCTTGCGATGCAATCCGTTTTGCCTGGGACAGGTAACTGTCGGCCCGGATAATCTGCGCTTCGATAAAATGTGGTTCAAGCCGATCGTTGAATCGCTGTAGGGCCTGACGAGCGGCGACGTACCGGCCTAGGTCGATATAAGCGAGAGCAAGCTTCAGCCGGACCGTATCTTGCAAGGGATCGAGCTCAAGAATTTCAAGTCCTGCTTGCATGCGAGTTTCTGCGTTGGCAAGATTCATCGTCTGGGTAAGGCTTGCCAGTCGTGCCGCCAAGCTGTGCGCTCGCCAGTTACGCAGCAGAAACAGCCCAGCTACGAGAGTGACCGCTAGGATCGCGAAGATAATGGCACGTCTGTTCATGTGCTAAGGCAGGTTTCGGTTAATTTCAGGCATAAGCTGGGCCACGGCCGCCAGAGCCAGTTTACGGGCTTGGGCGGTGTTTTCACCTTTGACTGGCACGTCAAAGCGGATCAATGCGCCTGAGCTGTTGTTGCGCAAAAGGCCGTTGACGAAGATCGTCAACTGCTGACGCAGGAAACTGGGGGTGTAGATGTCGCCAGCCTTGTACACGTATACGTGTACAAGGCTGCTGCGATTGTGCTGGCTGACCAGTTCGCGCAGCGTCACGTCGCCCATACCGGGCAGGGATACCTTGTGCAATTGCTTGCTGACTATCTGGCTGCCGGCGCCTTCGAGACACACTTCCGGTTCGTGCGTGCCCTTGCGGTTGTTCGAGCTGAACACGATCAGCAGATAGATATCCTTGTCGTGGTTGCTGTAGCGGCGGTAGACGTAGTCGGTCGTCTGTAGGATGGTAAGGGTCTTTTCGTCGAGCTCAAGGCGGACGCTGTCGAGTACGGTATCATTGAGGGACAGCTTGTCCGGTACAGCTTTGGCGGCGTATTGTTCAAAGTCGATTTTTCGACTGGCGATAGCGTATGCTGCAGCGATGGTGAGGCCCGCGGCGATGACCAGTACTCCCGCCGTGGCCGGGCCGACACCCAGCGGTCGATTGCGCTCGATGTGGCGTAGTTTTTCCAGGAAGCCGAATAGCCGATGATCCACCCATTTGCGCCCCAACAACTTACCGGTGAGAATAATGGCCTGTTCGATGCCGAAAAGGATCGCCAAGGCTAAGACAAAAATCAGGATCCCGGACAAGTCGTGCAAGCCCCGGTCCGGACTGGCGGCCTCGACGCTGTGATGGTGGGCCACTAGATTCAGCGTGGTGATACGGATGACGTTGGTCATGATCGCGACGGGTACGGCCAACGCCAGCAGCAGCAATCGCCAACTGCCGGTGACGCGGCACACGGCCGCAAACAAAGTCGCAAAAAACGTCAGCGATATCAGACTACGCAATCCGCTGCAGACGTTGTCGACGATCAAGGTCTTGGGTGTACCATCTGGTGCGTTGGGTAGGTGTATCTTGCTGCCGTCGAGATACGCGGTGATACCGAACACGTCGGTGGTTGCCCACAGTGCCATCTTGCTGGCCATGAACTTAAGCTTGAAGTTGATCCCAGCGATAGCGCCCATCGGCAGCGGTACCATGAACACCAGCAAGATAATTGGCAGCCAGTAGGCCCTTGCCAGCGGAAATCCACCCCACACCAAGGCCAGTCCGCCCAGCACGCCGACCAGCGCAAAGCCTGAGGAAAAGGAAACACCCTGTGCCTTGGCGCTGACCAGTTGCAGCAGGATTGAGCCGATGAAGATTAACCAACCCAGCACGCTTGCCCCACGGCTGTGGCTGATCGGCAGGCCCACCCGCCTGTAGATGAAAATTGAGATCAGCAGACTGGTCAGTGGCACCAGAGGTCCGTGGGTGTAATA
>CAUZAW010000347.1:0-3454 GCA_963577735.1 Phycisphaerae bacterium | reverse complement strand
GTAGTCACGCCACACGCCAAGACCGCTGTCGATCAGTTTTGCCCCATGTTGCGGGTGGGTATGTAAAACACAACCGCATACGCGTAGCCTGTCAAGATCGGCCATCACCATTGTCGCGGTTGTGTCGATTGCCTTGGCCAGTTGGTCCACGGTGACAAAATCATCGTTGCCCAGCAACTGTTCCAGCAATGCTGCGTTGATTGGTGGAGTCATACGAGGTCCAACCCCATGTCCAGTGCCATGGCCGAGTGTGTGATTTGTCCGATTGCGATGCGATCCACGCCTGCCTGGGCGATGCCGCATACATTTTCCAGGGTCACGCCCCCGCTGGCTTCCAGTTGAACCTGGGGCGATTCTGCGTTACGGATCGCCACCGCTTCTTGAAGTTGGCGCAGCGGCATGTTGTCCAGGAGGATGATGTCTGCCGCACATGGCAGCACTCGCTGTAGTTGTGCCAGTGTGTCCACTTCCACCTCGACAAATGCAGGCGGTGGCTGAACTGCCCGAGCCTTGGTGATCGCCCGGGTCAATACCTGGGTCAGGTTCTCCAGGGGGGTGCCGGCGATGTGGTTGTCTTTGATCAGTACCGCGTCAAAGAGACCGAACCGGTGATTGACCCCGCCACCGCACGCCACCGCGTACTTTGAGAGGCCACGCAGTCCCACAATGGTTTTGCGTGTGTCACAGATCACGGCGCTTGTACCCTTGACTGCTTCAACAAATCTTGCCGTAAGCGTAGAAATGCCAGACAGATGTGAGATTAAGTTTAGTGCTGTTCGTTCCAGTTTAAGTATCGCTTGCAGCTGGCCGCTCAGTTGCGCGATGAC
Organism: Phycisphaerae bacterium; assembly: GCA_963577735.1. Lineage (GTDB taxonomy): Bacteria > Planctomycetota > Phycisphaerae > Phycisphaerales > Phycisphaeraceae > CAUZAW01. Next base: position 2,627 of record CAUZAW010000347.1, on the reverse strand, counting down.
CGAACCGCTGTTGAGCGGTTTGCCATCTTCAACCAGCAGACTTAAAGACACCGTTGCTTCGAAGACTTCAATGACCTTGTCCAGCAGTACGCCGCCGGCCAGGACGCCGTTGTGGCGAGAGCGAATTTCAGCGTGGACCGGGCGATCGGTTGATTCCATCACCTGACTGGTCACGTCGCACCCTGCAGGCCCCAGGTCTTCATCGCGGGCCCGTTCGATCAGTGCTGTCAATGCGCCGTGATCTATAAACTGGTCAAGGGTGGGCATCAGGTCCTCAAGTTTTGAGCCGCATAGGCATTGGGCACGATAACATCGCCGGTCCAAGTGGACAAAATGTGCTGCGTGGCCGGTATCAACTGCAGATGATGGTAACAGTTGCTACCCCAACGCCTTGGCCACCATCGCCAGGGCTGTCACCGCCGCCATGGCATACATGACAATGACGAACGGTTTTTCCGGGATTTTCCCGTTCATCCACACGCCCAGCATCGTTCCGGCCGGCAGCAGCGGTATAAACCATATGCAGTCGCGAAAGGTATCGGCATTGATGATCCCAAGCGCTATGTAGCCTGGGACCTTCAGCGGGTTGGCGATCAGCATGTAGAGCAAGGCTGTCGCCACCAGCTTGCGCTTGGGCAGTTTGGCTTGCAAAAGATAGAGGGGGATGATCGGTCCGGCCGCGTGCGCAATGGCTGAAACCGTACCGGCGACCAGTCCGACCATCGTGCTCGATGCCGGATGGATCGGCAGTATCCACACCCCGCGTCCCGTCAATCGCCACGCCTGCAAAGCTATGATAAGCAGGCAGATAATCCCGATAGTGATCTTCATCACCCGGTCGAAGGTTCCCGGATCGACCTGGCCCATTGACCAGAGTACCGTGGTGCCAGTTGCGATACCCAACACGGCGCCTACGAGCAGCCAGCGCAGCAATCGCCATTCATATTCACGAAAATAGTGGAGGTTGCTTAGGATGTCAGCGGCGATGAGCACCAGCATCATGATGCCCAGCATGTGTTGGGTCGGCATTACCAGGGCCATCACCGGGACGGCAAGTATGCCGATGCCGCCGCCAAACCCGCCCTTGCTGATCGCTATGATCAGCACCGAGGCCCCGACGCAGAAGTAGTACCACCCCGGCGCAACGTCGGGGCCGATCGTGGGCAATAGATTCATGTCAAATCGCCGGGCTCAACAGCCCCTGTTCTGGATAGGCCCGGTTACTCCAGGTAGGTATACCCTTTCAGGCCCGACTCGTAGTCACGCATCAGCAGTTGCGATTGCTCGAGGGTGATGCGTTTGTTACGCAATGCCCTTTCGACGTATTGACGCATGCGCCGTATCAACTGCTCGCTGGAATACTGCACGTAGTGGAGTACCTCATCGACCCGGTCGCCTTCGATGACCTCGTCGATCGCCACATGGCCTTGGTCGTCCAGCGAGACGTGCACCGCGTTGGTGTCTCCAAAGAGATTGTGCAGGTCGCCTAGAATCTCCTGGTAGGCTCCGACCATGCACACGGCCAGATAGTAATCGCCCCCGGTTAGAGGGTGTAGTTCAAGTGTTTTCTTGACGCCCTCTCCACTTATGAACCGGTCGACCTGTCCATCGGAATCGCAGGTGATATCTGCAAGAATTCCTTTGCAGGACGGTCGCTCGTCCAGTCGGTGTACCGGCAGGATCGGGAACAGTTGGTCGATGGCCCAACTATCCGGCAATGATTGAAATACTGACCAGTTGCAGAAGTACGTGTCGGCGAGCATGTTGGCCAATTCTGCGAAGTCGTCGGGGACCGTTTCCAGTTCGCTGATAATCTCGTGCACCTTCGAACAGATGCCAAAGTACAATCGTTCGGCCGTGGCTCGCTCTTCCAGCGTGCAATATCCCAGTTTGAACAGTTCGACAGTCTGGTCCCATGCCAGCTGCGCGTCGTGGTAATACTCGTGGTAGTTGTCATTTGTCAGGCTGTGATAGGTATCGAACAGATTAACCAGCGGCTTGGGATGATCGGATCCCGTCGGCAGTTGCCGCGGTATTTCAAACCGGTCGTAGCCACTCCACCCGACAACGTTGATGACCAATATGCTGTGATAGGCTACCAGTGCCCGTCCCGATTCGGTCACGATCGTCGGGTGATCAACTTCCGCCGCGTCACAGGCCTCCTTGATATGAAAAACAATGTTCGATGCATATTCCAGCAGGTCGTAATTGATGCTGGACGCATAGTTTGATTTTGATCCATCGTAATCGACGCCCAACCCGCCGCCGACATCGATATATTCCAATGCCGCCCCCATCCGTTTCAGTTCCACATAAAGCCTGGCCAGCTCGGTAACGGCGCTCTTGATGTTGCCGATATCCGGAGCCTGGCTGCCCATGTGAAAGTGCAGCAACTTCAGGCAATCTCCCAACCCTTGCTCTCGCAGCAACTGCACGGCCGCCACAATCTCGCTGGAAAACAGGCCGAATTTTGAACCCAGTCCTCCCGATTGTTCCCAGCGTCCGTTGCCGCGGGTCGCCAGCTTGGCACGGATGCCTATCCTCGGCTGTACCTGGTGCTTTTGGGCGTACTTGATAATCCGACGCAACTCGCTGAACTGCTCGACGACGGGCACAATGTTTTTGCC
>CAUZAW010000346.1:0-3465 GCA_963577735.1 Phycisphaerae bacterium | reverse complement strand
AACGCAGAATCCCAACGGCGACCCAAATTTGCGGAAAGGCCGCCTCACTGAATTACAGGTCACCGCACCGCGGGGAAGTGTCGTGCTTTTCGACGGCCGCCTCTGGCACAACGCCGGTAGCAATTACAGTAATGACCGGCGGATTTTTCACAGCGTCAGCTACGGTCCCTGGTGGCTCAACTGCCATGCCCGTCGTCCCGATTCTGTCGAGCACCGTATCCAGGCCGAAGCTGGCCATGTACCTGCAGGGCATTGGCCTTACGTGAAAGGTGAGGTATACGACCGTTTGCCCGAAAGCGTCAAGCCCCTGTTCCGCCACTGGCTCGATCGCGAGTGGGAGATGAGCCTGTCCGAAGGGGGAGATCGTCCCTCCGTATGACTCGTTGACTTCCGTGCTTACAGGAGATCCCTGTTCATGGCCACCTGCAAGATTACCGCCCATAAGTTCCAGGATGTTCGCATCGATCTCAAAAAAGCCTTGGCCATACGCGATCTTGAGTTGTCTTTTGATCAAATGCAGGCCGACGACGAGATCGGCAAGTTGATCTCGTTTGTTTCCCTGCATTACCACGAGCCCAACGGCCTGCTTTACTGCGGCTTGACCTCATTCGCCAACCAGGTGCTGATCAGCTTCGACCCCGACACCAAGAAGTTCATCGATCTTGAATATCAGAACCGCGGCATCTGTGAACGTTTCGACGTGAAAATTCATCGCTCATTAGAGTCCGACGGTCAGGGCAACATTCTTCTGGCCATGGCCGGCCTGCACGATCCCAAGGTTAATCCCGAAGCCGAGGGTGGTCGACTGTTGCGCCTTTACCCGGACTCCGGTGAAATTGAAGTGTTGGGCAGACCCATACCCAGGGATTACATTCAGACCTTCGCTTACGATCATCACCGTCGCATCTTCTACGGCAATGGTTATCCCTTGGGCAAAACATTTCGCTTCGACTTGGACAGTGGAAAAACCATCGAACTCGAAGAGGATATCTACGCCCATAAATCCCGCTGCGATAGTGAAGGAAACCTTTGGGAGTTGTCCCGGGTCAACACCCGCCCTATTCACCATGTTCCCGAGGAAGACCTCGAGATGATGCGTACCTATTTTGAAACCACCGATCGCATTCCCCTGCTGTACAAATACAACCCCGACGATGGTTACCAGTTTTTTGACGAGGGCCTTCCCCTTGTCAGTGGCGGAGCCCAGACGCTGGCCAACGGCCTGGATGTCGGCGACGGGGGTATGTACCTGAGCACCAATCGCGGGGGACTCTATTGGGTCGACAAGGTCACTGGTCAGGTTGATGAAATAGCCTTCCACCCAGGTGGCCGGCTCGAAGGTATCGCCTACGACAAAAATCGTGGGCTTCTCTTTCTTGGTGGGGGGACCTTCTACCTTACCCATGTCTTCGTCGTCGACGTTGAGAAACGTCGGGTCATTACGCCCTTCTGGCCGCTGGCTGACACAGACCAGAACATCCGCTGTATCATCGTCCACGACCTGACCGTCACTCAGCGAAACGGTCACTACCTGGTCCACATAGGTGAAACCGACAATCCCAATCGCTCCGGCTATCTCTGGGAATGCGATATACAGATTTAGCCCAGCCTCACTCCCATGTCTGGTGTGAAGTCGGCCGCTTTTAGGAATTGGCCTTTGCCGTACCGGCGTATCTGGATGCAAGTCGAATCCACAAATAGACCATTCACCTGCCGTACCCCAGTTCAGCGACCGACCAGATAACCGATGGCAGCCACCGCGTAATGCCAGACGAACCATGATAAAGCCCCGATCATGATCTGCACCGATACGCACCCCACGATCGCGCCCGGGTCCGGCTTGGCCTGATAGGGATCAATCTCTTCTGGGAAAAGTTCTTGGTCGTCGATCTGCGATATCGGTCGCATGTTCTGCACCGCCTGCGTAAATGCGCGGCGCGATACCACCTGCATGGCATTGATCGCCAGCAAGACGATCAGGACACTGGCCAATACTAGGCGTATCGGAGCGGTTGCTGCCTGGAGGGCATTCATCACCAGGCCCGCTAGGATCGCTGGGCAAATGATCTGCTGCACCGCTCGTTGAGCTGACATCGTTTTCATCTTGAGCTAGACCTGCCGCCCACTAATAGTTGGGGAACCAATTGTCTTGTGTTTTCTCACCGTCCTGCAATTGCCTCTGGGGGGGGTGGGATATGGGCTAGTCCCCCCGGCACACTGCCATTGCGCCACGCGGCGATACGTGTTGGGCAAATACCAAGCCGATACCCCAGTATGCAGACCTGGTTGATCATGGTGGTCCGCCAGATGCCATCACGCTGCCATCGCCGGGCACTGGTCATCGCGTCGGCGGCAACTGTTGCAATACGCCCTGCACGGCGTAGTCGCCTAACAAGGTCGAGGTCCTCCATGGCGGCCATGTCACGGTAGCGGCCGATGTCAATAAACATGTCTGAACTTAAAAAGATCGCCTGGTCGCCGTAAGGCATTTGCCGCCAGCGTGATCGCCAGTTGGCGTATCTCTCGATGACCCGGAAAGCCCGGCGCCCATCATCGATGCGCAAACGAAATGCCCCGGCCACGGTATGTCGCTGTGCCAGCGCGCTTTGTATGTAATGATCCAAGTCCTGTGGTAACGCAGTGTCAGCATGCACGAACAGCAGTACGTCGCCCGCCGCTGCTTGCGCCCCGCAATTCATCTGAATACCGCGTCCCGAAGGTGAATGAACAACTTTTGCGCCATGTGCCCTTGCCGTTGAAACAGTCAGATCGCTGCTGCCTCCATCGGCGACGATTACTTCATGCACAAGGCTACGCCGCAGTCGATCGACACTCTGGCCGATCAGTTTCTCCTCGTTGCGCGCAGGAATAATTGCTGAAATCAGCCGCTTGGTCATGGGGTTGTCATGATCCATTCAGTTTCCAGTTGTAATCGAGCCAGCGGATGGCCGGTTTGTCCTCTGCCTGCAATGCGGTTTTCAACTGAGGTACATAGCGTGAAGCGTATTGCAGAACCGAACCGGCGACCTGTCCAAAATCACCTGCATACCACTTGTAGAGCCTGGTCATGTGAACTTGGTTTTTCACCGGGTCGAAGCGGAACCATCGTTTATTTCCGTGAATCAGTCTCGCTTGGTCCTCTAGTTGCGTTGCGAGTAATTTGCCGCTGTAGGCTTCGCTACGAAGTGGCGGACATCCCTCGGCTGCGCAAACCAAGGCGAAATGGATGCGCGGCTCGCGGAAATGGATTCTGATCTGGTCGTGTTCGATCTCGTTTAGACTCCATGCTCGGCCAGCCAGATGCCACCGTTTGTCATTCCACCGCTGCGATTGGCCAATATCCTTGATGGATTGCAGTTTACCCCCGTCCCAGTAATCCAAAACGAGCCGTAGCGTAAATGCGTTGTATGCATTGATCAGCAAGGCCAGTTTTTCGTCACGCCCCATCTGATCGAACGGTGCGTG
>CAUZAW010000345.1:0-3489 GCA_963577735.1 Phycisphaerae bacterium | reverse complement strand
TGGCCAAGTTTCGGTTCCCCGTAGTTTGTAGAACTTGTTCGTCTGGTCATCAAACCACATGAGCCTTTCGATCTGGTTGTTGTTGATTGAGTAAGCAATACCGGGATCCTCAGCGATCGTCATGATCTGTTCTATTTTTAGCTTTTGACCGTCTGGAAATACTGCTGAATTGCGTTGTAGCTCAATGGAGTCGCTCGTCAGTCCGAGATCCAGGAAAATTACAGCTTCGTTATTCCCTCTAAGCGAATCTAAAATCTGTTGAGCCTGGTTGGATGACAAACATAGCACAGGATGATCTTTTCCGATTTAGCATCGAGCGGAGCACATACGACTTCAGAGGTCGTGCCATACGGCATTGCTGCCCCAAGAAGCCCAAATAAAAGTCTTTGAACCTATTTCTGTTACGGGCTTATGACATTTGCGAACCTTGGCAGGCGAATCAACCCTAGATATCGACTCGCATGGTACCTTGTGCGTGGGTTGGGGGAGGCCGGCCAGAAGGCCTCGGTCTTATTGTTCTCAAATGCAGTTGCTCGGTAATAAACTCGACGAAGATATTGCCCGCAGGTTTGAACCATCACCCGCACGGTTGTCTATTCAAGGGGCTAGTGGTTGCGGTTCGGCGTATGGGGACTGCCTTTGGTTGAGCAGGGCGGCCAGCAGCGTGTCTCGGTGGTAGGGGACCATACGCTCCAGCAGGTATGAAAATCGCCTGTATCCGCTGATAACAAAACCAAAGCGAGACATGCCGCAATTGCGCAACAGTTTGTGGTGCTGCATGGTTGCGTACAACAGTGCCGCCGACCACATCAGGCGAAGTCGCAACCGGCGCAGGTTGCGACGGGCAAAGTTGAAGTCGGCGTAAAGCATGTTCAGACGCTCGGCGGCAAACGCGATATGAGCTTGCTTGTCCTGGCTTAGATTCTTACAGACACCTTGGAGCGGATCCCTGTTGCACAAATTGGGAGCCTGACAAAATATCGTTAGGGCCGTCAGGCTGATCAGGTCGTCGAGCAGCCTAAGCGACATTTCAAATCGCGAACCCAGCAAGGGACGTCGCACCCGGCCAAAGCTGCAGCGTAGTGAGGCCAACACGCCGGTGTGGTGTTCGGGGCGCAGCCCCCAATAAGTCATCAGCCGGTCGATCATTCGCCGTTTTCTCGATTTTCTCTGGCGATCAGGCGCAAGGATTGGATGTGCGCCGGGTCGTGGCTGAGGTGAGGCAAGGCATCCTGAATCAGCCAGTTGTCGGAGTCATCGATGATACGCTGCATTTGAAGCCACCAGGCCCACCAACTTGCCAACATTGTCCAGCTAGTGGTGGCCGGATTGATTTGGGAATTGTGGCCTTTCCATTTGACGGTGTGTCGCTTGTGACGGCGGCATAGAAAATGCCCCAGCCAGTACCGGCTTCGGCTCCATTCCTGGTCTTGACCATTCATCGCTCGGCTCTCTCGCTAAATTGCGGAACATTTTAGGGTTCTGATCGGCCATTTTTTGTCAGGGTCGTTAGAATCAGGCTAGGCAATGAATGGCGATCCGCCAAGCCCGGTTGGGGTTATAATAATGCCACTAACGGGGCCGGGGTTGGAGGTCGAAGGAACGAGAATAATGCCGGTTCGCATGGAACTATCACGGATATTGATTCACGATAATACCCCCTCACACATCATCGAGTTGCGTGAGGTGGGAGGTGAGCGGGTGTTTCCAATCTGGATCGGCCAGTACGAGGCCGCGGCCATTGAGCGGCGGCTGTCGAACCGGCCGGTGAGCCGACCGCAAACACACGAGCTACTGTCTAACGTGATCCGCGACCTAGGTGGCCAGCTCGACCATATTCTGGTCAACGACCTCATCAAGGAGGAGCCGGCCGGTGGCACATTCATGGCCCAGTTGGTAATCAATACAGACGGCAAGCAGGTGAAGATCGATTCACGGCCCAGCGATGCAATCGCTCTGGGGATTGCCACGGACGTTCCCATCTATGTTGCTGAGCATGTTATTGATCAGGCTAGCAAGCCCAGTTGACCTGACCGGCGGCCAAAATCGGTGATCTGCGGGTTTGACAGCCGAAAAAGCCTCAGTAAACTGTTACGCTTTGTTGTGACGGGTGCTTTACCTTTGTCGTGGGGTGGTCTGTGGCCGATAGCAAGATCAGAATTCGTATGGAATCTTATGACCACCAGGCGCTGGACGCTTCGGCACGTGAGATCGTTGATCATGCCAAGCGCACGAACGCGATCGTGGCTGGTCCGGTTCCGTTACCCACGCAGATAGAGCGTTACACGGTGTTGCGTAGCCCGCATGTCAACAAGAAGAGCCGTGAACAGTTTGAGATTCGCACGCATAAGCGGATCATCGATATTAAGGATCCCAATGCTCGGACGGTCGAGTCATTGAATCGGCTGGTGGTGCCTGCGGGTGTGTTTGTAAAGATCAAGGCGTAAGCCAAAATGGGTTAGGTTAAAGAGGCCATTGATGGGGGCGGCGCGGCTTTGTGGTCGCGGTGGAACGAAGTAACTGACGAATCGAACAGGGACGTGATCCTCTACCGTTGACACGGGATGATCCGTCGCCAAGGCGATCCCTGGGAGGTTTAGAACCATGTCCGCAGTCCTGCTTGGGCGCAAAATTGCCATGACACGCCTGTATGACGAATCGGGCAATAATGTGCCCGTGACGATCATGCAAGCCGGGCCCAACCACGTCAGTCAGATCAAGACGGTCAAGACTGACGGATACAACGCGTTGCAACTAGCGTTCGGCGAGGTGAAGGGACGTCGGTCGACTTTCCCGATGATCGGCCATGACGCCAAAGCCGGATTGACTCCCAATCGCCATCACCATGAAGTACATGCCAGCGACGAGCAGGTTGCTGAGGCACAGCCGGGCCAGATGCTGACGGTGGACGTATTCGAAGGAATCAGATACGTGGATGTGTCGGGCACAACCAAAGGCAAGGGTTATGCCGGTGGGATGAAACGGTGGGGATTCAAGGGCCAACCGGCCTCGCATGGCACCGAGCGCAAGCATCGGTCGCCGGGATCGGTTGGGGGCCGGGCCAGCAACGCCGGAACGGGTCGGCCCAAGAAGGGCGGGAAAAAGGCGGGACAGTACGGCAATGTGCGGCACACGGTGCGGAGCCTAGAAGTGATTCAGTTGGACAAAAACAATAATTTTTTGGTGGTCAAGGGCGCTGTGCCGGGGGCCAACAAGGGCTTGGTGGTGATTCGTGAGGCGGTGCGGCTTTCCAAAGGTAAGCAGTCGCAACTTCTGGCGGCAAAGAAAGGCTAAGCAGTTTTGGTCCAAGGATTTGGTCGAAACCGATGATCGAAATACCCGTACACAACATGGCTGGCGAGCAGGTTGACAGCCTGAAGATCGACGAACAATCGCTCGGTGGAGAGGTGCGTCCGGTTCTGCTGAAGCAGGCGTACGTACGCTGTCACGCCAATCGTCGCCAGGGCTCGGCTCACACGCGAAATCGTA
>CAUZAW010000344.1:0-3489 GCA_963577735.1 Phycisphaerae bacterium | reverse complement strand
ACCAACGAGCGCCTCGCCGACGGCAACAACTATCAATACGCCGTCCAGCCCCTGTCCTCGCCCGCCTTCGACCCGGTCGATATCCCTATCCTTTACATGACCGGTGACTACGCCTTTGCATTGCGCGACTCGGAGGTAGAGAACCTGCGCCGATTCCTACTCGAGGGCGGCACGATCATTTTCAACGCCGCCCGCGGCCGTGACGAGTTTTCGCTTTCCGTTCTTCGCCAGATGCACCGTGTGCTGCCCGGCAAAACGTTCATGAAAATGCCGCCCGACCACCCCGTCTTCAACTGCCGCTATCGAATCAAGCGGCTCATGACCATGGTCAGCGGTATCCAATCCCTGCAGCAGCCGAACATCTACTCGATCGATATTGGCACCCGTGCCGCCGCTATTCTTGTGCCAGGCGGCATGGGCGCTTCCTGGGCCGGACGCCCTTACCACCCCAAGGGAACGCACATTGTCGGCGAGTCTGCCATCCGCCTGGGCGTCAATCTGGTCGCATACGTACTGGCCAGTACCGAGTACGGCCGATTCCTTGCCCAAGACTTTCCACTTTACGATCAAACAACCCGCTCTGGTGATGTTTTTCGTTACGCCGCCGCCAAATACGCCGGCAGTTGGGACGTTAACCCCGCAGTCCAGAACAGCCTCCTACGCGGCTTAAAAGACAACACCGGCATCGATGTCGACTACAGTCCCTGCGTGGCCGACTTGGCCGACCCGCAGATCGGCAGGTACCCATTGCTGTTCATGACCGGCCATTATGATTTTCGCTGGACTGACGAGGAACTGGAAAATATTCGCCGTTACCTGCGCAAGGGCGGCATGCTTATCTCCAGCGCTGCTGCCGGCCTACGCCCCTATGACCTGGCCTTTCGCCGCCAATTGAAAAAACTCTTTCCCGGTCACGACATGATCAGACTCCCGCCCACGCACCCAATATTCGCATCGGGATGGAATCCCATCGGCGCTGTCGAATATACGCCCGCCGCCCTACGCGACGACCCCAACCTCAAGTATCCCCGATTCTACGGTCTTTTCGTGAACGACCAGTTGGTCGTGCTACACACGCCCTATGACATGCTCAGCGCCCTCAACCGCGAGTCCAACGCCTATGCCAAGGGCCTGACTTCAGATGACGCCATGCGCATAGCCATTAACATCATCACTTATGCCCTGGGCCATTGATCCGACCGAAAGCAGCGCCAAGCACGTGCCCGGAATCTTCAACCGCGCTGGGGCCGCGGCGGGTTACCCCATTGGCCGCGCGGATCTTGCCCGCAGATCATGACGCCATGCTGGGCCCAGTCGCGCAAGTCAGTAACGGCGGCATCAGTGTATCGGAACGTGACACCGAAGCGACGGCGGTCGGACTTGTTTGGTCCCGAACCGTGCAACAGCATGTCCGAGTGCAAGGAAATTTCACCTGCCTTCAGTTCGTCGTCTACGATCCGTCCATATGATTCAACGCCGTCAACCGCGACGCGCAAAACGTTCTTCTCCTCTTGACGCGTCAACCGATGTGGAATCTTGCCCAGCAGATGTGAACCGGCGGCGAACTGCATGCACGCATTGTTGCAATCGGCATCATCAATGGCCAGCCAAATGCTGACCGTGCGGGCCGGCGTCAACGGCCAGTAATAGGCATCCTGGTGCCAGGACACAACGCAATCATCATGCGGCAACTTGACCAAGCAATGCGTGCTCCAGCAAGCAATGTTCGGGCCGATCAGATCACGCAGTGGGGCCAGAAAGTGGGGATGGAACATCAGGTCATACACTTTGCCGTACTGGAGGTGCGGGTCAATCACCGAATAGCTGTCACCCCCGGCAGTTATTGCTTCGTCCAGGATCGCATCGAAATCACATCGCAGTTCTGACACCTGCGCACCATCAAAGGCCGAAACCGGGCCAATGAATCCATCACGATTGAAGGTTTCGATTTGCCGAGCGGTCAGTGCCTTGGCGGCCTCAGCACAGACGGGGCGAAACGACAGGTCGCGCTGCACCGTTTCCAACTCTTCGTCTGTCAGCAAGGTCTTCTTCAAGTTAGAAACAAAAGTCTTGGCCATTGTTTGTCTCCAGTTAGACACGGACACTTGCATGAACTGATCTTGAACCGGTACCCGATCCGGAAGTTGCCCTATTCGACCACGGCCTATTCTAGCTTACACCTTCCAATATTACTTGGCCCCAGGCACCCACAAAGCCAATGTTTTAGGTTATTATTCCCGCAACAAACACCGCGTTCAACACGTTAGAAAATAATTTCATTGAGCAAGACGCAGGCTATTTCGAAGAACTAACACAAGGCCAACTAACCCATGACGGCAGATGAAACGACCGAAAATACAAGGGAAATCCAAGAACAACTCGCGGCCTTGCGCGCCTCTTACGAGCAATTGCACAGCGGATTCGAACGGGTCATCGTCGGTCAGCGTGATGTACTTGATGAATTGTTGATCACCATTTTTGCCGGCGGGCACAATTTGCTTGAGGGCGTGCCCGGTCTGGCCAAAACGCTGATGATCCAAACCCTCGCCCAGTTGCTTTCCCTCGATTTCAATCGCATTCAATTTACACCCGACCTCATGCCCTCGGACATCGTCGGCATGAATGTGATCGAGGAAGATCACACCACCGGAAAACGCGTTACGGTTTTCGTCAAAGGGCCGGTATTTGCCAACATCGTGCTTGCCGATGAGATCAACCGCACCCCGCCCAAGACCCAAAGTGCCCTGCTCCAGGCCATGCAGGAAAGACAGGTGACCGCCGGTGGTAGAACCTATGACCTATCCCCGCCTTTTTTCGTACTGGCCACCCAGAACCCCATCGACCAGGAAGGCACCTATCCACTGCCCGAGGCACAGAAAGATCGCTTCCTGCTCAACACCCTCATCGGCTATCCGCAATTGGCAGAAGAAGAGCAGATCGTGGACCGCACGACCATGGACGGACAAGTGGAAGTCACCCCAATTTGTGGCCGGCAGCAACTACTCGATTTTCAAAAGTTCGTGCGCAGCATTCCCGTTTCACCCCACGTTACCGGCTACGCCGTCGACATTGCCCGGGCATCGAGACCCATCGAGCCCGATGCCGCCGAATTCATACGCCAGCAGGTGAGTTGGGGGGCCGGCCCGCGCGCCAGCCAGGCGTTGGTCCTATGCGCCAAGACCCGCGCGGCATTGGCCGGTCGCGTCAACGTCACCTGCGACGACATTCGCCATCTCGCACCAGCTGTGCTGCGACATCGCATCTCACCCAGTTTTGTCGCTGAGGCCGAGGGAATCAGCGCCAACACGATCATTGACCAACTGCTCGAACACGTTCCGGAGCGCACCACGAAATAGATCCTGGTTTGTGGTAGACATTGCTCATGTCGCAAAAGACAGCCAGCTTATCCCAGCAATTCCGTACCTGGAGAGACAGTTTCACAACCCCTTGGCGCGGCCTCCTCGATCGATTTCACGTCAATCTCACCGG
>CAUZAW010000343.1:0-3517 GCA_963577735.1 Phycisphaerae bacterium | reverse complement strand
TTGAGCAATCCATGCACATTGGTTTAGATGTGAAGGCCTGGCTCGATCAGGACCTGGTCGATATTCTGATCATCGGCGGCGGTTATACGCCGTTTACGCTCGACATCAGCGACTACGTTGAACTGGCCGGCCCCTATGGCGTACCGATTTACCCGTGCATTAACATGGGAACGGTGCTGAACGATACCTTGGCCGTATCACGAGCCTTGGCATCTCGATGGTACCACGCCGACGCCGATGGCATCTACACTTTCAACTTCGGGACGCCGTTCGAGCACAAGACCGGTGATGATCTGATCGAAAATCGAAGCAGATTATATGCCAGTTTCTACGACATGGGTGACCGGACAACGCTGGTGGGTACGAACAAGTTGTACAGGACTGATGGCCCGGTGTATGAACACTATCCCTTCATATCCGCCGATCCTCCATTGCCGGCACCGCTCAGACGGGGCGCGTCACGGAAGATTTCGTTATCGATCGGCGATGACGTTGAAACGGCCGCCCAGGCCGGAGACATTGCAGACCTTCCGCTCGACCTGCATCTGACCGGGCCGTTGAACGGCAATCCACTATCGACCTCGCTCAATGGCCAGAACCTGGATAGTGGCGAACTTGTCGACGGCAATGCCGACGGATCAGGTTTCATCATGCGTTACAAGCTCAACGCCCCGCCACTCACGATCGGGCAAAACACGATTGAGGTGGCGATCGCCGACGACGAACGCAATGATGATGGACCGATCATGCTCAACGAAATGCGCTTGCGGATTAATTACAAGTAGAAATATCCGGTATGGATCCGCAAAGTGGCAGGACAACAGTGACGGTCGTCAAACATAAATCGTCTCACTATTCCATGAGACTGCGGGGTGATTCCCGACATCGATTAAAGACCACTGGCTTGCAGTGATGGCTCCTGAGCGATTCGAGTCGCATTAAGTGGGCATTATCATCGCCTTCTGAGCACAAGCCATGGTGGCCTAAAGGCCCAAACAATGAATGAGATCAGATGGCCACAGTTGGGCACTGTAATGATGGGTGGGGTACCCAACCCCACCAAAGACGTCCTTTTGGCGATGCACGAAGGACCGTACATCCTTCATGCTCGCGGGGGTGAGTTGAGGAAGGTGCCGGTAGAGAAAAGCAGGTTGCCAATTGACGGGCTGCCTTTTGCACACCAGCGCATAAACATGGCGATGGCAAGTGACGGGACGATCTATTTCCCCCACCTGGGCATGATGTCCAGATCGACTGACGGCGGGCGAACGTGGTCGGTGAACGAGCGTGGAGTCGGCCCCGACGGCGAGCAAACGTGGCTCAGGTTCCAGGTGCTCAACGACGGCACATTCGTCACGACCGGCAGCCAGAACGAGGGGAGTGTGGTCAAGATCTATGCGTCTTCTGACGAGGGGCGAACGTGGCAGCTGATCTCGCAGATCGAAGTGCCGGGGGAGTTTCAAAAGTTCACAGAGACATATCCTAACATCGGAGTTCTCGGCCTTGTATACCGCGGAATCAACGACGAATTGGTGTGCATGATTAACGCACACACTAATGAGCACGGAAAAGACTGGAGCTGGGTAAGCGGCGAACCCACGCTCCTTTCGTATCGCTCGACCGACAAGGGCATAACATGGCAGAGTCCCAGCAAGATCATGAACTGGGCGTGCGGCGAAGGCGGTGTGGCCCGCGCACCTTCGGGCAGACTGCTGCTGGCAATTCGATACCAGCGGCCGATGCTGCCCGGCGATCCGCCAGATTTGATTGAGCGGACCGGCGCCGCCCGTATAGACGCCAAGTTTCCTTACAAGCATCTGTTCCTTGTCGATTCATTAGATGACGGCCACTCGTGGCAAAACCCGCGCCAGTTGACAACGGTTTTCGGCCAGTGTTACGGTTATCCGGTCGCGCTGAACGATAGTTCTGTGGTGGTCATTCACACCACGCCATATGGCCCGGGCGAACGCGGCAGTAGAGCGATGATCAGCCATGACGAGGGGCGGACGTGGGGAAACGAGACGTACTACATGACCTTCAGCACGGAAAGTGGCTACAACCAAAGCGTTGCGCTGAAGGACGGCACGATCCTGACCATCTCGGCGCGCGATGACACCGATCCTTATACGGTTATCCGCTGGAAACCGGTTACGGGCACAGGCACGGTCCGCCGATAGATCTATTGAATGCAAGGTCGACGCAGGCCGGTATATTATTATTATGGACAACAAAGGTTCTGCCATGATATACACATATCACCGCCGCAACGGTTTTACCTTGATCGAACTGCTGGTGGTCATCAGCATCATCGCAGTGCTCATTTCACTACTGCTGCCAGCCATGAAAAGCGCCCGCGAAGGCGTTCGCCAGCTGATCTGCCTCAACAACGAAAAACAGATCGCCTTCGCCGTGCAACTTTACGCGGCAGACTACGACGGCGATTTCCCCGACTTCGCTCGCTACGTTAACAACTCGAGCTATAAGACGACCAGTCATTACGTCTGGACGCTGAGGCCCTACTACGGGTTCCAGATGGACATCTGGTTTGATCCGAGCAGGGAAAAGTCCACCTACGCATATCGTCCCGACAGGATTGTCGACATCATCGAGCAGGAGGGCACCGACGTGACGTACACCGTGGGCGGTGCAGGCTACCTCGCCATGGGCGCACAGTTCATGTTCGTCGATTCGCGGTTCCGTGGCTGGGGTAACTACCAAGAAACTCATTTTGATGACGTTATAGTACCGGCCCAGACATTGATGATGCACTGCACCTGGGCTGGCGGGAGCGTACAAGGCGGAATTTGGGGCCAGTACTTTCTTAATTCCGTCCACCATGACTCGGCAAACTTCGTATTCGTCGATGGCCACGCCGCTACGTATCAATCCAAACCCATCATCGATTGGTGGGTGCAAACCGGCGGCAGTCCAGTCTTTAGCCTACCCATATACGGCGCCTACACCTCGCACTATCCGCCCCAGGCCGCGTCACCGGGGCTGGCAGAGTGGTGGGTCGTTCCCTGGTACCCCGATCCCCCGTTGTACTCCTATCCGGGCTCAGTCCCCTGACGCAACATCACCGTCAACCTTGCGGGCCTGCATTAAAACCACCAGTTGCCGGCCACCAGGGCTCCGTTTCAAGCCATGCATGGTTGGCCCTGTTTTCACGGCGTTACAGTTGGCCATGGCCTATACTAATATTGCTCGGCGTATTGGTCCTGGGCTAAGCCATGATGCCAACCACAAAAGCACGCAAGCGACCCAAGGCCTTTACGCTCATCGAACTGCTGGTCGTCATCGCCATCATCGGCGTGCTCATTTCCATGTTGCTGCCCGCGATCGGCGGCGCCAAGCGGCAGGCAAAAGTCATCTTATGCGCCTCAAACCAACGCCAGTACGCCATGGCCCTGATCGCCTGGGCAGCCGAGGACAAGGAGGGCAAGTACCCACCCAACCCGGTGAGCGGATATACCGACCCTCGCTACATCTGGTCATTCGTTTACGCCAATGCGCCGGT
>CAUZAW010000342.1:0-3541 GCA_963577735.1 Phycisphaerae bacterium | reverse complement strand
TCGGGGGGGGGGGCGATATTGATATGGATAAAATGGTCAGGTCGGGGGCTGAGCAATACTCCGTCCATGCCCAGTTTGATGCCAAGCAGTCCTGGCGCGCCGCAGTTGCGGTAGGCGGCGATGATTTTCTGTGGATCGTCAAGTCCCGTCTGATGCTCGGCCTCTCCGCGTGAAGGCACGTAAACGTCTAGGTGGGGAAGTATCGCATCGAGCGGTGACATGGCTCCGCCCTGTCCGGCGGAGTCCATCGCGGTTTTGCAGCCGGTTTGGCGAATCCGACTAAAAACTTCGGGCAAGTCAGGTTCCAAATTGGGCATGATGCTGTAGTAACCAAGCAGCATCATTTTGGAGCGAGCGAAAACATCAAGATGATCGAGCATCGCTGGGGCATCTAGGCGACGAGGTGCGCCGACGCAATGAAAAAAACTACGCTCCCCAGTGGGATCGATGGCGACGAACGTGGTGCTGGTCGCATCGTCCGAGCGAATGGTCAGCAGTGTGTCGTCGATATTTTCATCCTTGATAAGGTTTCGCACCACGGGTGCCCATGCGTCCTGGCCGACGTAACTGAGCAGGGCCACGCGGGCGCCGAGACGAGCCATGGTAATGCCGCAGTTGAGCGTAATGCCGCCACCGGTGAGTACTACGGGGTCAGTATGGTGCAGAACGCCTTCACCAATGGGCTTGGTCAAGTCCACCGGACGACAAAGCAGATCGACAACGCAGGAACCGCAGACGATACAGTCAAAGGAGTCAGGCATCACCATCTGCCTGTTGGGGGATTTGCTGGGGAAAATGTTCAGCGTGTACCTGATCAACTTGTTCGATCGGAATCGGTTTGGACAAGCCGATGTGGAATGCCAGGAACCACATTACGAAGATGCCAAAGACGAGCATGAGCAACTGCCATATCCAGATTGAAGGCAGGCCCAGCGTCCAGGTGGAATGACCTTGCTGGTCGAACGGAACATTCGGATCGGAAAACAACGTGTTGCCGATGATGGCCGCCGGCCCAAAGCCGACGAGGAACCAGACAACCGTAAGCACCCACGCCAGCCCAACATGCTTGCGGCGGTTTTCGGGTACGCCGGATACGGCCTGCAGAAAATGATGGCGTTTAAGCTTCGCTTGTTTATGTTCGTCTCGTTCAGGCAAGAGCAGAGAGAAGCCCAACGTGACCAGCAGGTTGGCCAAGATGCCCCAGCCGGCGCTGTGAATGGTCAAGGGGAATTTGCCCCAGGGAAGATTTAGAATCTCGACAGTTTTGTCCGTGAGTGTCACGGCGATTAGACCAGCGACCAGACCCCAGACGACACCTCTGCGGGTGATCTTGGGAAAATAGCAAACACCCATCAGTGCAGGGTACATTTGGAATCCGTAGGCGACGGCCAGCCCACCTAGCATGACGATGGCCTGTTTTGAATTGGCTGCCACTAGCAGAGCGGCGACGGTCACGACGATGACGAAGATGCGGCCGCACAACTTTTGTGCCGCGTCGGTGGCGTTTGGTGAAATATACCTGTGAAACAGGTCGCGAGTGACCATGCCGCTGAATGTGGACATGTAGGCGGCCCCAGTGCTTTGCATTGCCGCCAAGGCGCAGACGGCCAGAAAGCCGACCAGCCAGGGCGCGGTGTCGGTCATCAGGTTGATCAGTTTGGGTACCAGGTTCTTCTCCGATGGCACCTCATAGATGTTTAGCCGATCCTTGTCCTTGACTACCAGGTAGGCGTTGTCGCCGCTTTTGATTTTCCATTGGGTGCCAGGTTCCTTGATGGAAATCTTGGCGTTAGCTGCCAGCGTGACTTTGCCTGACTCGAATTTTTCTCGCAGATCGTCGGAGATCTTTGATTCGGTCAGTGCATGCTCATTTAGGGCATGCTGTGAACGCAGGTCAATATCCGTTTTTAGCTCTCGAAGAGCGCCGCCTTCAGCGGCCAGTACATTGCCGCCTAGGCCCTGAAAGGTCGTGAACGTGAACAGGATGATGCCGATGATCAACGACGATGCGACAACCTGCTGCCAGCGAAATGGCTTGCTGGTGCGATTCGAGTAGGCCCACATGGAAAAGGCCGGTGACGATTGAATACCCATGAGGGCGAACATGTAGGTAAGGCACATGACACCTGTCCAGACGCCACCAACGGCCAACTTGGCCTCGGAAACCGGCTGGATGACCCCTGGCATGGCAACCACATGAGATTGGCCACTGGGCGTTATTTTCTGTTTTAGATCCAACGCCTCCTGCACGTGATTGGCCAGGCCCGTTGTGAACCCTCCCCAGCCGCCGGCGAAATGAATCGCAATCAGGCCGAGGATGACGATCCCCAGCGCCAGAAGGATGCACTGAGCGCAATCGACGTAGGCCACGGACCGTAGGCCTCCGGAAGCGACGTAGATCATGACAATCGCTGAAAGAGCAAACATGCCGACATTTACAGGTATCCACCCATCGGTCAAGATGTTAAACAATGCGCCTGAAGCTCGCAGTTGCACGCCAAGATAGGGCACGCTAAACAGGAATGCCACGAGAACGGTCAGCAGTCGTATGGCATTGCCACCGTAATAGTCGCTGTACATTTCACCGGGAGTGATGTACTTGAAAGCGCGGCCGAGTACCCACTGGCGGCGCAGGAACAGGACACCTGTAAAAGGAATGGTCAGGGCGTAGAAGGAGGCAAACGCATAGGGCAGGCCATCGGTGAAGATTTTTCCGGGGTGGCCGATAAAGGTCCAGCCACTGAAACTTGTTGCGGTGGCGGCCAGAACGAAGACCCAGACACCGATGGAGCGTCCGGCGACGAAGTAGTCAGTCGTGGTCTTGGAACGCTGGGCGCCTTTGAAACCCCAGAAGAGGCAGTAGGCCCAGTAGAGCCCGACGAATGCCAGTAGCCACCTGTTCGATACAATCTTTTCAGTCCACTCGAACGGTTCGGACACGAGACTGACCTTTCGTGCAACAGCAATGACACGCTGATCGGCGCGTAACTTAACCGAAAATGCAGGGGGACGCAGCAGGACTTAGAATAGCCCGACGCTGGTGGACAAAGGGGATACCGCTGATGAATGGGGTAAGTAAATCTGTCGCGCTGGGGTTGGAGCCCAGTTTTGGTTTTGGTGATCGACTGGGCAACGCCACGGCGGGTCATCTAGAAGCTCTGCGGGTTGCAGGTGGGCCTATCAAGGCAATTTTTGCCCAGCAATCGATCCGGGAGATGACTCGGACGCAGCGCACGCCCACGCAGGTGATTAGCGCGGCGACCGAAACGCTCGATGCTGAGGACTTTGACGGCCCTTGGGGGTCGGATGCCGATCATCTCAAGACCGAACAGGACGTGGATTACACGGCCGATGCGGGGTTTGTCTTTTACACGATCGATCCGTCGGGGTATGTGGACCAAGCAACAGATAGCTATAACCAGGTGACGCTTGCAGCGAAATTTGAGGTCGTCAAGGGTCAGGTTGACTGGCTGGATCAATACTTGGGCAAGTCGGTGGTGATCACTGGCGGACCAAAACTGGAATTCGACGCCAGTGTGGT
>CAUZAW010000341.1:0-3568 GCA_963577735.1 Phycisphaerae bacterium | reverse complement strand
CACCGACTGTTCAAGCTCGTTGAGACGCCCAGACAACACCAGCGATTGCTGGCCATCCTTGAACACGGCCGCGGCTATGGTATTCAGCGCCGCCGTCACGCCGTCAAGCCTTTTGTATTTGAGCAGTTGCTCCACCATCTCCCGATTGACCAGTTTCTCGTCAGCAAACAGCATGGCCAGAACGCTCTTCATCTGCTTGCGGCGATCAGCATTGATAAATCCGTTGATGTAATCGATGTTGATCTGCTTACTGAGCCCAGCAGGACACAGCAGCGTCACGCTCGCAATGCGGCCGGGTTCATTGATAGCCGTATTGAGGCAAACTGCCGCGCCCAGGGAGTGGCCAACAAGGTGTGCTTTTCCCAATCCAAGTTTGTCGAAAAAATCCACTACAACACCGGTCATCCACGGCACGTCGCCCTCAGTAATCTGCTTGCTCGATCGACCGTGGCCGGGCAAGTCCAGTGAGTAAGTCACTTGGTTCTGCGCCAGGGCAGGTTGGTTGAAGAGCCAATTGCTCGAATCGCCACCAAACCCGTGCATGAATACAACCGGCGGCCTGTCGCCACTGCCGGCCGTAACATAGCTGAGCAAACAACCGCCAGCCTCGACAGTCTGCGGTTCGGCCGAGGGCGACTCGCCCTGCTCGCCCTCGGGTTCTACCACTTCGTATTGATCTATGAACCGGTCAACTTCCACATCGTCGATCAAGGGGTCGGCTACCACAGCCAACAACGTGCCCACAGCCACCGTTTGGCCTTGCCCAACGACCTGCCGACGCAGCAAACCGCCCGCCGGGCTTTCCATCACGTTGTTGATCTTTGAGGTTTCGATCTCAATCAGGTCGGCACCGGCCTCGACGGCAACCCCCTGCTCAGCCAACCATGCCACAACGGTGCCTTCCTCCATCGACAGACCCCACTTGGGCATGACAATAGCATGAATCTGATCACTCACCGCATACTCCATCACCTAGGACATGGCAGGCTCACCGACATACTCGGCGACCTGCCGCACCGCCGCTTCAATTTTTGCGGCATCGGGAATATACGCATCTTCGAGTGATGGCGCAAACGGGACAGGCGTGTGCGGCGCGCTTACGATCTTCACCGGAGCCTTCAGCGCGTCGAAGGCGTTCTGCGCGATCAGTGCCGCGATGTCCGTGCCCACATTACAGCGAGGATATGATTCATCAACGATCACCACCCGGCCGGTTTCCTCGACCGCCTCGATAATGCTGTCCTCGTCAAGGGGCGAAAGCGTGCGTGGATCCAGCACCGTGCAACTGATATCCCCTTTTTCCAACTTGTCGGCTGCGGCGTTGGCAAAATGCACCATGCGCCCTATGGCAATGATTGCCACATCGTCACCTTCCCGCGTCAATTTGGCCTCACCAAAGGGGATGGTGTACGACTCGTCGGGCACTTCCTCTTCGTCGTCATACATCAACTTGTTTTCAAAGAAGACGACCGGATCATTGTCACGCAACGCCGTGGTGAAAAGCCCCTTGGCCTCGTACGCCGACGAGGGAACAACCACCTTGAGTCCCGGTATGTGCGTAAAAATTGAATACAGACACTGGCTGTGCTGACTGGCTGCCCGCAGCCCAGCCCCGTACATTGTGCGGATCACCATGGGCGTTTGCGCCTTGCCGCCGAACATGTAACGAAACTTCGCCGCCTGGTTGAGTATCTGATCGAAACATACGCCGAGAAAGTCCACAAACATCAGGTCCACCACGGGACGCAACCCAGTGGCCGCGGCGCCCGCGGCAGCGCCGATAAACGCACTTTCACTGATAGGCGTATCCAAAACTCGTTCAGGCCCGAATTGGCCAATAAGCCCCTTGGTCACCCCCATGGGACCGCCCCAGGCATCCTGTTCTCCCGGCGATCCTTTGCCGCCCGCCACGTCTTCACCAATAACTACCACGGTTGGATCACGGCGCATTTCCTCCAGCAACGCCTCGTTGATAGCCTGCCGGTAAGATTTTTTTGACATCAGCGTACTCCGCTAATAAGAAACATAAACATCGGTCAGTAGATCGTCGGTGCTAGGCATGGGTGACTCGACCGCTTCGGCCACCGCCTCGTCAACCAGTTGCTTGGCTTGAGATTCCAACTCATCTAGCTGATCGTCGCTCAGCAAATCGTCCCTGGTAACACGTTGGCGAAATAGCTTGAGGCAATCACGATCAGCCCGTAAATCCTCAGTTTCATTATCGCCACGATACGTTTGCCCATCTCCCTCGAAATGGCCATAGAAACGTGATATTTCCATGTGGATCAGGCTGGGACCGCCACCACTTCTCGCCCGCTCAATCACTTGGCCGGCTACTTCATGTACCGCGAAAAAGTCATGCCCGTCCACCTTGTGCCCCGGCATGCCGAACCCCTCAGCCCGTTTTACCTGGCTGCCGGAAACTGACCAGGCGCTGCTCGTCGCTTCCGCGTAACCGTTGTCTTCGATCACAAAGACCACTGGTAGATTCCACACATTGGCAAGATTGTACGATTCCAGCGTCGTGCCCTGATTCGATCCACCGTCACCGGTAAAGCAGACGGCCACACCGCCGGTATTGAGAACCTTGGCGGTAAGACCTGCCCCGCAGATCAAAGGCGGGCCGCCGCCCACGATACCGTTGGCCCCCAGCATGCCTTTGGAAAGGTCGGCAATATGCATCGATCCACCCTTGCCACCGCACAGACCATCGCGCCGCCCATAAATTTCCTTCATCATCGCCTTGATATCACAACCCTTGGCAATACAGTGGCCGTGGCCGCGGTGAGTGCTGGCGATGACATCCCGGTCGCTCAGGTGCAGACACACCCCTATACCCGACGCTTCTTCGCCGGCATAAAGGTGTACGAAACCCGGAATCTCACCGGCTGCAAACTCATCATGCACGCGCTGCTCAAACTCGCGAATAGTGCACATCCCCCGATAGGCGTCCAATAGCTGCTCTGTATTCAAAGACATTGATTTCTCCTACGCGTCTGCGTGAGATCATCTTGTTTTTATGACGAAGTGACCAACAACCATGTTATTGACCCATCATCTCTAAATCAACACATGGCGCCAACCTAGACCGGCAGCAGGTCGCAATAGAACACCAGTGACCGGTCCATGTCACTGACCGTCACCGCCACATGATCAAATTTGACAGCAAACATTGGAGACCCCTTTGACCACCCCCGACTGCAATAAAAACGCTTAAAGCCCACATTTCCCAGATGATTTCCCGAGCTTAATAAAACCACCTCGCGTTTGAGGCCGTAAAACAAGGTGTTTCCATCACCTCACTTCAGCTATGGAAGGCCCACCCAATGGGTGAAGTACGCAAGGAAGCGTTACGGCTCGGTTTTGACGGATCGGTCCGGCTGGAATTTCGCGGCGCGACGGTCAGCACTGAGTCTTGCGGTGATGACGAACTTGCCGGGCCAGTGGATCGACCATGTTCAGCAGCACCGGCCCAAGGACCGCGTCATCCTCGACCTGGACAGTTCGGTCAGTGAAACCCACGGCCAGCAGGAAGGCTCGGCGTACAACGGCTACTTCGAGTGCAACT
>CAUZAW010000340.1:0-3583 GCA_963577735.1 Phycisphaerae bacterium | reverse complement strand
TGGGGGCACCTTTATCGGGCCGAACACTACTTTGCCAACCATATAAAGGATGTAGATGGCCGCCAGGATCATGCCCAAACCGGCAGTAACGGCGAACTTGGGGCCCAGTAACTGATTGGCGGTGAATGTGCCGAGCAATGAAAGAAATTCGCCGACAAAGCCATTAAGGCCAGGCAAGCCCACGCTGGCCAGACAGAAAAAGACCATGAAAAACGCCCATATCGGCATCACCCGAGCCAGTCCGCCCATTTGTCTCATCTCGCGGGTGTGGAAGCGTTCATAGATCATGCCCACGCACAGGAACAATGCCCCGGTGGATAGGCCGTGATTGATCATGTGCATCACCGATCCACTCATGCCGATTGGTGTAAGCGAAAACATACCGAGCACGCAAAAGCCCAGGTGCGAGACCGACGAATAAGCGATCAGTTTCTTGATGTCTTTCTGTACCCAGCAGATCAGTGCGGTGTAGAGGATTCCGATCACTGCAAAGGTGCCGATGTACGGTGCAAAATCTTCGATGGCTTGCGGCGTCATCGGGATGGCAAAACGCAGCAGGGCGTACGTGCCCAATTTCAGCAGTACTCCGGCAAGGATGACCGATCCGGCCGTGGGTGCCTCCGTATGCGCCAGCGGCAGCCATGTGTGGAACGGAAACAGGGGTACCTTGACTGCAAATCCCGCCAGCATCGCCGCAAGCACCCACGCCTGCTGACCGTACGACATCTGCTGGGCCGCCTTGGTTAAATCTTCGATGGCGAAGGTCCACGTGCCGAACTGTTGCGGTAGCGACGCGAACCACGCCACGTATAGCACGCCGGCGAAAGTCAGCATTGAACCGGTGAAGGTGTAGAGGAAAAATATCCGCGCTGCCTTGAGTCGCTGTGTTGATCCGTAGATGCCGATCAGAAAGTAAAGCGGGATCAGCGTGAACTCGAAGCAGATGTAGAAGAAGATGATGTCCTGGGCCACGAACACGCCGATCATGGCTGCTTCGAGCAGAAGAAGCCAGACGTAGAACTCGCACAGCCGATCCTTTACCGCACTGAACGACCCCAGTACGACTAATGGCATGAGAAACGTCGTCAGCAGAACCAGCCACAACGAAATGGAGTCGACCCCGAAACTGAAGTGAAGGCCGAATGTCGTGACCCATGGCTGCGACGCGGCAAATTGCAGCATGTGTGACTGCGAAAAGTCGAATTGTCGCACAGCGACCAGCGAGACGGCAAAAGTCACCAGCGTGATGGTCATCGCGTACAGGCGGGCATTGACCCGCCACAACGACAATAGAATCCCGCCGGCCAACGGCAATAGCAGTAGCAGGGGCGCAATCATCTTCACCGGTATTAGTTCCGTCTGCGTGGCTGTAAATGCAAGCGACAAGTGTTAAGTACCCTTGTATTTCGTACGGGCTTGGGGCCCGCCGATGCATGATCGCTACTTCATCACCATCATCAATAATAGAATAACCGCGACGCCCACAGCCATGCCCAGTCCGTAACCCTGTATGGTTCTCTTTTGGGACGACTGGATGGAAATCCCCAGGGCCCGCGGCACGCAACCGACCAGTGCGACGACAAGGCCAATGACCAGCCGATCAATGGCGAAACACAGTTCGCCGGCAGTGCGTAGCGGGCGGACGATGGAAGCGTCATAAAACTTGTCCACGTAATATTTGTTGTTCAGAACACGCACGACAGTGGCAAACCGTTGGGTTACTGTGTCGGCTGCCTCCCGCCGCAGCCAGTGGAAATACGCGGCTATAATGATCCCGGCAATGGCGATGGCGCTACTGACAAAAAGCATGATCGTATGCAGGTGTACGCCGTGTTCGTCAGGATCCGCCACTGCGGCCGTTGAATGCTCGACCATGTGTTTCATCCAGTGATGCCGCTGGCCAAGCCATCCGGCCAGCAGCGCACCGGCGGCCAATACCAGCAGCGGACCGTTCATCAGCCAACTTACCTCGTGCGGTTCGTGTATGTGTTCGACCTGCACATCGCCACGGCCGCCATGGTCCGCTTCTTCTTCTTCTTCTTCTTCGTGGCCGTGGTGATCCAGCCCCATCTCATATTCGGTCGGGCCCATGAACACGCGGAACCACAGCCTGAAGGTATAAAGCGCCGTGAGCAGCGCCGTCACCAGGCCGATTACCCCCAGTGCAATGATGGCGATGTTGTGGTGATTGATCCCGCGTTCCAGTGTCGCGGCCAGGATCATGTCCTTGCTGTAGAACCCGGCCGTGAAAGGAAAGCCCGCCAGTGCAAGGCAGCCGATGAACATCAGCCCGCACGTCCACGGCATCTTCTTGCGTAACCCCGACATTTTTCGCAAGTCAAGTTGCCCGGCCATCGCGTGTATGACCGATCCGGCTGTCAGAAACAAAAGTGCCTTGAAGAAGGCATGGGTAAACAGGTGAAAAATCCCGCCTACTGTTGATAACACGCCGATGCCCATAAACATGTAGCCCAGTTGCGAGATGGTCGAATAGGCGTAGATACGTTTGATGTCATACTGGCAGAGCGCGATCGTGGCGGCAAAGAACGCCGTCAGTCCGCCGACCACGGCCACTGTAGGCAAAGCATAGGGCGATAGCAGAAACAGCGGCATCAACCTCGCGATCAAATACACGCCGGCCGTGACCATGGTCGCTGCGTGAATCAGCGCGGATACCGGGGTCGGCCCTTCCATGGCATCAGGAAGCCAGACGTGCAGTGGGAATTGCGCCGATTTTCCGAATGCGCCCAGCATGAGCATGAACGGTATCCAGTGGTCTTCCCAAGACGTTGCGGCCGGACCGACATTCTGCAGCACATGCGCAATGCTGACCGTGTCGTAGCGGGTGTACGTCAGGAAAATACCGATGGCAAAACCCAGGTCGCCGACACGATTGACGATAAAAGCCTTCTTGGCCGCCTTCACCGCGCTGGGTTTATCGTAGTAGTAACCAATCAGCAGGTAGGAGCAGAGCCCCACGCCTTCCCAACCTAGGTACAGAAGCACGAGGTTGTCAGCCATGACCAGATTGGTCATAGCAAAAATAAACAGCGCTACGCTGGCAAAAAACCTGGCGTACCCGCGGTCGCCGGCCATGTACCCGCAAGCGTATACGGCCACGAGCGTGCCGATCCCCGTTACCACCATCAGCATCACAAAAGTCAATGGATCAAGCAGGTAAGAGAAGTCTGCGATGAACCGGCCTGCGTGAATCCAGTTAAACATGTGCACGATCGTCGGGTTCTCGCCTGTGAATCTTTCCCTGCCCACCAATGTGACCACAAATGGCAGCAAAATACTCAGCACGCAGATTGGTCCGGCACACACACGCAGTCGCCGGTGCATGCAGCACAGCCCGCACAACACCGCGCCTAGGGCCGGTAGCCAGCAGATCAGGATGGGCAGTTCGAAGGTCATAGGTCTTATGTTGTACTACTCGCTTAGGGCCGACCACACTGAAGCGTCCAGTGTGCGTTTACGGCGAAACAACAGCACCACAAGGCCTAACGCCATTGCCGCTTCCGCTGCGGCAATCGTTAAAACGAAGATCACAAATGTCTGGCCCGTGTAGTTCGATTGAAAC
>CAUZAW010000339.1:0-3592 GCA_963577735.1 Phycisphaerae bacterium | reverse complement strand
ACAGGATCGGGAGATTGGCCGGGTGGTTCATGACCGTGATGCCCAGCGCGTGCTCGCCGAGAGGGCCGCTGTAGTCACCCCAGTCGGCCACCTGTTTGTTGATAGCGTCGCACCCCGAGTGACACCGGTGGAGTCGGTGACTAGCCCCCCCCGTCCTTCTCATCTATCGCATCGGTGATGCGGATGCCGAGATAGCTGTGGCCGTCCTGGCCGAAGTAGAGCTCCCCGTCGGTCGTGCGGATACCCAACCCTAGGGGGGGACTCGTGGGAAAGGCTCGTTTAAATACATTGACGGACGAGGCAGAAGTTGCCGCTTTGAGCAGATATTGGGTTGTTAAGGCTTGCCAACCGCTTATGAGCGGACCATAATTAAATGTGGGTTGCGGCACAGAGCCTGACCCTGCCGATAGCCCTTGGAGGGGTTGGCATGATGGTTCCCAGAAACTGCGGTCACCCCACGTAAGCCAGCCTAGTAAGCTGACACTATTAATGAGGTCACGATGGCGCGCAAACAGCGCAAATTAGGCGAGCAACTAAAACGCCTAGGGTTGGTTGACGACAAGCAACTTGAGCAGGCCCTTGCCGTTTCCAAGGAGCGTGGTCAGCGTATCGGGGAGACGTTTGTCGAGTTGGGCTTTGTCGAAGACGGAGACGTTGCCAAGGCCCTTGCCGTCCAGCACGAGATGGACTACGTCGATCTGGACAAGCTCGATGCCATCGACACGTCCAACATGAATCTGCTGCCTGATGACATTATCAAAAAGTTTCTGGTGTTGCCGCTGGAAAAAAATAATGGCCGCGTCAAGGTGCTGGTCCATGACCCGCTGGACATGGAACTGCTGGACAACCTGCGATTTCGCCTCAACAGCGAAATCGACATCGCGGTAGGCTCGCGTGCCAAGATAAAGGATTTTATTGACCGCTTAAGCAACCAGACACAGGACAGTATCGACAAGGAAATCCGTGAATTGTCGATGGACATGTCGATTGACCGCGGCGCGTCGCTGGACGTGATGTCGATCGATGTGGTAGAAGTCGAATCCGAAGATGACGCCCCGGTGATACGTCTGGTCAGTCAGGTGATTGCCGAGGCGGTTAATTCACGGGCCAGTGACATTCACTTTGAGCCCTTCGAGGACCGCGTTCGGCTGCGTTATCGTATTGATGGTGTCTGCCACGAGCGCAACCGTATCCCCAAGCAGACGCAGGCGGCACTGACGGCCCGACTTAAAATTCTCGCCGGTGTGCGTGTTGAGGAAAAGAGAAACACACAGGACGGACGCATCAAGATGAAGGTTGGCGAGGATTCCATCGACTTTCGCGTCAGCTTCTGCCCTGCCTATCACGGTGAAAGTGTGGTGCTGCGTATCCTGCGTCCTGAATCGGCACGCGTGGGCCTGACCAACCTGGGCATGTCCGAAGACACGATGGACCACTTCAACAAAATCATCCGCAGGCCCAACGGCATCTTCCTGGTTACCGGTCCCACCGGTTCGGGTAAAACCACCACGCTTTACACGGCCCTGGACGTGCTGAACCGCCCTGATGTCAAGATCATCACGGCCGAGGACCCGGTTGAGTACAACTTCAAGGGGATCAACCAGTGCCAGGTCCACGAGGCGATTGGTTTGACCTTTTCACGGATTCTACGGGCCATGTTGCGACAGGCACCCAATGTGATTCTGGTCGGTGAGATACGTGACATGGAAGTAGCCACGGTGGCCATTCAAGCTGCCTTGACCGGGCACCTGGTGTTCTCAACCTTGCATACCAATGACGCGCCATCGGCGATTACCCGGTTGGTCGACATCGGTGTCAAGCCGTTCCTGGTGGCCAGTTCGGTTCAGGCTGTTCTTGCCCAGCGTCTGGTGCGGATGCTGTGTGAAAAGTGCAAGCAGCCGCAGGCCAATCCCAACCCACGCCTGCTGCGCCTGTGCGGCCTGACTGCGCAGGATATAGAGAACCACACGCTCTGTGAGCCCAGTGGCTGCAAGGAATGCGGCAATACCGGTTATCGAGGCCGAAAGGGCATCTTTGAGTTGATGGTCATGGACAATGCCTTGCGTGAAATGGCGTTCAAGCGGGCACCTTTGGCCAAGATTCGTGAGGCAGCCATCGCAGGTGGCATGCGTAACCTGCTGGGTGACGGCCGGATCAAGGTGTTGAGCGGCCAGACCTCGCTGGAGGAAATCGCCCGTGTGGCCCAGGTAGAGGGTACGATCGATGAAGACTCTGATGAGGAGTCTGAAGCGTCCCGGCTAAACGCGGCCTTGACCTGACTGTTGCAGATCGTCGCGTATACTCGTGCCGGGTGGTTTTAGTAGTACGGAGATACATATGCCTGCTGTTCACATTGATCGGTTGCTCGACACGGCGATCAAGCAGAAGGCAAGTGACATCCATCTGACTGTCGGCCTGCCGCCGACGCTGCGCGTACGAAGCCGGTTGGTTGGACTCAAGACCAAGGTGCTCGACCCGACAGATACCATCACGCTGATGAAGTCCATCTCGCCCGAGCGCTCGGAAAACGAGCTTCAGGAAGAGGGGGGGTCTGACTTCGGGTTCGCGTACGGTAATACCCGATTCCGCGTGTCGATATTCAAGCAAAAGGGTAATGTCGCCATTACGTTGCGGCTGATACCGTCGGAACTACTGACATTTGAGCAGATCGGCCTGCCGCAAACGGTGGCCGAGTTGTGTACCCGGCCACGAGGCCTGTTTCTGGTCACCGGCCCGACCGGCTCGGGCAAGACAACCACGCTGGCTTCGATGATCGACTACATCAACCAGACGACAGACCGGCACATCATCACCATCGAGGACCCGATCGAGTACTACTTCAAGCACAACAAGAGCATCATCAATCAGCGTGAGGTGGGTAACGACGTGCCTAGCTTCGCCGAAGCACTACGGCGTGCCTTGCGGATGGACCCGGACGTGGCCATGGTCGGTGAAATGCGCGATTTGGAAACGATCGAGGCGGCAGTCCGCGCTGCCGAGACCGGCCACCTGGTTTTCGGTACGCTGCATACCACCGGTGCCTCGGGCACGATCAACCGGATTATTGATGCCTTCCCAGTGGCCCAGCAGGCCCAGATTCGTGTTCAACTTTCCAGTTCGCTGATGGCAGTGCTCAGTCAGCAGCTCATGAGCCGAGCAGACCGCAAAGGGATGGTAGCTGCCTATGAGTTTCTGCTGGTTACCCCGGCGATCTCCAACCTTATCCGCGAGAACAAGACATTTCGCATTGACTCGTCGATCCAGACAGGTAAGAAATTCGGTATGCAACTTCTGGACGATCACCTCTGGGACCTGTACAGCCGCGGGATCATCTCGGCCGAAACGGTCATAGAGAAGGCTCGTGATGCCTCGGCATTGGCCGAAAAGATCCAGGTAGACGGCGGCGTGGTGGATCGTCAGGACCTACAGGAAGCCGACGGGAAGGAAAAACAGAACCCTGCGGCTTGACTAGATAGCTGCCATTAGCATGTAGAACGGCAAAATATGCTTATAAACCAAGTGTCTAATGTGTTCTCTGCTGCTCAGCGAGCTTGTCATGGTCTTTTGGCAGGCATAGACTAAGGATGTGTGC
>CAUZAW010000338.1:0-3598 GCA_963577735.1 Phycisphaerae bacterium | reverse complement strand
AGTCGCTGCTGGGCCAGTGCGCCGTAGCCTGGCTGGTCATGGACCAGCCTCAGCATAAGCGCCTATATGAGTTGACGACCGTCCTCCAGGATCACCATGTGACCGGACTGTTGACTAGACCAGGCGACAATGAACCGCTGGGCACGACCTTTCTCGAGGGCGTGATAACCGCCGCACCCAATGGGGACCCGGCGTCAATCGCGGTGGTGCTGCGAACCTTGTGGAACCAGGCTGATGTGATAAAGACACTCAAAACCGAGCTTTCAATCCTCCACATGCACAGTAAAGGCGTGGTGGACATGTTCGGTAAGATCGACGGAGAGATGCGGTTGGCCGCTCAATTGCAGCGCGACTTATTGCCCAAGACGCTGCCCCAGACGGATATGGTGTTTTGCGACGTATTGTTTCGCCCGGCCAGTTACGTTAGCGGTGACATTTACGACGTGGCCCAGCTCGACGACAGCCATATTGGATTCTTCCTCGCTGACGCAGTCGGCCACGGCGTGCCTGCCGCCTTGATGACGATATACATCAAAAGCGCCATGGCTGTGCTTGGGTTGAAAAAAGATGGTGATGATCTCCGCATTATTGCGCCCAACGAAGCGATGTCGAGGCTCAACCTCGCCATCGTGGGATACGAAACCGACCAAGCCTGCACCGCCACTGCTGTGTACGGCATCCTCAACACGGACACGTACGAACTGTTGATCGCTCGTGCTGGCCACCCATACCCCATTCTGCTTGCAGCCGACGGTGCAACTACAATTATCACAGCACAAGGCCCCATGCTGGGAGTGTTCAATAATGCGCAATTTGACTTGCAACGAATACAACTGGAACCGGACGACCGCTTGATTATCTTCAGCGACGGGCTGGAAACAGCATTTTCCAAGCCTGAGCACGGTGGTACTGCAGGGCAAACAGCCATCAGCGACCAATACCTCACAGAGTTTAAGGATTTAGCTTACGGTCCTGTCAATACGGCATTGCAGCGGCTAGGCAATAAACTCGATCAGCAAAAAGGTTCGCTCAACCAGCTCGATGACCTGACGGTGTTGCTGATCGCGGCCGAACCGTCAGCCGTGGCAGTCGGCTGCCGTGTCAATACGCGACACACTTCGGATCCAAGTTTGGTCTCAATCACCTCCCACGCGGCAGCGATGCGATGACCGGCGGCGCCCCTACCGCACAAATCCAGCCTCGCGGAGCATTTCGAAGCTAACCAGTTGGCCTCCTGCCGCCGGCAACTGTATCTGTTTCAGTGCATGCACCACAGTGCGGCTGATCACGTCCGTTTCAATGTTGACGGCGGAGCCCGGCCGGACCTTGCCCAGCGTAGTAACCTGCAGCGTGGTGGGAATCAGGGCAACCTGAAAATCACTGTGGCCGACAGCGGCAACGGTCATGCTCACGCCATCAAGGGTGATCGACCCCTTGGGCACGATATACGACATCAAATCAATCGGTGGCTGCAGCGTTAAACGCACGCCGTCTGAGCCCTGCTCGACGGCCATGACGACGGCCGTGGCCTCGACGTGCCCCTGCACAAAGTGACCGCTGATCGGTGCCGAGGCGGCCAATGACAACTCTACGTTGATCGGGTCGCCCACTGACAGCGACCCCAGCGTGGTCCGGTTCAATGTCTCGACGATGACGTCAAAACTCATCAACTTGTCAGATACTTCTACAGCAGTCAGGCAAACACCGTTGATACAGACTGAATCGCCCGGACACAAAGTCATACCGACCGGCTGCCACTTCCTGCGGCCAACGACTAGCCGTTTGCCGGCCGGCTGATCCTTGACCGCTTCAACGCAACACATGGCCTGCACAATACCCGTAAACATGTCAGTATTTTAACAGCGAAACACAACTATGGGATAAAAGCATCGACCCGCTAAAACTCGGACCCCTTGCCGTTGGCAACGGGCGGAATCTGCTTCACCGCCAAGTTAACAATAGTGCGGCTCTGATCAAGCAACACCTCGGAACGGCGCATCATGTCATCTATACGCTGTTGCGACTGGGACCACTGCTCCTGAAGTGCATCGATACGGCCTTGCAGGCCTTTGAGCGCACTGGTGAAGTCCTCATCGATCTTACCCACCCACTGGTCATAGGCGTGCAGACTGCGAGTGACGTCTTCCTCCAAATCCTCCTTAAGCTGCTGCTGCTCTTGCTTGAACCCATCTAACAAGGATTGTTGATGAGTGGTGTGTGCCTCGGCGGCGCGGTAGAGCTGCATGCCTAACTGGACACGTTTGTTGGCTTCCTCCTCGACC
The DNA here is from genome assembly GCA_963577735.1 of Phycisphaerae bacterium. Taxonomy (GTDB): domain Bacteria; phylum Planctomycetota; class Phycisphaerae; order Phycisphaerales; family Phycisphaeraceae; genus CAUZAW01. The sequence goes on along the minus strand of CAUZAW010000338.1, from coordinate 1,316 downwards.
CGCTTGATCGCCTCAAACTGCCGCCTGGGGTCTGTGGAGGCGCCTGGCAGGACAGGTTGGGTGCGTTTCTGGGTTATGAGCGTGCTCGGCGCAGATGAAGTCATAGTCATATCCTAAAAAACTATTTCCAAACTTGAATCGGTTATTCACAGATAATGGCTGCAAAATACTGTCCGAGCCGATATGCTGGCCGCCATGCGATTAAAAAAAGTGCTTGAGGTGCTTGATGAGTTTGCACCGCAGCATCTGGCCGAGGACTGGGACAAAGTCGGGATGCACGTCGGCGACCCGGCCTGGCCGGTGCGTCGGGCCATGTTGTGCATCGATATGACCGAACCGGTGATGGCCGAAGCCGTACGCAAGAAGGCGAACCTGATCGTGGCGTACCACCCACCTATCTTCCAGCCGATCGAAAGGCTGGCCAACGAAAGTCAAGCTGACTGGAAACCGCGGATTATTATTGAAGCCATACAGCGACGAATTGCAATCTACAGCCCACACACAGCCTTGGACGCGGCACCTGCTGGCGTCAACCAATGGCTTTGCGACGGAATCGGCCAAGGCCACAGCGAAGTTGTCGAGCCCCCCAAAAGCTCCTTGCCGGAAGGCTCATCATTTAAAATTGTGACATACGTCCCTGCCAACAAGGCTGCAGCCGTGCGCTCGGCCATGGCCGAGGCTGGCGGCGGCCACATCGGCAACTACGAAGCCTGCTCTTTTAATATCCTGGGCCATGGCACGTTTCGTGGCAGCGCAGATACAGACCCGTTTGTCGGCAAGGCTGGTCGGCTCGAAACGGTTGATGAACTGCGGATCGAGATGGCCTGCGGCACCACTTCCCTAGCCAACGTCGTGGCAGCGGTAAGACACACACATCCCTATGAAGAGCCAGCCTTTGACATTTACCCCACGACTGAACCGCCACCGGCCTGCGATCAAGTTGGCCAAGGCCGCCTCTTGACACTTAATCAGCCGGTATCGGCCAAGACGCTGGTTGGCCGAATCAAAAAGCATCTTCACCTCTCACATTTACAGGTAGCGACGCCCCCCGGTGGTGATCATCCAGGGCGCATTACCACTGTGGCGGTGTGTCCAGGCGCCGGCTGGTCTATCATAAAACGTGTGGCAAATAGTGCTGACGCATACTTGACCGGTGAAATGCGACACCACGACGTCATCGAGGCGGTAGCCCAAGGCCAGATCGTGATCCTGGCCGGCCACACGCAAACGGAACGGCCGTACCTAGCCGTGTATCGCCATCGGATCGTCAAGCAGTTGGGGCCAGGCGTGCAATGGTTGATCAGCCGAACGGATCA
>CAUZAW010000337.1:0-3600 GCA_963577735.1 Phycisphaerae bacterium | reverse complement strand
AGGCCGTATTTGCTGCCGTTGTCCAAAGGACCGTAGACTTGTTACCTGACCTTGCTGGCGACCTAGCCAAGAGCCTTGCGGGTTTAAAGAACGTCCCGCAAATCAATCTTGAGGTCATCGCCACCACCACCAAGCAAGTGCAAAAGGGAATCGATAACCTCGTCAAAACAGCCGATGACCTGGGCAAGTCCACTGACAGTATCAGCAAGGGCATCGGCGACACAATAGACAAAGGCCTAGGCGAACTACTCAAGCCCAAAGATAAAAAATAAGAACTCGCAGGCCCATGAGGCCGATCAGCCGCAACGTGAGCTTAAACCAGCCCCGATGTTTCGTCCTGGTCGAACATGAGGTTCATGTTCTGTACCGCTTGGCCGCTGGCGCCTTTGATCATGTTGTCGATCGTGCTGAAAACCACGACTTTTCTGCCCGACCCCGTCACCACCACCCGTGCGCTGATGTCGCAGTAATTTGTGCCCTGCACGTGCTTGACGTTGGGTGGGTCGTCGCACACCCGCACAAACGGCTCATCTTCATACGCCGCTTCAAACGCTTCGAACACTGCTTCCTGCGTAATCCCGTCATCTACGGGGTCCAGATACACCGTGGCCAGTATCCCGCGATCGATAGGCAACAAGTGCGGCACAAACAGCACGTCCACCTCTTGGTCCGCTACGCGTGACAATACCTGAACTATTTCGGGCTGATGCCGGTGGCCACCAATCACACCGTACGCATAGAAAGACTCGTTGTGCTCGGCAAACTGGCGGCCCAACTGCGCCTTGCGCCCCGCCCCAGTCACACCCGACGCGGCATTCACGATCATCCCCTTGGCTCGCACCATCCCACTTCTGACCAGGGGCGCCACCCCCAACGCTGTCGCAGTCGGGTAACAGCCCGGGTTCGCCACCAGTTGGGCACCGCTTAAGGCTTCCCGAAACAGTTCCGGCAGGCCGTACGCCGCGCAGGAGAGATTCTGCAGATCACTATGCTCATGGTGGTATGTCTGTTCGTACACCCGGGCATCAGAGAAACGATAGTCAGCCGATAGGTCAACTACCCGCAGACCGGCATCGAGCAACGTCGGCACAACCTGCATCGCCACAACATGAGGCAGACAGGTAAACACCACGTCGCTTTCTCCGGCAATCGCTCGCACGTCAATCGCCCGGCACACTGCCACGTCATCCGGCAAGCGTCCCCGCAACTGCGCAAACTCTTGTACCACATTGACCGGAGTCTGACGCCTACTGGCCAGATAGGTCACCGCGGCATTTGGATGTCGCAGTAACAACTCAATCAGGTGCAGACCCGTGTAACCGGTCGGCCCCACAATGGCAACGCGAATGTTCATTGTCCCTATTGTTGCGCTTCCCCACAGCCAGTCAAAAGACACCTACGACATCTTGCTGAAACCTAGCCGGGAGGCAAACCTTAGACTGCCAAATCGGCAGCCTAGGCCTTGGAGGAACATGCCTTAAGTATTTATATTTCAGTATGTTACCAAATCAAGCTCTGGCATGCCACTTGCTTTATAACTAGTAGAAATACTATCGGCACGGAACGGTTCCGCAACCGAGCACACAAAACGTTTTAGTCACACCTGTGTCAGAAAAGGAGCCCAACATGTTTCCCACAACCATACGTAGAATTGGTCAATCGACCGGGTTGAGCCCGTTCATCGCAATCGATGAGGACTTTGATCGGCTATTTTCACCGTGGATCGGCGACAACAGTGACGTCGAGATGGCCGGTACTTGTCCAGTGGATATTAGCGAGGACGACGAACACGTCTATATCGAGGCGGAGTTGCCCGGATTCGCCAAGGACCAAGTGGAAATCACCTTCGAAAACAGCGTGCTGTCCATCATCGCTCAGCGCAAGAAAGGCGAAGAGAAAAAAGGCCAGAAACACCTGGCCGAACGTCGCTTCACACGTATGGCACGCAGTTTCAATCTGCCAAACACCGTGGACGAAAGCAACATCCACGCAAAACTCACTGATGGCGTGCTGCACTTGAAGCTCAACAAGCGCGATGAGGTCAAACCGCGCCGTATCGCGGTCAACTGACCGATCCCATGCTACCCTCGACCCGCTGCACAGCGATTGAACTTGCTCGTAAACGCTGTACAGTCAGAAAGCCGCGGTACTGCCGCGGCTTTTTCATGGATACCGTCCCCTCGCTATGATGGCCCCACGCCACCATGCCCGCCAGGATGTAAACATGGCCGACAATCTGCCCTTTCGCCAGATTCACCTGGACTTCCACACCAGTCCGCACATTCGATCCGTCGCCAGCCAGTTCGATGCTGACACTTTCATCAGGACCATGCTCGACGCCCACGTCAACAGCGTGACCGTCTTTGCCAAATGTCACCACGGCCACCTCTATTACGACACCAAACACCCGGCACGCCACCCCAACCTCAAAAAGGGCTTTGACCTGCTCGCCGCCCAGGTCGACGCCCTGCATAAACACCACATCGCCGCCCCGCTCTACGTCAGCGTGCTTTGCGATGAATACGCCGCCAACGAACACCCCGAGTGGCTCGCGCTCAATCCCGATGGTTCTCCCTGTGGTGCCGGCCCACTTGACGGCCCTTGGCAACGCCTAGACATGGCCAGCCCCTATCAAGACTACTTGGCCGACCAGATCGACGAAGTATTGCGCAAATTCAAACCCATCGATGGCTTGTTCGTGGATATCTGCATAGACACGCCCAGTTGTTCCAAGTGGTCGATCGACGCCATGCGCAAGGCCCAACTTGATCCGGGAGATGAAACCGATCGCCGCCGTTTCGCCCGCCAGCTCTCACACCAGTACATGGCCCGCTACAACAAGATGGTCGCCGCCGCCCACCGCAGGCGACAGGTCAATGTCTGGTACAACAGCAGGCCAATGGTTTGCCTCGGCGAGGAAAAAAAATTCCTGCACCACATTGACATCGAAGCCTTGCCCACCGGCCAATGGGACTACAGTTATTTTCCGCTCAACGTCCGCTTCGCGCGAACACTCGGCCTGCCCTACGTGGGCATGACCGGGCGATTTCACAAAAGTTGGGCTGATTTCGGAGGGATCAAACCACCGGCGGCACTCATGTACGAATGTACCCAGATGCTTGCCCACGGCGCGGCGTGCTCCATCGGCGACCAGATGCACCCGCGAGGCACGCTCGACAAGCCTGCCTACCAGTTGATCGCCGGCGTCTACAGCCACGTCGAAGCCTGCGAACCGTGGTGCCAGAATGCCAAGCCCATAGCCCAGATCGCCGTGCTGCGTTCGTTGCAGGAACAGGTGAACTATCACCCCGACTTGACCGGTCCCGAAGTCGGCGCGGTGCGACTTCTTCAACAGTTACGCCTTCAATTTGATTTCGTCGGTGACACTGACGAGGCCAATCTGGCCGGCTACAACTTGGTCATCGTGCCCGACAATGTCTCCGTCACCGGCGCGATCAAAACCAAGCTCACCAGCCACGTTCGCGCCGGCGGCGCACTGCTGCTGGCCGGTCACGGCGCCATCAATGAAAAAGGCCAACCCATCCTCAAGGAAATGGGCGTTGTCGCCGAAGGTATCTCGCCTTATACCACCACCTATGT
>CAUZAW010000336.1:0-3603 GCA_963577735.1 Phycisphaerae bacterium | reverse complement strand
GGCGAGGAGCGAATATCCGCAATATTCTTGAGTTTGAAACCCACTATCCTGACGCTACCGTCGTTCGCCTCGAACAGAACTATCGTTCCACGAAAAACATACTGGCCGTTGCCGATGGGTTGATTCAAAACAACGTTCACCGCAAACACAAATCACTATGGACCGACAACCAGACCGGCCCGCTGGTCACGGTCACACGATGCTACGATGAACAGCACGAAGCGCAGTGGATAGTTGAGCAGTTTCATCGCTACCATGATGAGCAACACATTACATGGAACGACATGGCCGTGTTCTACCGGACCAACTCACTGAGCAGAGTAATCGAGAATGCACTACGGAAGGCTGCAACACCCTACCAAGTGGCTCGAGGCACAGCATTTTATGATCGCAAGGAAATAAAGGATGCAATCGCCTACCTGCAGACCATTGCCAACCCGCTAGACGAATTGAGCCTGCTTCGCATCATCAATACACCGGCCCGTGGTATCAGCGACCGATCTGTCAAGGCCTTGCGGGCCCACGCCGCTGCAAGTCAGCAGAGTCTTGCTGATACGATCGAAAATCCGCAAGACATCATCGCGCTGAATTCCCGGGCTGTTGGGGCTGTCAAGCGATTTAGCCAGATGCTGCAATCCTGGCGGACGGACACGGCCAAGACACAGCCGGATTCACTACGCGTTTTCCTTGTACGCATACTTAACGAGTCACAACTCGAAACCTATTATCGCAAAGACCCCAATGACCCTGATGGCGAAAAAATTGACAATCTCGGAGAACTGGTCAGCTCAGCCCAGCAATTTGACCAGGAGTACAACTTCGAGCACCAAGATGATCCGCCGGCCAGTCTCGAACCCAAACTGATATCCTATCTCGAACAGATCAGCCTGGTCAGTGATGTCGATTCGGTTAATTCCCAGGAAGGCGCTGTCACTTTGATGACCCTGCACGCGGCCAAGGGCCTAGAGTTTCCCCTCGTTGCCATCCTCGGCCTAGAAGATGGCCTACTGCCGCACAGCCAATCACAGGATAACCCGCGCGACATTGAAGAGGAGCGCCGACTCTGTTTCGTCGGGATCACCCGCGCCAAGCAGCAACTCATGCTCACCCACACTCGCTACAGAATGGTCTTCGGCCAAACACAGCCGGTAATTCCCAGCCGATTCATCGCGGAACTGCCATCGGAACCGATTGATTCGGTCGATCTAGAACACGATGATGATTGGCCGCATGGACAATCTGAACTCGGCCATGGTGATGTTAACGCCAAAGATGTGTTTGACGACGCATCGCGAATATTTCCGCCTGGAACCATGGTTCGTCATCGGCAGTTCGGCCTGGGGCGCGTGCTGGTCGTCAATGGAAGATCCTTGCACACACGTGTTCGCGTTCAATTTGCCAATGCCGGCATCAAAACACTCGTGCTCGAGTACGCCCAACTGGAGATTGTTTGACAGGTGTATGGCTTGAGCTTGGACATGGCAAGAGAATTGACTGCTTTCCCCGCATAATGACCTGTCCACTGACGCGACTTAGAATACCATTGTGAAACGAACACGTATTAAAATCTGCGGCGTGTGCGACCGATCAACAGCCCTTGCCGCTGCCGAGGCCGGTGCTGATGCAATCGGCCTTGTCTTCGTTGAACGCTCTCCGAGGCAGGTCAGCGTGGAACAAGCCAAAAGGATCGTGCAGGTACTTGCTGACTCGGTAGAGCCGATCGCGCTGTTTGTAGATGCCGACACAAATTACATCCAGCAAGTAGCCTCTACACTTACTATCCACACGATTCAACTGCACGGCCATGAAACGCCTGATTTTGCAGCTCGCCTGACGCCTTTGCATACGATTAAGTCGATGCCATTTTCAGTAAAGAATTTTTTTGCAACCGTTTCGAGTTGGCAGGCTAAATGCGACAACCTGGCTGGCATCCTCCTGGATACAGAAACGGTCGATACCAACGACAGCCAGTTACTGCCCGGCGGAACCGGCCAATCGTTCAATTGGGCCGACCTAGCAGCCTTGTTGGCCGACAGGGCGCTCCCCCTTGGCGTACCCATGATCCTGGCAGGGGGCTTGACACCTGAAAACGTGGGGCATGCCATCGAGGCGGTGCGTCCGGACTTTGTCGATGTCTCCAGCGGCGTTGAATCGGTACGAGGCATCAAGGACACGGCAAAGATTGCCGCATTCTGCCAAGCAGTGCGACAGACCGACAAACAGATCTACGGGTAGAGAACCCCGGTATGCAACTTTTTGTCATCGTCCTATTTCTTGCATTGTTAATATTCGCGCGCCAAGACAACGGACTTGACAATCTGTCGTTTGCTCAAGTAACCCATTGGCAGATTGTCGCCATCGTCTTCACACCCAAATTGGTCATTGCAACTATTTATGCTCTCGTCTGCCGAGCTACACGGCAAGGCCTGTACGCGCCCAATTACCGTCATCGCCTGCGCCGGCTTGGCCGGCTCACATCGCTCTACCGGATATGTATTCTGGCATTATATCTAGTTGATCTCGCCTTTGGTGCGCTTGATCAGCTGCATCAGCTTATCGGGCACCGCATCATTTTGGTTAGTGAACTGCTAATCATGATCCCGCCACTGCTGCTTTTGATAGCGGGCTGGTGGGCGTATTACCCCATAGAACACTGTCTGCGTAATGCGGAACTGATCAGCCGTATCGATCAGGGTAAACCTATCTACCCCATCTGGACGCACAGCCAATACATCGCCGCTCAGTTTCGACATCAGGTCGCCCTGCTGTTTATACCTTTGGCCATGTTGCTGGCACTCACCCAGTTAATTGAACACTACGCACCACGGGAACTGACGGCCTGGTCAGTGAACCCGCAGCCTTTTTTATACATCTGCGGGGCCGGTTGCATATTTCTGTTTGCGCCGCTGTTGATCCGCTACATCTGGAAGACGACTCCCCTGCCTGAGGGTGAACTTCGTCAACGTCTGCTGTCGATGTGCCGGCAACACCAAGTTGGGGTGTGCGATCTGCTGATCTGGCAGACATTTGGCGGTATCACGAACGCCGCGGTCATGGGAATTATTCGCCCGATACGGTACATTCTGCTCAGTGACGGTTTGCTAGAACTGCTGCACCGGCCACAGGTGGAAGCGGTCATGGCACACGAACTGGCCCACGTTCGTCACCGACACATGTTCTGGCTGATTACCTCGGCTGGATCTTTAATGCTTAGCCTTGTGGTCGCCTGGTCTGTGACCGCAATAATTGTTGAGCGAATCTTTGCCGACATGGCGCCAGCATATGCGACAGCGAACGCAAGTTGGAGCGAATCCACTAATGTTACCACCCTGATATCGATCGGCTGTTGGATATTCATTTTCGGGTGGGTCTCGCGCCGGTTCGAATGCCAGGCGGACGCCTTTGCTGTTCAACACATGGCAACCGAGCATGTCAAAATGGACAGTAACGGATCATGCATGATCGATGCACAGTCTGTCGATACAATGATCGAAACACTCAATCAGGTGGCTGAGTTAAACCACATTGATCCGGACAAGAAAAGCTGGCGACATGGATCAATCCATTGGCGTCAGCAGCATTTGCGTAGTCTCGTCGGCATGC